>DIAV01000363.1 GCA_002415895.1 Anaerolineales bacterium UBA5069 | reverse complement strand
GCCGCTACGCATCGTGTCGCGCACTTGCAGGAAGCAGCCTTTAGTTGCCGAAAGCGCGCTGCAATTGTTCGGCGCCGGTGAGCGTCACCAGGGCGACAACGTCGCCGTCCGTCAAGCCCGCGAGGATCTGGCTTTCGCGCTCATTGCGCAGCCCAAGTTCAACCATTTGCGGCACCGGCGTGCCATCCACCATCTTGTAGACAGAGGCTTCGCCCGAGTCGCGGTTGAGCGAAATAAAGCGGTTGGGCAAAAGAATGGCGTTGGGCACATCGGCCGTGGTGATAACGGCTGTTGCGCTCATGCCCGAACGCAGTGGCGCGTCGGTGGTGTCGGGCACAATTGTCAATTCGTAGGCCACGACGCCCCCCACATTCTGGGAGGTGGGCGAGATTTCGGTCACAGTCCCTGTCAGCGGCGTGTCGGGCAGCGCATCGACGCGCAGTGACACCGCCTGGCCCACTTGAATCGCGCGCACGTCGGTTTCGTCCACCAGCACGTTGAGGTGGAACTGGCCCAGATCCGCCAAAGCAATCGCGGGGCCGCCGCCGGCAAGCTCGCCCGCGGCAATGTTGACGACGCTGACAATGCCCGCAAAGGGTGCAACCAACTGCGCATTGGCCAGCGCATTCTCTGCCTGGAGCACGCTCAGTTGTGACTGCTGCACCTGTGCGCGCGCAATGTCAAGGTCCTCCTGTGATGGGCCGTCCAGCAAATTGGTGAGATTGTTCTGCGCCTGGATCAAGTTGGCCTGGGCCTGGCGCACCTGCACCTCACCCTGCGCAATCTGGTTGAGCGAGCTGGAGACCTGCGCGTCGGTCGGCCCTTCGTCGGTGAGTTGTGTTTGCGCCAGCGCCACCTCATAGGCGAGCGTGGAAGACTCCAACTGCGCGGCCTGGGGCAATTCGCCAATGTTGGGCTGATCCTTGACGCGGTTGTATTGCTGCTGCGCCGATTTGAGGTTGACCTCGGCCTGGCGCAGGTTGGCTTCGTTAACCTGCATCTGCGCCGCTGTGTTGTCGGCAAAAAGCTGGCTGTAGCCGCTGCGCGCCGCGTTGAGCGAGGCTTCGGCTCCGGCCACGCTGCTTTGCGCCACCTCCACCGCTGCCTGCGCCGACAGGATGTCGTTCTCCTCGGGCGGATTCTCGAGCTTGGCGAGCTGCGCCTGCGCGATTTGCAGGTTCACTTTGGATTGCGCGAGCGCAAGCGCGAGATCGGTTGTCTCGAGCGTGGCCAACAGTTGCCCTTCCTCCACGGCCTGCCCCGTGCTCACCAGCACATCGTCCACACGGCCCGCGCTGCGAAACGAGAGCGCGACTTCCTGCTCGGGTTGGATGCTGCCCGTGCCGTTGACGGTGGCCGCGATGTCGCCGCGGCCAATGGTGAACATTTCATACTGGGGAGTTTCCGCTGCCGTCTGCTGAGGCAAATAGACATTCTGGTAGTAATACCAGCCGCCACCCGCCAACGCCACGACCACAATGAGGCCGATAATCCATTTCCACATATTCCAGCTTCCGTTCTTTTCTGTTCTGCCGCCTTGCCCAATCGGGGACCGAGGCGTATTTGCCTGCCAAGCATACACGCGAATCGCGCCCAATTTGGTGGGAGTCCTCCCAGATCGAGCGGAGCAAGTCCCAGGCCTTGGGCGCGATGGTTCGATAATCAAACTATATAGACAACTTTAATGATTGTATGCCAGATCAATGAGCAGCGCAAACCCATTATGATGCAATCATACCACGACGCGGGCATGGCTGCTGGGCGTTACTGCGCCACTTTTGCAGAGGGCGCAGGTTGCTCGCCCACCGTAAATCCGGCGAGATTTTCAAGCGCCTTCATGAGCGCGTGGTTGCCGTCGCCACCCAGCCCGCGCGCTTGCAGCGTGCGGTAGAGGTTGTTGATCAGCGCCGTGGCCACAAGCGGCACGCCCAACTCCTCAGCGGCTTCCAGCACAAGGCGCAGGTCCTTTTGCTGCAGGTCAATTGTAAAGCCGGGCCGCCAGTCGCGCGCGATAATTTGCGGGCCGCGGTTGCTGAACATCCAGCTCCCCGCCGCGCCCTGGCTAATCGCCGCGTGCGTCTTTTCCAGATCAACGCCACCTGCTTGTGCAAAGAGCAGCGCCTCGCACATGGCCAGGCAGTTGCCCACCACCAGCACCTGGTTGACGCCCTTGACGGTTTGCCCCGCGCCGTGGTCGCCCACGTGGGTAATGGTTTTGCCCATGGCCTCGAAGGCGGGCAGGGCGCGCGCAAACTGGTCGGCGGGGCCGCCCACCATGATGCTGAGGGTGCCGCGCGCCGCGCCTTCGCTGCCGCCGCTCACAGGGGCGTCCAACATGCCAATGCCATGTTCGGCCAGCCTGGCAGCCAGATCGCGCGTGGCTTTGGGGCTGATTGTGCTGCAATCCACCACCAGCGCGCCTGGCTGCGCGCCGTGCATGACGCCCTCTGCACCCAGAATCACTGCTTCCACATCGGGCGTGTCGCTGACGCAAATAAAAATGATGTCGCTCTGTGCGGCCACGTCGGCGGGGGATGCTGCGGCCTGCGCGCCCGCCGCCACCAACTCATCCATGCGCGCTGCGGTGCGGTTCCACACGGTGAGGGCAAAGCCGGCCTTGCGCAGGTTGTGCGCCATGCCGCGCCCCATGATGCCGAGTCCAATAAAGCCAATGCGTTCGGGCATGTGGGCCTCCTGAAAATGGGTGGGTTGACAGGTGTTCGTCAATTTGCAGCCGCGTTTATCATACCGCACGCGTTGGCTCGGCGCGTGATGCGCAGTGCGCGCATGCGCTGCTCCGGTAACTCTTGATAAACCAAAATAAAAACATATTCATTTGACAAAATTGTTTTTGTCCAGCATAATCATAACCAAGCTGTCATTTTTCTTGCGTCGCACATTCGCCGCGGCCATGTAGACCGAGACGCCATGAGCACACAGACGTTGAGCCACAGCGGGGGCAAAGAGTCGCCCACCCGCCAGATTATTGAGCACCTGCAGCGCCACGGCACCGCCACCGTCAAGGAGATGGAGGCGCTGCTGGGCGTGACGACAACCGCGGTGCGCCAGCACATCAACACACTTACGGCCGAGGGCTACATTCGCCGGCAGAGCGTGCACAATGGCGTGGGGCGCCCGCACCATGTCTACGCGATGACAGACAAGGCGCAGGAGCTTTTTGGCTGCCACTGTGACGATTTGGCGCTGACGCTCCTGCAGGAGGTCTTCAACATTGAAGGCCCTGCGCGCGCGCAAATGTTGCTCGATCGCGTGGGCAACCGGCTGGCGCAGCGCTATGCCGGCTCGGTGCGCGGGCTGGGTTTGCAGCAGCGTGTGGCCGAAATGGCAGGTGCGCTGGAAGAACGGGGCGTCCTCACCGACAACATCGTTCAGGCCGATGGCTCGATCATTCTCACAGCCTACAACTGCCCCTACCATGAACTGGCGCAGCAGCATCGCGAAATCTGCGACATGGATGAGAAGATGATGCGCAGTGTGCTTGGCTCCGAGGTTACGCTTTCGGCGTGCATGATGGACGGCCACTCGCGCTGCTCTTTTGTTGTGCGCCCGACCGCAATTGCTGCGGCAGCCTGAGTGAGCCTGAGTGCCGGAAGCCCTGTTTTCGGTATTTGTTACCGACAGGCCGCTTTCATTCATATAGAATCGATGTATTCGTAGCCACGTTTTTCGCACTTGAGAGGAAAGAAGCAACATGAGTGTTCTTGAAATCCGCAACCTGCACGCCACCGTCGAGGACACCGAGATCCTCAAGGGCGTGAATCTGACGCTCCACAGCGGCGAAATCCACGCCCTCATGGGCCCCAACGGCTCGGGCAAGTCGACGCTGGCCTATGTGATTGCCGGCCATCCCCACTACACCGTCACCGAAGGCGACATCCTGATTGATGGCGTCAGCCTGCTTGAGATGGAAGCCGACGAGCGCACCAAGGCGGGCATCTTCCTCGCCTTTCAGTACCCTGTGGCCGTGCCCGGCGTAAGCGTGGCCAACTTCCTGCGCACCGCTGTCTCCAATGTGCGTGGCTACACCGAGCGCAAGGAGCAGACGGGGCAGAACGCTGTCATCGGCAGCAACCTCATGCCCATGCGCGAGTTCCGCAAGGAATTGAACGCGAAGATGAGCGAGTTCAATGTAGACCCCTCCTTTGCGCGCCGCTATCTGAACGACGGCTTCTCGGGCGGAGAGAAGAAGCGCACCGAAGTGCTGCAAATGGCCATGCTCGAGCCCAAGTTTGCCATTCTTGACGAGTCGGACTCGGGCCTCGACATTGACGCGCTGCGTGTGGTGGCGGATGGCATCAACAAGCTGGCCACACCCGAGCGCGGCTTTCTCATGATCACCCACTACCAGCGGCTACTCAACTATGTCACGCC
>DIAV01000312.1:1903-2830 GCA_002415895.1 Anaerolineales bacterium UBA5069 | reverse complement strand
CCCTGACTTTTGAGAAGCCCTGGTGGGCAGCAATGGGCGCGTGGCGCCATTCCGTAGCGCACCTGTCAGATAATGGTTAGGCAGTTCGACGCGATTCCTGCGCTGTGGTAGAATTCTATAAGTTTAGAGGTCGCTTCGACAACGGCAATGCCCGTACAGGTTCACCCAAACCCAAGTCCGATTCCCTCGAGTAAAGCACGATTGAATGGCTGAACGCGAATACGATAAACAGGCGGCGCGTGTGGCCGCAGGCATGAATACATCGTGCAGGAATGCGGAGTGTACGTATGGATGTCGCCTCGGAACCATCCAGGAGCCCGTTGTTGCAACTGAGTGTGGCGGAGCGCGCGACGGCGCTCAAGAAACTGGAAGCCGAGGTGCGCGTCTGCCTGCTTTGCAAGCTCGCGCACACGCGCACCCATGCCGTGCCGGGCGACGGCAGCTTCACCTCTGTTGTGCTCTTTGTGGGTGAGGGGCCGGGCTTTGACGAAGACAAGCAGGGCTTGCCCTTTGTTGGCCGCAGCGGTCGCTTTCTCACCGACAATCTGGAACGCGTTGGCATCGCGCGCGCCGATGTGTACATTACAAACATCGTCAAGTGCCGCCCGCCCGAGAATCGCGACCCTGAACCAGACGAAATCGCGGCCTGCGCTGATTATCTTTCGCGCCAGGTTGCCCTCATAAACCCGCGCATCATTGTCACGCTGGGCCGTCACAGCATGAACCGCTGGCTGCCCGGCGCCTCCATTACCAGGATTCACGGGCAGGTCAAGAATATTGGACACGGACGCGCGCTGCTGCCCATGTTCCATCCGGCGGCGGCGTTGCGTAATCCAGCGTGGCGCGTTGAATTTGAGAAGGATATTGAAAAACTGCCTGCGCTGATCGCGCGCGCACAACGCGCCAATGAGGCTGCCGCGCGCGGCG
>DIAV01000312.1:0-1762 GCA_002415895.1 Anaerolineales bacterium UBA5069 | reverse complement strand
CGCCACACAGCAACGCACCCGCGCCGCACAGCGCGCAGAACAGCGCGCAGGACGACGACAGCGGGTCCGCGCAGATGCGGCTCCTGTAGCCTGCACCTGCGTCATACGCTGGCGTGCGTTCGATTGATGGTTGATTCTGGCCTGGGCAGGATGCGCCCCGGCCTTGATGATTTTTCTGAAGAAGCAATTGCGTGCGGCGCACGGCCGTGCGCGCCAAGAAAGGAAGTTGTATGGATAGTTCGGAACACGGCGCTCAAAACGCCGCCAATCAGGGCGCGGGCGATGTAAAGCCCCTGCTGCGGGTCGTCCCGCTGGGAGGGCTGGGTGAAATCGGCAAGAATATGATGGTGCTCGAGGCAGGTCGCGATCTGCTGATCATTGACGCAGGGCTGATGTTCCCCACAAGCGACATGCACGGAGTTGATATTGTCATCCCGGACGCCGAGTACGTGCTGAACCGCACCGACGACGTGCGCGCCGTCATCCTCACCCACGGTCACGAAGACCACATTGGCGCGCTCTCCTACCTCGTTGAGGAAGGACTGAAAGCGCCCGTCTACGCCACGGCCCTGACGCGCGGCTTGCTCGAGGTCAAACTGCGCGAGCAGAAACTTTTGGGCGAGATGGATCTGCACACGATTACCCACGATGACCACATTGATCTTGGCCCTTTCCAGGTTGATTTCTTCCACACCACCCACTCATTCCCCGACAGTGTAGGCGTTGCGGTGATGACGCCGGCCGGCCGTGTGATTCATACGAGTGACTACCGCTTTGATGCCACACCCCTCGACGGCAAGCCCACCGAAGAAGCCAAACTCAAGCAGTGGGGCGACGAAGGTGTTCTCCTGCTCATCGCCGACAGCACCAATGCCGAGAAATCCGATGACACCCCCAGCGAGCGCTCGCTCGATGCCATGCTTGATCGCGTTTTTGGCGAGGCGCCCGGCCGTGTGCTGCTGGCCACCTTTGCCAGCAATTTGGGTCGCGTCCAGCAGGTTATCCACGCGGCCGAGCGCCAGGGCCGACGCGTCGGCGTGATTGGCCGCTCCATGGTCAACAATGTCAAAATCGCGATCCAGCTTGGCTACCTCGACATCAAGCATGAGGACCTGCTCACGGCAGGCGAGATGGAATCGCTGCCCGCACGTGAGGTCGTCATTATTGCCACGGGCAGCCAGGGCGAACCCACCAGCGCCATGGTGCGCATGAGCATCAACGACCATCGGCAAATTACGCTGCGCCCGGGTGATACAGTCGTGCTCAGCGCCACCCCAATCCCCGGCAACGAAGAGCTTTTCAATCGCACCGTGGACAACCTCTTCCGCCAGGGTGTGGATGTCTACTATCACCAGTTGGGTGATGTCCACGTCAGCGGCCATGGCGGGCGCGAGGATTACAAGCGGATGCTTGGCCTTGTGCGCCCCAAAGCCTTCATCCCTGCCCATGGCGAATATCGCCACCTCGTACTCCACGCCCGCCTGGCTGATGAGTGCGGCGTCGCCGCGGATCAGATCTTCGTTGTGGAGGATGGTCAGGTGGTGGAATTTGGCCCCTTCGATGGCAAGGAGAACTTTGGTCGCCTGGGCGAAAAGGTGCAGGCCGGCCACGTATACGTCGATGGGCTGGGCGTGGGCGATGTGGGCAACGTTGTGCTGCGCGACCGCCGCCACCTGAGCCAGGACGGCTTTATCGTCTGTGTGGTGGCGGTAGATGAAGAAGATGGCAGCGTGATCTACGGCCCCGAAATCATCAGCCGCGG
>DIAV01000374.1 GCA_002415895.1 Anaerolineales bacterium UBA5069 | reverse complement strand
TTGTCGCCTGCCGCCAGGCGTTCGGCAGCAGTTTTGGCGGCCAGCGCGTTGTACACGTCGATATTGCGCACGCTCAGGCTGTTGAAGAGGCGATAGCGGTCATCCATTTGCAGCGTGAGCCACGTGAGCGCTGCCATGACCTGATCCACATCGGTGATGACGTTGCCGATGAGGTGGGGGATGCCGTTGTAGCCCGTGAGTTCCACGCGCTTGGGGTCCACCATCAGGAAGCGCAGCGTTGCGGGGCTGTGGCGCATGAGCAGCCCCATAATCATGGTGTTGATGCAGACGGATTTGCCCGAGCCGGTGGCGCCCGCAATCAGCATGTGGGGTGCGCGGCCCAAATCCAGCACAATGGGCGCGCCCGAGGTGTTGCGCCCCATGGGCAGTGCCAGCGCGCCCCCCTTGTCGCGGAACTCGTCAGTTTCAATAATGCCGCGCAGGCTGACAAGCGATTTTTCCACATTCGGCACTTCAATGCCCACATAGGGGCGGCCGGGTACAGGGGCCTCAATGCGTACGGCGGGCGCGGCCAGGGCCAGCGCCAGGTCATCCGCCAGCGCCAAAATGCGGCTCACGCGCACCTTGCGCTTTTGCCCGGCGCGCTCCACGTAGAGAGGTTCCACACCGAATTGCGTCACCGTAGGGCCGGATTCGGTGTGCACCACTTTCACGGGGACGTCGAAGTCATCAAGCGTCTGCTCAATGCGCAAGCCCAGTGCTTCGACGTTGCCGCCTGTGTAGGTGCCCTGGTCCTTGGTGAGCAGGGCGAGCGAGGGCAGGAGCACAGGCGCGCCGTTGGCTGTGGCGGGTGGCGGCGCGCTGGGTGCTTGCAGATTGGGCGCTTTAGATCCTTTGCCCGCTTTGCGCCGCCCTGTTGCAGGTTCGCCCTCAGCATTGGATGGCGCTGTGCGGTTGCGCTCGCCACGGCCTATGAGGAACGCGGGCAGCGGGCCGCGGGATGGCTCAATGGGGCTGCCGAGTTGATTGTCGGCGGCGTCGCCATTGGGTGCTTCGTAGAGTCCCGTTGCTTCATCGAGTTCGGCCTGCGCGGCGAGGTCGGCGGCGTAGGCTTCCCATTCGGCTGCCCATGCAGCGTGTTGCAGGCGCTGCATGCGCCATGCCTCCACACGGCGTGCCACCGCGGCCACGCCATAGATGGCAGGCGTGTAACGGATAAGCATGAGAATGCCTGCCAGGCCAATGAGCCCAATGAAGAGCAGCGCGAGGCGGTGGCCAAAGGCGTTGATGAGCAGGCTGCCCAATGCCCAGCCCACAATGCCGCCGCCGCTGCCGTCGCGCGCGTAGACCGTGTCGGGCGCATTGCCCACGCTGCGCACGTAGGTGCCCGCCTGCAGCGAGAGCAGCAGCAGTTCGGCCCCCACCAGCGCCTCGGCACTCCAGAAGCCCGCGCGGATGCCCAGCAGCATGACCACACCCACAACAAGCAGCGTCAGCGCAACAAGCGAGGCAGTCCAGCCAAAAATGCGCTCGCTCCATGAGGGGATGTCGCCGGGGATGGTGAGCAACAGCACAACCCCGGCAATCATGAGCGCGACGGCAAAGAGTTCGCGCCCATAGCGCGCAAAGAAGGCGCGTGAGTCATCCAGCCAGGTGCGCGGGCGCAGGTAGACAATGGGCGGGGCGGCGTCGGGGCGGAGTGGGTTGCGCGCACCGTGGTTGCTGCCTGCGCGGATGCTTTTGCGCGCGCCCACACTTGTGCGGGGCGGCGCGCCCTTTTCGGGCGCGCGCTTCACCGTGCGGCTGCCCTCTTTGGTGCTGCTGCGGCTGCCGCTCGAAGCGCTCTTTTGCGATCTGCTATCGCTCTTGCTGCCCGGCTTGTTGCCGGATGCTGTTTGTTTTGGCATTGGACGGGCCGGTTGCTATGAAAAGGGCGACGAAGGGAGCCGGTGTGAAATGGTGCGCCAATGCGGTACAAGCGAACAATTGTCTATTGTGCTGCGCAGAAGCAAGGGGCCAATCTGCCCTTTCTACGCCGCGCGCACGGGCAGGCGCTCAGGCTCCGGCGTTTGCGGCGGGGTTGCGCCGCTGCTCTTGCCGTTTGCCTGGGTAACCTGTTCAACTTCCATCTCGCTGAGCACGCGCGCCAGGTGACCAATGGCCACGCGCTGCTTGCGGTAGAGATCGCTCTCGCTCATGGCAAGGCGGTCTGCTATCTCGCGCACGCGGCGACCCTGAATAAAGCGCATTTCGAGAATATTGTAAAGCAGCCATTCGGGGGCCGTGAAGTTCTGCTTGCCCTCGGGGCGCAGCCGCTCCAGCGCCGAGCCAAGCACCAGCCGCAGCGCCTTGGTGGGATCATCGTCCGCGCGCTCGAGCGAGCGATTGACAGTATTCAGCCCCAGCAGCGGGCTGCTCGAAAGCTTGGGGCCACCCCAGTAGTGGCTGAGCGCATCCTTCACCCACGCCTCGAACTCGGGGCTGTTCACAGGGCTCAGCTCCAGCATGGCCCCGGCGGGCGAGGTGTCGCTCTCCACTTCCAGATAGGGCACCATGGTGCGCATGCTCTGAATGCGCTCAATGTCGGGGATGATGCTGCGTAATGTCACGAAGACGCTCTGTTGCAGGCGGCGGTCCACCAGCGCGCTGCCAATGCGTTCGAGCATGCTGTCGAGCACGTGAATCTCCTCCACGCTGAGAATGGGCGCGGTCGTGCGCGCCTCAATCCCCAACAGCCCCAGCGTCAGCGTCAACCCGCCATCCTCCGACTTCTCCTGCAGCGGCCAGAGCCAGTAACCACCTTCGCTCATGGGTGCGTGCACATTCTCCTGGCGAAAGGCGCGCCGCAGCGTTTCACTCCAGCCCGGGTTGGCCACCACCGCCAGGCGCGCCTCGGCAGAACCAACCATCGCCTCCAGAATCAGATCCGAGCCCACCACAGAGGCCACGAAGCCCGACTGCACGCGCAGCAGTTCGCACATGGCCACAAGGTGATTCTCCAGAAACTGGCGCAGGTCGCTGGTGGTGAGCAGATGGCGGTCAATCTCACGCAGCCACGCCACCTCATCCCTATCCTCGCGGTAAATCAACCTGTCCACCAGCCGCTTGCTAATGCTGAGGAAGAGTTGCCCGCCCACAATGACGCCGGTGATGACGCTGAAGAGAACAATATCGCGCGGCAGCCCCAGCGCGCGCTCTATGGTTGGCACAGTCTGGATGGCGAGGATGGCGAGAATGGCAACGGCGGGGCCGCGCAGCAGAAAGCGCACCATGCGATAGCGCACCACGCGGTCGGGCGTCAGCGCGCCAAAATAGGCAACGGTATAGCTCATGATGACGATCATGACGGCCACAGCCAGATTGCCCACAATCGAGAGGCCGAAGAGCAGCCGGCTGGGTTCTGCTGCGCCCACGAGGCGGCTGAGCACGATGAAATAGGGGAATACTCCCACGCCCGGCGCAATGAAGCCCAGCAGCAGAAAGTTGATGCGCTTGCGCGAGTTGGCCGTAAGGCAGCGGCTGCGCGCCTTGAGCACGTTGTGCAGGGAGAGCAGCGCGGCGAGGGCAAAGAAGGCCGCAAAGGCCCAAAAGAGCGGCCCGGCCACCAGATACGAAATCAGTGGTGTAAAGACTACATCCTGGACAATGGCCTGGCCATAGATGGCATCGAAGACGCTGATGGTGGAGATGACACCGATGCCAATGGCAATGACCTGGCGGCCGCGCCCGACGCGAAAGTTGGTGGTGGCCAGCACCGCCAGCGAGAAGAGATAGTACGCTGTGGGGACGAGCGCAATGCCAATCCACTCGAAGCGCAGCCAGCGCTCCGCCGAGGCGGCGTTGTCTACGCGCGTCAAGGCAACCTCGCTCACGTAGACAATCATGATGCACGCGAGCAGCAACGAGAAGCGGCGCGCGACAGAGACGCGGAACGAGTAGGTGAAATGATAGGCCAGCAGCGAGAAGGCCAGAATGACGACAATGGAAAGCACAAGCACGTTGGCAAAGGCCAGCAGCCGCGTGCCATCAGTAAGAATTGCCCACATTATCCATTCTCTAGCTTACCCACTCAATCTCCTCGTCCACCACAACCCACTGGTTGCGGCGTTTGGCAAGATGCAACTTGAAACCGCCGCCCACAATGGGTGAGCGGCGAATGTGCATGCGCATCTCCGCCTCGCTGAGAGTGCGGAACTCAATCGGCTCCATCTCAATCAGGGGGCCGCTGGGCGTTGGCGCCGGCTCGTCGGGCAGCAGCCAAAGCACGGGGCCGTCAAAGCCCAAATCGCCCTGCACCTCGGCGGGGTGGCAGCGAATGCGCAGTTCGGCGTCACCGCCCTGGGCGTCCGGCTCAATGTGGCGCGTCTGCCCCAGTTTGTGAATCAGCCCCGTGCGGCGGATGCGCAGCGTGTCGGGCTCCTGGGCATCGGCGCTGCGGTAGTAACGCGCCAGCGCATAGGTGGGGCCGAAGGCATTCTGCTGTGCCAGCAGGGCAATCAGTTCCTCGCGCACATGGCCCCAGCGATAGCGCCACTCCTTGGCGTTAATCTGGTCGCCATACTCCAGCAGTTCAAGCGTTGCGTCGGCACCCAGACGGCTCACAATCGCGACGGGCGGCAGTTTCTCAGGGTCCTGCTTGAGGCGCGCCAGGGTAATGTCGGGCGTCGCTTCCAGGTCATCCGGGCGCAGAAAGGAGCGGCGCGTGCTCAGCGCAAAGACAAGCCCAACAACGATGGCGCTGCTGAAGAGCGCGACCAGAGTCCAGGCAATGGGATCCATGGCCTGAAGGATGCGCTGCAACGATGGGAAAGATGATGCATCGCCTCCGCTGAACAGGCCGCGGAGTTGGTCCAGCCACTCCTGCATATGGGCTCCCGCATTGTGAACTCCTGCCCGCATTGTACCACAGGCGCAGAGCCATTAAAGCGAAGCGTCCGCTCCTACAGTGATACCGGCATGAAAACAGCATCGCAACTTTGCGTTGCGATTTGGCTGTGGGTTTCACTGCGGTATCACTTTAGAAGCCTCGCGTCGGCAAAAAATGCACCGTCATTGGCGGATTGGAAGTTTCGTCACGGTTCTGTACTGGAAATGCACATATTATGTACATAGTTTGAGCAAGAGATTGACAATCTTGTCCCGGGAATGATGTGCGCACGCCGCGGCCGCGGTGTCCGCTCGCAGTGTCGGATTGACCCTGAATCCAATCAACCGTGCTTGATCATGCTTGACCCTGGTGCTACGCAACAGTTCACTTTGTCAAACCATTGCACACTACCCAAGGAGACTCACCCAATGAAGCGTTCACTCGTTCTGACTGTTCTGCTGGTTACCCTGATGGCGCTGGCCGCTTGTGCTCCGATTGCCCCTGCCGCAGCGCCTGCCGCTGCAGAGGCCACCGCCGCCCCCGCCGCTGAAGCGCCTGCCGCTGACGCCATGGCGACGGCTGACATTGTTGACACCGCAATCGGCGC
>DIAV01000239.1:3066-3324 GCA_002415895.1 Anaerolineales bacterium UBA5069 | reverse complement strand
GTCAACCGGTCAACCAATCAACCCAGTCCCTACCGCTGTCCCACATCCAGTTGCACCTCAAGGCGGCGGCTGGCATAGCTCATGCCATAGCTAAAGAGGAAATAGACAAACGCCACAAAGACATACACTTCGCTAGTCACGCCGCCCTGCACCTTCACCCATTCGGCTTGCTGAATCACCACACGGGCAATGCCCAGCAGCTCCAGCAGGCCCACCAGCGAGACGAGCGATGTATCCTTGAAGAGGCCGATGAACTGG
>DIAV01000239.1:0-2936 GCA_002415895.1 Anaerolineales bacterium UBA5069 | reverse complement strand
CCGATGAACTGGCCCACAATCGCGGGGATGACGGCGCGCAACGCCTGTGGCAGCACAATCAGTCGCAGCTTCTGCACGCCGCTCAGCCCGACGGCGTCGGCGGCTTCGTATTGCCCCTTGGGCACAGCCTGCAACCCGCCGCGCACATTTTCAGCCAGATACGCTGCGGCAAAGAGGGTAATTGCCACCATTGCGCGCACGGCGTTCTCGGGAGCCGTCGCGCCCGAAGGCAGAACCAGCGGCAGCGCAATCATCGCCATAAAGAGCAGCGTCACCAGCGGCACGNNGATTGCAGGCCGCCGCGCACGTTCTCCGCCATGTAGGCCGCTGAGAAGAGGGTCATGCCCAGAATGGCCCGCAGCACCCGATCGATGCGCACCTCTGGGGGCAAAAACAGGGGCAGCAAGATCGAGGTCATGAAGAGCAGCGTCACCAGCGGCACGCCGCGGATGAGTTCAATGTACGCCACGCACACCCCTTTGATCACGGGCAGTTTGCTGCGCCGCCCCAATGCCAGCAGCACCCCAATGGGGAAACTCATGGTTATGCCGACCACCGCCAGCAGCATGGTCAGCGTGAGGCCGCCAATGGCGCTGTAGGGAATGAGATCGCCGCCAAAGGTCCAGATGGTGCCCACAAAGGGGAGCGTAACACCGCCGCGCAGCAGCACAATGACAAGGGGCAGCGAGAGAATCCATGCCCACACCAGCAGGCTGCTTCTGAAGTGGATAAAGCGGCCCAGCAGATAGCCAATCACGACCAGCCCGGCACCCACAAAGAGCGCAATGCGCGCCGTCGGATCAAGCGGCAGCAACGCTAGTGCGAGTAGCAGCGCCGCCAGGCCTACACCCAGCGTGCGCATAAAGCGCCCCCACTCGCCCGCGCTCACGCCCATGAGCGCGCTCACAACCCAAAGCACCGCCACCACCTGCCAAATGCGTTCCCACGGGTAGAGCCCCACCGTGAAGAGCTTGCGGTTGACCCACACGGGCTCCCAATACGCCTCAAAAAAGACCCAGCGCACCAAACCGGTGACAACGTAATAGAGCGCAATGGCAGTGAGGATTGTCAGCAGCGTATTGAGGACGCCGTTGAAGAGGTTGGCGCGCAGCCAGCCAGTAACGCCGGTTGTCCGCATGGGTGCGGGTCGTGCCGGGCTGGGGTGGCTCGTGCTGACCCAGGGTTGTACATCTGCGCCGCTGAGGGGATCGCCAGGCATTGGATTCAGTGCCATGATTAGCGCTCCACCAACGCCATGCGCTTGTTGTACAGGTTCATGAGAAGCGAAGTAAAGAGACTGAAGGAGAGGTATGTAACCATGATCAGCAGGAACATCTGCACGGTTGCACCCGATTGATTCATGATCGTCAACGATACATTGAAGAGATCGGGGTAGGCAATGGCAATGGCCAGGCTTGAGTTCTTGGTGAGGTTCAGGTATTGGCTGGTGAGGGGCGGGATGATCACGCGCAGCGCCTGCGGCAGCACAATCAGCCGCAGCGTATCACCGCTGGAGAGGCCCACCGCCTTGCTGGCCTCCCACTGTCCCTTGGGAACAGCGTTGATGCCGGCGCGCACAATCTCGGCAATGAAGGCCCCCGTGTAGAGCACCAGCCCCAGCAGCAGCGCCGTGAACTCCGGCGAGAAGGTGCGGCCACCGCGCACGTTGAAGCCCTGAAACTCGGGTGCACTGTAGACCAGCGGCGCGGGATTTTCCCACGTGAGTGATGCACCCTCGGTGGGGAGGTCGTAGTAACGGAAGCCGCCGTCGTTCTCGGTCAATTCTTCGCCCAGCGCAACGCCATCCGCGCTGAAAAGGGTGACGGGCACATAGCGAAGGGGCAAATCGCCCAGATTGGCGTCAAAGTTGCCGTCACTGTTGGCATCCACAAAGAGCGTGCCACGGTCGCCGCGGTTAATCTCGTATGTGACATTGGCCGGCAGGTTGGCAGTGCGGTCCGTGATCAAATAGCCAAGCGCAAAAACGGCTGCAAAGACGAGCCCGCCAATCAGCCATCCGCTCTCAAACCGGCCCTGCTGCTCCAGTTGGCGGCGGCGCAGCTTGTGGCCTGCGTAGCCGGCAATGGCCGCGCCAATCAGCCACCACGTGAGCGCGCTGCCCGTTGCCGACACATAGAACCAGCCCATCACCATGCCGCGATTGCTGAGGATGACGGCATCACCCAGGCCCATATGCGCGCTGATGTCGGGCAACTGCAAAATCACTGCCGTATACCAGAAGAAGAGCTGCACGAGCAGCGGCGTGTTGCGGATCACATTGATGTAGACACCGGCCAGGCTGCGCAACAGCCAGTTGGTGGAGAGGCGCGCAATACCCACCACCAGGCCGAGGAGTGTGGCGAGTACAATGCCTGCCACCACCACGCGCAATGTGTTGATGATGCCAATCACAAATGCGCGCCCGTAGCTCTCCTGCGGATCAAACGGAGGTCCTTCGGCAATGCGGAAGCCGGCGGACTGCGAGAGGAAGTTCCAACCCAGGGGAATATTGCTGTCGCTCAGGTTTGTGACCACGTTGCGCGCAAAGAAGGCAATGGCTGTCACCACAAGCGCGACAACTGCCGCCTGCACCAGCAGGTTGAGAAAGCGTGTGTCCTGGAAAATCGAGTCCTCGCTGCGTCGCGGGGCCGGAGAGGGTGTAGACGCCATGGATGTCCTACGAGGATGGATTTGGCGCACTGCGCGGGGCGCTGCAATGTGCAGCGCCCCGTGCATTTAGAGCGACGCCGGTTGGCTTAGCGGAAAGGCGGTGCGTAAATGATGCCGCCTGCGTTGTAGAGTGCATTCTGGCCACGCGGCAGGTTGAAGGGCGTGCTGGGGCCCAGGTTACGGTCATACATTTCGCCGTAGTTGCCTACCTGACCAATCGCGTTGACCATGAACTCATTGGGCAGGCCCAGCTTGGCGCCCATTTC
>DIAV01000032.1 GCA_002415895.1 Anaerolineales bacterium UBA5069 | reverse complement strand
ATGCCCAGCTTCTCCTCCACCTTGCCAATGGTGACGCCGGGCGTGCCTGCTTCCACCACAAAGGGCTTCATGCCCGCGCGGCCCGTCTTCTTGTCAACCGTCGCCCACACCACCACCAGACCATCGGACTCCATCAGCGCAAGCTTACCGCTGGTGCAGAAAATTTTCTCGCCGTTGAGCACCCACTCGTTGGTGTCGGCGTCATAGGTGGCTGAGGTCTGGATGTTGGAGGTGTCGGAGCCTGCCTGCGGCTCCGTCATGGCCATGGCCCCCCACTTCGGTTCGCCCTCGGTGAAACGGCGCAGGAAGCGCTCAAGTTGATCAGGCGTGGCCACGGCGTTGATGGCGGCCCCCGCCAACGCGCTGGCGGGAATGCAGAGGTAGACACCCGCATCGCCCCAACTCAACTGCTCAATCATGTGCACAAGCAGCATGTTGGCAACGCTGGGCTTGCTTTCCTTCTCGGCCGGTGCTGCCTTGGTTTCGGCCACCTGGTCGACGACGGCCTCCATCACCGCAACGCCGCCGTGACCGTTGCTTGCGCCATTGGCCCCGTTTGCACCGCTATGCCCATTGGCGCCGTAGCCATTGGCCCCGTTGGCCTGTTTGGCGGCCTGCGCCTTGCGCGCGCGGGCGAGGGCGGCGTCGAGGTTCGCCCCTTCCATCACCTTCATCTGCGGCCACATCATGTTCACGAACTTGGTGGGGCGGGCGTGCTCGTTGTCGTCCAGATAGCGGCTCTCCGGGCGCATCACAGCTTCGGCCACCATACGCACCTGCACCAACTGCTTCTCAATCACATCAGGGGCTTTAAAGGAAATGGGCATCTCGCGTCTCCCAAAGAAAGGTTCAAGGTTACAAGGTAGAGGGGTTCGTGGGCGCAGGTGCGGTTACCCCATCACAAGCCCTTCCCACACAGCGAAGCCGCGGCCATTGCGCAGCCAAAGCTCCACGGGGTGGTCGCGCACATAGCCATGACCGCCCAGCACCTGCACGGCGGCATCCGTCACTTCAAGCACCATTTTGTCTGCATATTGTACGGCCAGCACGGCGGCGCGGGTGGCGTCTTCCTGGTTGTCGTACTTCCACGCTGCTTCCCACAGCATGAGGCGGGTGGAATCAATCTCGATGCGCATGTTGGCAAGCATGAAGGCGATACTCTGGCGGTGCGCAATTGGCTCACCAAAGGCCTCGCGCTCTTTGGCGTAGGCCAGCGCATACTCATAGGCGGCGCGCGCCTGGCCCACGGCCAGGGCTGCCAGTGAAATACGGCTCACTGTGAGCAATTGCTGAATGCGGATGCCCTTGAGGCCGCCCAGACGGTTGGCCTTGGGGATGGCTACATTCTCAAAATGCACGTTGAAAACGGGGAAGGCGTGCGCGCCCATGAGGTGCACCGGCTCACCCACTGTCACCCCCGGCGTCTCGGCGGGCACAATATACGCCTGCGTAACGCCCCCTTCGCTTGCGTAAACGAGAAAGAGCGAGGCCTGATCGGCAAGGGGCACGTACGTCTTGTCGCCGTTGATAACAAAGCCGTCAGCCGTCTTCTCGGCAACAGTCTTCAGTTCCGCCGGATCAAACTGGTAAACCGGTTCAACAATTGCAGAGGTGGCAGGGACGAAGGCTTCGTCGCAGAAGCGCGCAAGATACGCCTCCTTCTGCCCCTTGGAGCCAAAGAGTGCCACAGGGATTGCAAAGAGGTTGGGCGTTAGCAGCTTGAGCGATATGCCGACATCACCCCAGCCCAGTTCCTCAAGGTAGAGCGCGCTCGTCAGCGCAGAGTATTCACCGAAGCCGCCATAGTCGGCTTCAATGCTCCCCGGCAGCAGCCCCAGTTCCCACCCCTGCTTGAGGGTGGACGTGGGTACAGTGCGCGACTCTTCGGCTTCGCGATAGACCTTACGCAGTTTCTGTTCGGCATAGCGATGGACGGTGTCCACCAGCATTTTTTGTTCTGAGGTGAGGCTAAATGAATACATAGCGGCTCCAGCTTCTGGCCAGGCAGAGGTCCCAAGGGCGCGAACGATGCGCGTTGCTGCCCCTATTGAAACTGTAGTGTGTTTTGCAGCGGTTGCGAGGGGGTTGGCGGAGATGGATCATACGAGTGCAGGCGCGGCGCAAGACGGTGCGAACTGCACAGAGCGTGTTGACCCAGGAACCCGAATTGGTTGACAGAGCAGCGCTGCGGGGCTTACAATTCATGCAGCCCAGCGTGTGGGTCGGTGGCGGAACGGCAGACGCAGCGGACTTAAAATCCGCCGGGGCAACCCGTGTGGGTTCGAGTCCCACCCGACCTACCACAGCATTTCACAGGCTGCTCACGGCTTCCACACAAAAGCGCCGCGCCACAATTGATGTGGCGCGGCGCTTTTGTACTGGCTATCTGGGCCAGGTTATGCCAGAGCTAGGGGCGCAGAATGGCCGGCAGAAAGACCACGGTGTTGCTGCGCGGTGTGCCGGGCTCATCACTGGGCGGCAGCCCCGTGGGATCAGTGGGGCGCGTGCAGTTGACGCGCATTATGGCGTCATCGGTCTGGTTGGTTTCCACAATCCGGGCAATGTTGGCGCGCGTGAAGGTGGCTACCCCATTTTGGTAGTTCAGATCGCTGCCGCAGACAACGTTGCGCGTGTAGGGGATTGACGTGGGGCTGGTTATACCCGCCAGCAGCACGACCGCCGAGCCGCCGTTATAGGCATCATCCACTGTGACGGCATTGTTGACGACGGTGGGCGGGCCAAAGACAATCTGCGCCGTAGCTGACGCCTGGCTGGCCCCGTTGTGGGTGACGACAACCGAGTTCGTGCGCGTGGAATCATCCGCCAAGGATGACGCGTAGGTGCACAGCAGCGTTGCGCCGGGATTGAGTGATTGCGGGAGACCACCAGGACACGAGACAGGCACGACGCCCGCACCTGCACCGCCACCGCTAATCGTGTCCACCACTGCGCTTACAACGGTTGCCGCCTGCCCGGTGTTTGTCAGGGCAATCGTGCCGCTTACGGCAAAGAGCTCGGCGCCCGTGGTTGGTGTCACCTGCACCGTGTAGCTGACATCGGCGTCCTCCCCCTCCAGAAGACTCACGACCGCGGGCGCAACGCGCTTGGTAATCTCCCATGTGCGCGTCACTGTGTGCGCAGCGACGGCTGTTTTTGAGACGCTCAGTGAGATCAGCGGATTGCAGTAGCTGGATGGATCGGTAGCCGACGTGTTGGGTATCTGCACAGTGCCGATATTGGTGTAGGCGGTGCGGCCCGGCACGTTGGCATTGCCGCCACGGCAGACATTGGGCACAAGCACAAGCCCCTGGCCGGCGGGCGGGTTGGTCAAATCAACCGCTACGCCGCTTGCACTGTAACGCCATACCTCGCCTGGTTGCAGGATGCCGTTGCCGTCGCCTTTGCCATCACCACTGACAACCGCATCGAAGAGCGGGCTAACACCGGGAATGTTGTCGGTAACGGTGATTTCGGCCAGCGGAATGTCAACAGGCCCGGTATTCGTAATCAGGTACGTCCACACAACGGGATCGCCAGGGGCCACCACAGGGACACCCGCCGCGTCCGGCGCATTGGCATCGGCGCCATTGGTCAGCTTGATGATGTCAATATCAGGCGTCAACGGCGTTCCGCAGAAGACATCCCAGTCCTGGTTTGGGCCAAGCACGCCCGGGGTCTCGGGCAGGCCGCCGCCCACCCATTGCACAAGTTCATCATTCTCGTCGTAGACAGAGATAGCGAGGTCAACGTGAATCTCGAAGTTGCTGCCGTTATCCTGCCACTGCGAAACGGGCGGATAGGGGACGAGGAGATCAAGATCGCCGGTTTGGGCAACGGGGATTGTGTAGAGAGGCACTGCCGCGAGTGGCAGGCGCACGTTGACGGCCCCTTCGAGGCGCCAGCCGGGACGCATGCCCGTTGTGGTGATTCGATCACCGCGCGTGCTGCAGCTTTGCCAAATGCCGTAGCTGGCAAAGGTGAACGATGGCCCGCCATTGGGGTCTTCCCATGTGCGCACATCGAGCACTGGTTCCTGCTGCGCATAGGCCGCAGGGCCAAAGAGACCAGAGATGAGCAGCAAAGCAAGTGCGAAGGCCGAGGCGAGAATTGCCGTGGGTAGCTTGCGCCCGCAGGCGCGCAGTCTTGAACGATTCATGTGCGAATCTCCTTTGAGATAGTGGAACAAAGCAAGCCCGGCCATGGGCGAGGTGCGGTATGGTTGTAGACAGGGTCGCGATCATGCATAACAGCGCGCAACAAAAATGCAACGCGCTTCTGCTGCTCTGGAGTTGCTCACGCACGCACATCACACAAGCATTCTCAGCGCGCCCAATGCGCAGGCACGACAAAACCGCCGAACGGACGCGTCAAGGTAAACTGTCGCGTCAGTCGTACGCATGAGGATGTCGAGAAGTGCGTCCAGCACGAACGAAGGGGGGTGCTTGTCCGGTTGAGGGGGGTGAATCTTCAACAACGAGGGGGGGAAAATATTGACAAACAATCAGAAGTACATCAACTAAGCAAGCGACAAGTACGTCGTATACTCCATATCTCTCACGACGTCTCGCATGTCACCGGCCTACACATGGGAGGAACCAAAGTATAAAGGGCGCTTCTTCCCTTGTCAATTCCGAAAATCGTGGTGGGCGCACCTACGCTGAAATGCATCTCTCGCGCGCGCGCAGACAGTTTTGACAATCACACCAAGCGAGTGTACTATACTTTCTGTAGCGCAACTTACTGCTGGATCCTACGGCAGTTGCGTATAATCGTACAAGAACAACGCAATGCGACGTGCTGGGCGCGCTGTCTTGCACACAACATTCTGATTGCGCACACTGGTGCGCTGGACTACTTAAGGAGCTTGACATGGGTGCACCCGTTAAGGTGACCGACGCGACGTTTGATGAAATGGTGATGAATTCCGAGAGCCTCGTCCTCGTGGACTTCTGGGCCGAGTGGTGTGGCCCGTGCAAGATGATTGCACCTGTGCTCGAAGAGCTCGCGGTGGAGCTTGACGGCCGGATGACCATTGGCAAGCTTGACGTGGACCACAACCCCGACACGGCCATGGCCTTCGGCGTCATGAGCATCCCCACGCTGCTGCTCTTCAAGGGCGGCCAGCCGGTCGATCGCATTGTGGGTTTCCAGCCCAAGGCGCAGCTCAAGAAGCGTATTGAGACCCACCTGGTCGCTGCTTAGGCACGAGGCGACGACTTTTTACAGAATGCGAATCCGCAAAGAAAGGCGGGCAACCCATCGGGTTGCCCGCCTTTCTTTGCCCAAGGTCGCTATGCATCACGCGGCTCCAACACCGGTTGCAGGTCACTCGTGGCAGGCCCGTTGACCACACGGCCGTACTTGTCGAAACGCGAGCCATGGCAGGGGCACACCCAGATTTTTTCGCCCGGGTTCCACTCTACAATGCACCCCATATGCGGGCACACTGCGGAATACCGGCTGAGGATGCCCGCCTGATCGCGATAGGCCGCGATCTTGGAGACGCCTTCACGCACAAGCGCGCCTTCGCCAGACGCAATGTCATCGGTCGATGCAACATCCGCCGCGCCGACATAGCCCATAACAGCCGCCACGGCAGTCGCAGCATCGGCGCGCGCCATTTCCATGGCTGCGCCCAGCTTCAGCCGCAGCGGATCATAGAGCTTCTGCCACGGGTGATTGCCGCGCAGGATGAGATCGCTCAGGAGAATGCCCGCAATCGCACCGTGCGTCATGCCCATGCCTGAATCGCCGGTTGCAATATAGACATTGGGATCGCCGGAGGGGGTCCGACCAATGAAGGCCAGCCCGTCGATGGTCTCCATAACCTGCCCCGACCAGCGATAGATCACCTTGCCCATGGTGGGCCAGTGGGTGCGCGCCCACTGCTCCAAACGCGCCCAGCGCAGCGCCTGATCCTCCTCGTCTGATTCCCCCGCGCGATGATCTTCGCCACCCACAATCAGCAAGTCATAATCGCCTGTGGCCTCGGGGCCATACTCAAGGCGCGCGTAATGATAGGGCTTGGCCGTATCCCAGAAGAGCGCGGGGGTCACGGTGCCGCGCGGCACGCGCGCCGCAATCACATAGGTGCGCCACGGCGTTTGCTTGAGGTGGGTAATCACCAGGTCGTTGATGGGGCTGTTGGTGGCAACCACGGCGGCGTTGGCCGTGATGACGGGCCCGCCTTCCGTCTCCACGCGCACCTGGCTGCCGCCTTGCACGCTGGTTACGTGGGCGTTGCCGTAGATGCGTCCGCCATGCCGTTCAATGGCCCGTGTAAGCCCGGAGAGGTAGTTGAGCGGATGAAACTGCGCCTGGCGCGGAAAGCGAATGCAGGGCCCCGCTTCATAGCCGCGCAAAGGTACACGCGCCAACAGGCCTGCGTCAGCGAGGCCCACGCTGCGCGCCGCTTCAAGCTCCTCTTCCAGCAGCCTCACTTTGTCGCCCTGCCCCAGAAAGAGGAGACCATCGACGCGCACAAAGTCGCAGTCAATCTGCTCGGCGGTGACAATTGCCTCAATCAAATCAATCGCGGCCGTGTGGCTTTCGGCGGCAAGGTGCGCGCCCTCCTTGCCATGCAGGCGGATCATCTCGGTATAGCGATCATCTACCACGTTGGAAAGGTGCGCCGTGGTGCGGCCCGTTTCGCCGCTGCCCACGCCGCCATGGTCCAGCACAATGACTGATTTGCCCTCGCGCGCGAGCAAATAGGCCACGGACATACCGGCAATGCCTGCGCCCACAATGCAGACATCGGCGCGCATGTCGCCTGCGGGCGCGCCATGCAGCGCGGGGACCGTGGTATCCAGCCAGGGCGTTGTACGTTCGCCCGACAGATTGGTTGCGTCAACATGTTTTGTCATAAGCACCTGGAAGCTAGATATGCGGGTTGACCGATAGACGAACTCCAGCCGGAATTTCGCTCTTATGGCCGCGAACGCCAGGCTGTGACATGGGGTTCCGTGTGTATAGTTTACGGAGTCGATCCGTTGAACCCGCGCCCCCACGACGGCGTTCTGTGGGTGGGACAGTGGTGTGTCGGGCGTGGGGCGTGGGGCGTGGCATGGAGAAAGACATGACCAGGCAACCTTTTGTTGTGGAGAGTGCGCTTGCGCGCATTGCCGAGGCCGTGCGCCCTTTTCCGCCGGCGGCGCTCTTCGCGCTCGCCGACGAGGGCTTTTCGTCACCCTTTGAGCAACTCATGGCCTGCATTCTCTCCATCCGCACGTTGGACGAGGTGAGCATAGAGGCCGCGCGCCGTCTCTTTGCCCACGCGCGCACACCCGCCGAACTTCTTGCCCATAGCGCCACAATGATTGACCAATGGATTACACCCTGCACCTTTCATACCGCCAAGGCCTGGCAATTGCGGGAGATTGCGCACGTTGTGGAAACAGAGCATGGCGGTGTGCTGCCGTGCGATTTTGCCGCATTGACTGCGCTCAAAGGTGTGGGCCCCAAATGCGCCAACCTGGTGCTTGGCATTGCCTGCGGGCAGCCCGCGATCAGCGTAGATATCCATGTGCATCGCATTACCAACCGGTGGGGCTATGTGCAGACAGCCACGCCCGAGCAATCCATGACTGCGCTCGAGAGGAAGTTGCCGCAGCCGCTATGGATCACAATCAACCGGTTGCTGGTGCCCTTTGGCAAGCACATTTGCACAGGGCGCGCGCCCCGTTGCGGCGCCTGCCCCGTGCTGGACATGTGTGCGCAGGTGGGCGTGACGACGACACGCAGGGAGTGAAAACTACAGCACAGCCGACCTGCGGCACAGGCCGGCTGTGCTGTAGTTTTCATTGCGGTATTGCTATAGAATTGTGCAAGAGCATACTCGCGACCACTCGAAAGTCCCGCCCATGTCCACAACCCAATACTGGGTGCCGCCTGGTGTAATCGATCTGGGCCTTGGCCACCCCAGCCTGAGCCTGCTGCCCCAGCCCTTGCTGGCGCAGGCCGCGCGCCACCGTTTTGCACAGGATGATCGCGACGCCCTCCAATATGGGCCGGAGCAGGGCGGGCCGGGCATGCGCGCGGCGCTGGCGGCTTTCCTCTCGGCGCAATACGCTGCACCCGCCGCCGCGCCCGTGCAGGGCGACGGGCTGATGCTCACCAATGGCATCTCACAGGCGCTGGACATGATCTGCACAGTCTTCACTCGGCCCGGTGACGTGGTGATTGTGGAGGAGCCCACCTACTTCCTGGCGCTGCGCATCTTTGCCGACCACGGGCTGCGCGTCATCAGCGCGCCCATGGACAATGACGGCCTCATCCCCGAGGCGCTCGCGGCGCTGCTGGTTGCACATCACCCCCGCCTTCTCTACACCATTCCCACCCACCAGAACCCATCGGGCGTTACTCTTTCAGCCCAGCGCCGCGCGCAGGTGCTTGAACTTTGCCGCGCCCATGACGTCTTGCTGGTTGCCGACGAGGTCTATCACCTGCTCACCTATACGGGCAGCCCGCCGCCCCCCTTTGCCCTCTGGGCCGACGACCCGACGGTGATCGCGCTGGGCTCCTTCTCCAAAATCCTGGCGCCGGGGATGCGGCTCGGCTGGCTCCAGGCGCCGCCCGCGCGGCTGGCCGCGCTGGCGGCGTGGGGTGTCACCGCCAGTGGCGGGGGGATGAGCCCCTTCACCGCTTCCGTTGTGCAAAGCCTGCTCGAGCTTGATCTGCTGGGCGATCATGTGGCCTTTCTGCGTCGCACCTATAGGGCGCGGCGCGATGCGCTGGTGGCTGCGCTCCACACACACCTGGGCGACAGGCTGCGCTTTGCCGTGCCCACGGGCGGCTACTTCATTTGGGCCACAAGCCGCACGCCGCTGGATGGCGAACGCCTGGCCACAGCCGCTGCAGCGGCGCAGGTGGATTTTCGCGCCGGGCCGCGCTTCTCCAGCCGCGGCGGCTTGCGCGACAACCTGCGCCTCTGCTTTGCCTACTATGCCGAGGCTGATCTGGAGGAAGGCGTGCGCCGCCTCGCCCGAGCACTACAGTCTTGACGCAACACAGCTTGACGCATAGGGCTTCTCAAAAGTCAGGGATTCGCGCTTGCACGCGCAAACGGCACCTCACCCCCGGCCCCTCTCCATGCGGAGAGGGGAGCACAGCAAGCACGTCGCGTAGGCTGTCTCTTATACACATCTCCGAGCCCACCAGACTAAAGAGAGTCTCG
>DIAV01000265.1 GCA_002415895.1 Anaerolineales bacterium UBA5069 | reverse complement strand
CTTGCGCCCAGAGGAGTGCTTGTGCTGGCCGCGGCGTAGAGCTTCTCCAATATCCCCTGCAAACAAGGCGAGGCCCTCAAATTGAGGGCCTCGCCTTCTGCATGTGTGGAAGAGTCTTGACGCGCCGCGTGTTATTGGTCGATTAAAGGCAAATAGAGGTTGTTCGACGGTCCCACAGCTTTCAACGCAAATGTCTGCACAGCCTCCGTATTGCCCGCGTTGTCAATGCTCATGACCTGAACACTACAATTGGCGCACGGCACAAGAGTGAGGGGAGCGCTGTAGAGTTGCCACGTGACGCCGTCATCGATACTGTAGTGGGTTTTGAGAACGCCTGCGCCATCATCAACGGCGGCAAGCGTGACCCGAACAAGCCCCAGCTCGTTCTCGCCTTCCGGTAATAAACCATCCAGCATGAAGAGTGTGACAGGTGGCGTGCGCTCGTTGCCCATCACGCTCGAATCCAGCGGCATCGCGCCACCACTCCACGTCATGCGCCCTGTAAGCGCCGGCACGGCGGCATCCACACTCGCGGGATCCACACGCACATCAAAATCCAGCACAGCGTCATCTGCGCCATGTGCCCAGGGGGCAACCGTCGACGCATGAAAGACGATCTGCTGACTCGGCAGGCAGGCGTCCACATGGCCGTTCTGTGCACGAATGGATGACATGATGACGGAGATCCCCGACGGAATCGTCAGGGTGATGGCGACGTTGTGGGCAGTTGCGCCACCCCCATTGGCAAGCTTCACATAGCCGTGCAGGATGTCGGCGGGCGCGCCCTCCGCATGGTATAAGCCCACTGCTGTCATCGTCTCGGGGTGCGCCTTGAAGGGACAGGCTGCAGCGCCACCCTCATTGCTCACCCCCACAATGTAGCCGAAGAAAGTGGCAGCCTCCACGCAGAGCGATACGCCAGTCGCGGCGTCAGTGAAGGTTTCGCCGGGGAGCCACTGCGCGGCGGCGTCGTTGGGGTCTCCATCGCGATCGGGGTCCACCACCTGGGCGTTTCTGTCAGAGAGGGTTGTATCCACATTGTGCAGCACAACTGCGCTGCGTGGCAGGCTGCGCTCATAGAGGCCACCGCCGCGAGCTTCGGCTGTATAGAAGCGCGTGGCGCTGTCGGCGCGCGGTATTTGCAGGTAGAGCGGGAAATTGTCCACTGGTTGAGCGGTGTTTGCCAGCGAGACGATACGGTTGGTGCCCGGCGGTGCAACCACCGTTTCTGCGGGCGTAATCCAGCCAACCTTAGCCTTGTGATACGCAATGGTGTGCGGTGGAATCCACCCATAAACCGGATCCGCCTCGCGGGCATCCGTGTAGCCCGCCCAGGCGCTCCCGCCCATAACGTCCCAGCCCGAGTCATACGTTTTTCCGTATGCGCCTGAGGAATGGGTCAACCCAAGCGTGTGGCCCATCTCGTGCGGCAAAATGTCCATAGGCCAAACGTGCGTGTTGAACATTCGACTGGAGCCGACTTCAATCGGCATATAGACCCGCCGATATTCCTTCTCGACGCCGTCGAGCAGCAGGGCACCGCTGCCCGGGTAATAGCCATAGGCGTACCATGACCGCATGCCCTGCGCATACCCAAGCGCGGCGACTGGAGAGATGAAGACAATGCCACGGTAGTCCGGAAAGTAGACGTCAGCGTCTGCGGCTGCGGTGCAGTCCTGTGTGAGTGTGGCCGGCTTCGTGCCATAGCCGGAGCCTTGTGTCTCCACATAGTCGCGCCACGGCCTGGGCAACGTGTACCAGCCCAGCACTGTGCTCTCTTCCAGCGTGTACTCGCCGTAGGAGACCTCTTCCCAGAAGTTGTCCAAACCAGGGGCTGTGCCCGACAAAAGCGTGCCGTAGTGCGCCTGTGGATTGGGCAGCATCTGCGTGTATTCCGCCGGGCGACAAAGGAGCACAAGCCAGCGTTCGCCGGCTGTAGGCGCAGCCGGTGCATTGGCTGCAGCAGCACCTACTGCCAGAACTTCGAGGATGGCGCGGGCTACCACAGGCGAATCAGCGCTTTGCACCGCACCGCCCAGCCGCAACGTGACCTGCCTGCCCAGCAGCGCATTAAGGCCGCCCCAGGCCGCGGCCATGTGCGGCTCCAATGCAACCGGCTGCTCGCTGCCTTGCCCATCTGCAAGCATGAGCAGCGGCGGCAGGCCGACAACTGCACCGTCCTCAAATGAATCGGTCCAAAGCTGGGTTAGCGTGCCGGTGAAGGTGTCCGGCGCTGCCTCCTGGGCGGAGACATGCGCACAGACTGAAAAGAGGAGAAACACAAACAAGCCAATGCAGGCGAGCGTGCGGGCATGTGCAATCTTCATGGGGGGGATTCCTTGATAGATAGCATGCAAAGTATGGAGTTGGGAAGCACTGCGTGGACTGTGCGCCTCTTTCGCGCGCTTGTCAAGTGTCAAATGTCATGTATTGCACAAATTTGCAGAGTCTGCGGCTGTGGGCAAACGCAACAAAATAAAACCAGTGCACAGATCAAGTCGGAAACAACAAGGATAGGTATCCCTGTTGTTTCCGACTTG
Organism: Anaerolineales bacterium UBA5069; assembly: GCA_002415895.1. Classification (GTDB taxonomy): domain Bacteria; phylum Chloroflexota; class Anaerolineae; order Caldilineales; family Caldilineaceae; genus UBA5069. The sequence goes on along the minus strand of DIAV01000265.1, from coordinate 2,218 downwards.
ATCTGTGCGCTGGCTTTGTGTGCGCTGCCCTGCTACTCCAGCACCACCACCGTGTGCGCCCCAATCGGCGGCAGCACAATCTCCACGTACTCAGCACCCACAGAAAATGCAACTGGTTCGCCATCCGGCGCGAGATATGCGCGCTGCGGCGCGTTGCCCTGCATCTGTACATGCAAACGCAGCCCCGACGTCAGCGCCGACTGGTCCACATGCTGAATCGGCTGGAGCGTGCGGCGCGGGTGGTAGGCGGTGACGTGCACAATTGTGCGCGCACCATGATCAGCAACTGCGGGCTGGCGATGCAGCGTGCATTCCACCCAGCCCGGCCCATCTACCTTGAGCAGTGGCGCAGGCAGGAAGGCGCGCAAGGTGGCCATGGCGGCCGCGCGATAGGCCCAGTAGTCATGACGCTTGTAGCCCGCAAAGAGCGGCGCTGCGAAGTAGAGAACATTGGCGCTGCGCACAATGACAGGCGCATCCAGCGCATTGCCAACCGGCGCGTGCTGGTGGCTTGTGTAGTGCTCCCATGTGCGCGTGAAGAGCGCGCGTTTGAGGGAGCCGAACGCCTCTGCACCATCTTTGGGCTTCACCACCGCCGCCTGGTCGTAATAGACATAGTCGTAATCGGCGGCCAATTCACCTTCAAGCAGGGCCGCATCGAAGCGCAGGAAGGAGGGCAGCGTTGGTGCAGCCCCTGCATAATCTGCGGGAATCTCATCCAGCGCAAAGCGGCCGTCGCCATCCAGCAGGGCTGTTCCAGAGGCAATCAGCTTGCCGCCGCCGGCGAGATACGCGCGCAGCTTGCCCAGCAGCGCGTCGTCAGGATACGTGCCGTCGGGCACAACTAGCGCGTGGTAGGGGCTGAAGTCCGTTTGCACATCCACAATGTCAAACTGCACACCCGCTTCAAGGAACATCTGCCCTGCGCCCTCCACATCCGGCGCATATTCGCCCACGCCGGGGTTGGATTCACCCTCGGGCGTTGTCACCAGGAGTGCGACTTCAGCCGTCCACTGTGCGCCCTCCAGCCAGGGTTCAAGGCGCTCCACGCGCGCAAACGACTGGCCGATGGTGCGGTAGACGGCAGGGTCGAGCTCGCCGTTGGGATGAAGTTGATCGCCCACGCAGATTTTGCCGCCTGCGCCCAGAATCGTGCCGCATTCATAATCAAGCTGATCTACGGTCTTGAGGCCGCCAAAGTCGGCCCACGACTTGTGGAAGCGCCCCGTCATGCCCAAAAAGTCCTTGCCCAGCGTGCGTGTCTGGCGCGCCATAAAGGGATAATGCAGGTAGCCCCAGGTGCCTTCGGAGGTGGGCAGGCTCTCAATTTCCATCTGCCCCACGTAGGGAATCCAGCGGCGCATGTTGGGCGTCACCGTGCCGTTATAGAAGACGTGCGCATTGGGCCGGCGGCTGTGGAGTAAACCCGTCACGTCGCGGTAGAAATCCTCCATGCGGTCAGCGGAATAGGCCATGACTGCGGCGCGGTCGGCAATGTTCACGCCTGCCTTGCGCATTTGCGCCTGGCTCCACGCCGAGTAGTTGGGCACAAGAAAGGTAATGTCGGCCCACAAACCATCGACATCATACAGGTCGAGCAATTCCTCCACCTGCGCCAGATAGTAGTCACGATAGGGTGATGCCACATCCATGGTGGACCAGCCCCACTCACCCGAAAGGGGTTTGCGCATACGCGCCGTGCCGTCCTCGTTAACGACGACCCAGCCGGGGTTTTCGGCTGCGGCCAGATCATCCCACATCACCGAGACATAAATGGGGCAGCGGATATCGCGCTTGTGCAGGGCTTCAATCTGCTGGCCCAGCAAATCAAAACTCAGCCCCGGGTGAACAGTTCCTACTTTGGTTGGGTAGTAGGAATAGCCGTGGTGACATTTGGCAAAGATATTGATTGCATTGACGTGTGCGTCGGCCAGGGTAGCGGCAAAGGCGTCGGCGTTGAAGCGCTCGCCCACGACGCCACACTCGGCCGCGGTGTGGAAGTCCAGATGAACTTGGCGATACCGTTGTGCAGGAATGCTCATTGGGTCTCCAGTTATTTGGTGAAGCAGGGGTGAAAGCGAATGGTCGGGCGTAGCTTGAAAGACTTGTAGTGGAATTTTGGAATGGGTTTCTTCAATTATCGTCTGCTTTAGCGCCCACGACCAAAATAGTGGGGCCATTGACCGCAAGGCTCCGCGCCAGGGCTTCTCAAAAGTCA
>DIAV01000329.1:12032-18567 GCA_002415895.1 Anaerolineales bacterium UBA5069 | reverse complement strand
GATCATAGATAATTGATCATTGGTAGCGCGCACTGTCATCCACTCATGATCAGTTATCTATGATCCATTACCAGTCAACCAGTCAACCACTCACAGTATGCACCGTAGTCATCTGCGCCGGTCGCGAACCGGCGCTCATTCTGTGTAAATGGATTTCTCACCTGATCATCAGGGACGCGCCGCAAAGTCTGCTATACTTGGAGCCGCTGTCGCGTCGCCTTCAGATTACGGGTTGGCTATGAGCTACGTACGAACCAAACTGGACAGTTGGTGCGAGGGTCTTTTGGAGGCGGGCTGGCTGGCCGCCCTCATCATCGCCCCCCTCTTTTTCAACGTCTTTTCAAGCCGCGTCTTCGAGCCGGACAAGATCAGCCTGATCCGCACAATTGCACTGGTGATGGCGCTGGCGTGGCTGATCAAGGTGGCGAACGGAGGCTACCCGTGGCTGCCGCCCTGGAGTGCCACCCCCGTGGCCGAGCCGGAAACGCCGCGCGCTGCGGCACGGCGCATGTGGCGCAACCCCTTCTTCATCCCCGTCGTGGCGTTGATTAGCGCATATGTCATCAGCACGCTCTTCAGCCTGGCCCCCTTCGTCTCCTGGTTCGGCTCCTACCAGCGCCTGCAGGGCACCTACAGCTTTCTCAGCTACGTAACGATCGCGTTCCTCACAGCCGCCACGCTGCGCAGCCCCGAGCAGATTCGCCGCCTGCAACATGCGGTCATCGTCACCAGCGCGCCCATTGCCATCTATGCGCTCATTCAGCACTGGGGATGGGATCCGCTGCCGTGGGGCGGCGACACAGCGCGGCGTGTGACGGCCAACGCGGGCAACGCAATTTTCCTGGGCGCCTACCTGATCATGGCGCTCTTCCTCACGCTGGAGCGCATCTACAGCTCCCTTGCGGCGCTGGTGAAGATGGGCGACGACGCCCCGCATGGCCATGACATGCTCACGGCACTGGCGGGCGGCACCTATGTTGTCATCCTGATTGTGCAAGCCATTGCAATTGTGTGGACACAGAGCCGCGGCCCGTGGCTGGGGCTCTTTCTGGGTGGCTATCTCTTCGTTCTGCTCGTCCTCATTGCGTTGCGGCCGCGCCACTACATGGCAGCGACAATTGGCTGGGTAGGCATCGGCGCGTTGGGTGTGCTGCTTATCTTTGCCATGAACACACTGCCCATCTTTGCAGGGCTGCGCGATGTACCCTATCTGGGCCGCCTCACCCAATTGCTCGATCAGGAAAGCACCACCGCACAGGTGCGCACACTCATCTGGCAGGGTTCATCGGAACTGGTGCTGCCCCATGATCCCCTTGTGCGTCCGGATGGTGAAGCCGACGCGTTGAACGCCATCCGCCCCCTGGTGGGTTATGGCCCCGAAGCCATGTGGGTTGCCTTCAACAAGTTCTACCCCTCGGCGCTGGCCAATGTCGAGGCGCGCAACGCCAGCCCCGACCGCTCGCATAATGAGACATGGGACAGCCTGGTAATTACCGGCCTGCTGGGCTTTCTTGCGTATCTGTCTGTCTTTGTCTCAATCTTCTATTGGGCGCTGCGCTGGATGGGGCTGCTCGTCAACCGGCGCGATACAATTCTCTTCTTCACGCTGCTGTTTGCGTCGGCGCTTGTTGCCAGCATTGGCTTCTATGTCTATGACGATGGGCAACTGCGCCTGCTGGGTGTCGCGTTCCCTGCGGGGCTCATGCTGGGGCTGCTGTTCTACATCATGTCCGCGGCATTCCTGCATCCGAATTTCCGGCCCGACGCTGCCGACGTGCCACGCCAGTTGCTGCTCATCGCGCTGCTCACTGCGATTGTGGCGCACTTTCTCGAAATCCACTTTGGCATTGCCATTGCCGCCACGCGCACCTACTTCTGGGTCTATACCGCGCTGCTCATGGTGGTGGGCTTGCGCTGGGCGCATGTGGAGCCAATGAGCATCGCGCTGGACGTTGCGCCCGAGGTTGTAGAGATTGAAACAGCATCCGAAGCCGCGCGCAGCAAAAAGAGCCGCGCCGCCAAGCCCCCTGTGCGCAAGGCCACCGGCGAGCCGCTGCCGTGGACACCTGTCACCGTGATGACCGACGCACTCATTTTCCTGACCTCGGTCTTCCTCTTTACCACCAACAGCCGCAGCCTGAACAGCGCGTGGGAGATTCTCTCCGGCAGCATCTCGGGCGTTGTGCGCGCTGGTCAGCTTGAGCCCAGCGCACGCATGCTCTACTTGCTCATCTTCACCTGGCTCTTTGCGCTGATTCTGGGGCTGGCAGCCGATCTGCTGCGCCGCCGCACGCTGCCCGCGCTGGGCTGGTGGATTCGCGCCGTGCTTGTGCATGTGGCCGTGGTGTGGGGCGCGTGGCTGGTCTATGGGCTGGTGCAGGCGGCGCGTGTGGCCCCGGTGGTGCTGCCGCCCGGCCTCTCCACCACCGAGCAACTCAACTATCAACTGGACCGCGTGGGCGGCCACTTTGCCGCTTTTACCGTGGTGCTGCTGATCTGGATTGTGGCGGCAGGCGTCACCTATGCGTGGCCCGCGCTCACCGACGGCAAGTTGGCCTTTGGCAAGCGCCCCCTCATCGGCCTGATTACGGGCGCTCTAGTGGCGATTGGCGTCTTTGCCGCCATCTCCTTTGTTAACATTGGCCTGGTGCGCGCCGACATCATCTACAAGCAGGGTCAACAGTTCGACAGCCAGAAAAACTGGGTCAACAGCGTGGAACTCTACCGGCGCGCGCTGGCCGCACGCGAAACCGAAGATCACTACATGCTCTTTCTGGGGCGCGCGCTGCTGGAGCAGGCCAAAGCGTCCACCGCCACCACGGAGGCCGTGACCTTTCCCGAGCAGCCCAAGCTGAGCGATGTGCTGGACCTGCGCCCCGAGCAGGTGGGCGCAATGAGCCAGCAGCAACTGCTGCGCGCCGCCGAAGCCGTCCTGTTGCAGGCGCAGCGGGTGAACCCGCTCAATACCGACCACACGGCCAACCTTGCGCGCCTCTACCGCACCTGGGGTGACCTCAGCAGCGCCGACCCGGCGTTGCGCCAGGAGATGCTCGACCGCAGCATCGCCCAGTATCAGGCTGCCGTCATGCTCAGCCCCCAGGCCGCCCACCTGTGGAACGAAATGGGCAACGCCCGTCTTGCGCGCGGCGAACGCCCCGAGGCGGAAGAAGCCTATACCCACAGCCTCGCGCTGGACCCCTACTTTGAGCAGACCTACCTGCTGCTCTCCGATTTCTACGACAATGACCAGCGTTACGCCGAATCAGCGGCCATGCTGGAGAAGGGCATTGCCCAGATTACGGAGCTGCGCGGGATTACAAGTACGCTGAACCTGCAAAGCTACCTCGGCGTGGCCTTATCACAGAGCGGCGACATGACCGGCGCGGTTGAGGCCATGAGCACCATTGTGAACTTGGATCCCACCAATGTGGGGGCGCTGCGCAACCTGGGGCTGCTCTACCGCGACGCCGGCCAGCTTGAGCAAGCCGCTGCCACAGTGGAGCAAGCCCTTGCGCTTACACCCGCCGAGCAAACGGATCAACTGGGCCAGTTGCAGGGGGTGCTGCTCGATGTCTATCAGCGCCTGGCAGCGGACCAACCCACCGACTACCGCTGGCCGCTGGCCCTGGCCCAGCTTTTGCAGCAGCAGGGGCAAATCGATGCAGCCCTTGCGCTGGCGCGTGACGCCTTGAGCCTTGCACCGGTGGATGCCCGCGCGCCGATTACGGCGCTTGTTACGGCACTGGGGGGCTAAGGTGATTCGTTTTGGATTGATTGGCTGCGGACGCGTGGCCCCGCGTCACGCACAGTCGCTGGCGCAACTGCCGCACACGCAGCTTGTGGCCGTGGCCGATCTCAAGCAGAGCCGCGCCCACCGCTTTGCCGTTGAGGCAGGCATTGACCCCGGCCGCGATGCCTATCTTGATTACCGCGCGCTGCTTGAGCGCAGCGATGTAGACGCCGTCAGCATCTGCGTGCCCAGCGGCCTGCACGCGCAGGTGGCGCGCGACGCGCTCGACGCAGGCAAGCACGTGCTTGTGGAGAAGCCCATCGCCCTCTCGCTGGAGGACGCCGACGCGATGATTGCCGCGGCCAACGCGCGCGGCCTGACGCTGGGCGTAGTGCTACAAAACCGCTACAACCACCCCATGCGCCAACTGCGCACAGCCATTGATGAGGGCAAACTGGGGCCACTCCACCTGGGCGCGGCCACCGTGCGCTGGTACCGCCCCCAGTCCTACTATGACGATGGCTGGCACGGCACATGGGCCATGGATGGCGGCGCGCTGATGAACCAGAGCATCCACCACATTGATGCGCTGCAATGGTTCATGGGCGATGTGGAGGCCGTGAGCGCCTATACCACGACGCGCGCCCACACCATGGAGGCCGAGGACATTGGCGTGGCCATATTGCGCTTCAAAAGCGGCGCGCTGGCCACGGTGGAGGGCTCCACCGTAACCTGGCCCGAGAACCTGGAAGGCTCCGTCTCCGTTTTTGGTGCATCCGGCTCCGTCAAGATCGGCGGCACGGCGCTCAACCGTATTGTGCTCTGGAAGGTCGACGGCATGGTGGAGCAGGAGGCCGAAATTCTCACCAGCCAGGTGGTCGATCCCCCTTCGGTCTACGGCTACAGCCACCGCGCCGTGATTGACGATTTCGCCGGTGCGCTGCTTGAAGGGCGGCCCGTGGGCACGCCCGGCAGCGCAGCACGCCGCAGCCTTGCGCTGGTGCTGGCCATCTACAGCGCAGCCCAGGGGCAGCGCGAGGTGCGCCTTGACGCCCCACTCGCCGATGCAACCCCCATCCTCCAGGTGACGGCATGAGTATCATCCTGATTGCGTTGAGCGCACTGCTGCTGGCTGTCGGCGTGACGCCGCTCATGCGCCAGGTGGCGCTGCGCCTGGGCGTGACCGACCAGCCAAACGCGCGCAAAGTGCATACCAATCCCGTGCCGCTACTGGGCGGCGCAGCCATCTACATTGCCTTCATCGTGGCGCTGCTCATCTTTGCCGACAAGCGCTATGTGCCACAGGTGGTGGGCATTTTCGTGGGCGCATCACTCGTCAGCCTTATGGGCGTTGTGGATGACCGCTGGGGGCTGGGCAGCTATGTCAAGCTCGTAGGCCAGATTCTGGCTGCGCTCATTCTTGTCTTCAGCGGCGTGCAGATTCAGATCTTTCACAGTTGGCTGGATATTGCGCTCACCGTGGTGTGGGTCGTCGGCATTACCAATGCCATGAACCTGCTCGACAACATGGATGGCCTCTCGGGCGGGATTGCCATGATCGCCGCCACCTTCTTTACCTTGCTCGCTGCGCTCAGCAATCAGTACCTTGTAGGTGCGCTGGCGGCCGCACTGGCAGGCGCCTGCATGGGCTTCCTCTTCTACAACTGGAATCCGGCGCATATCTTCATGGGGGATACGGGTAGCCTCTTTCTTGGCTTTCTGCTCTCGGCCGTGGCCATCAAGCTGCGCTTCCCCAGCAATTCCAACACCATTACATGGATGATCCCGGTGATGGTGATGGGTGTACCCATATTTGACACATCGCTGGTCTTCATCAGCCGCCTGCGGCGCGGGCAAAATCCGCTCACAACGCCCGGCAAGGATCACCTGAGCCACCGCCTGGCGCTGCTGACGGGCAGCCGTCGCGAGGCAGTGCTCATCTGCTATCTCATCGGCGGCGCATTTGGGCTGGTGGGCGTCTTCCTCACCGACGCTTCGTTGGCCGAGGCATTGCTGACAGGCAGCATGGTGCTGGCCATTGGCGCATTTGGCATCTACTGGCTGGAGTTTCGCAAGGGGGGTGTGCGCCAGCCTGTTGCAACAGCGCCCTCGGCCCACTAACGGAAATTTCAACGCCAGGGCACCCATTGCTCCCTTGCGTTGCTTTGTTCATGTCAATTCATGCCCGCCACGTCGGGCGCACATGCAGCAGGCCACATTGGACCTGCCGCCCTATGAAAGGAACCGTATATGAATTTTGCCAAGGGCTTTCGCCCCTTGATTGGGATTGTGATGCTGGCGGCGCTGCTGGCGCTGGCCGCCTGCGGTGGCGGCAAGGATGAGCCTACCGCTACACCCGCCGCTGCTGCACCCGCCGCTGCTGCCACGCCCGTTCCCGCCGAAGAAGGGGCCGCACCCGCAGACACCACCGGCATGCGCGCCGCCGACCTGGCCCCCGCAGAGCGCAACGGCATGTATGCCAGCGCGCCCGCAATGGTGATTGACCCGGCCAAGTTCTACTATGCCACGCTGGCAACCGACCAGGGCGACATCAAGGTCCAGCTTTTTGCCGACCGCGCCCCCATTGCCGTCAACAACTTCATCTTCCTGGCGCGAGAAGGCTTCTACGACAACACCACCTTCCACCGTGTGCTTGAGGCCTTCATGGCACAGGCCGGTGACCCCACAGGCACAGGCACGGGTGGCCCCGGCTACACCTTTGAGGATGAATTCGTGCAGGGTCTGGAGTTTGACCGCGCCGGGTTGCTGGCCATGGCCAATGCCGGCCCCGGCACCAACGGCAGC
>DIAV01000329.1:0-11942 GCA_002415895.1 Anaerolineales bacterium UBA5069 | reverse complement strand
CAGCCAGTTCTTCATCACCTTCGCTGCAACGCCCCATCTCACCGGCCTGCACACCATCTTTGGCGAGGTGATTGAGGGGCAGGATGTGCTCAGCAAACTTACGCTGCGCGACCCGCAGACCAATCCCACCACCCCCGGCGACACGCTGAAGAGCGTGACCATTGAGGAATCCGACACAAGTACGCTGCCCACGCCCGAGCCAACCCCTACGCCGCTGCCCACGCCCACCCCCTTTGCGCCCAGCGCGCTGGATGCTGCTGACCGGCCGCTGGCGGCAGTGCCCCCCGCAGAGCGCGCTGATTTCTTTAACACAGCACCCGAGATGACCATTGCCGCCGGCACAGTCTACACGGCCACCATGATCATTGAACACGTGGTCGTAACGGACACCGCAGCTGTAACCGATACAGCCGCTGTAACCGGTACCGCAGCTGCAACCGATACGGCGGCCACAACAGAGACCGCGGCCGTCACCGACACCGCAGCCGTGACGGATACCGCGGCCACAACAGAGACCGCGGCTGTCACCGACACCGCGGCCATGACGGACACAGCCGGCGTCACCGACACAGCCGCCATCACGCCTTCGGTGGGCATGACAAGCGTCATCACCATCGCGCTCTTTGCCGCCGACGCGCCTGCCGCCGTCAACAACTTCGTCACCCTGGCCAATCTTGGCTTCTATGATGGCACCCCTGTCAATATTTCCAATCCTGACTTGATTGTGATTGGTTCGCCCGATAACTCGCTGGAGCGTGACGCCGGCTATCGCTTCGTGCCCGAAGTGGGGCTGCCGCAAGCGCCCGCCGCAGGTTCCGTGGCCTGGGCCCCCGAAGTGCAAACCGAGGCAGGGATTGAAGCCAGCAGCAGCATCCTCATGATTGCCAAGCTGGCGCCGCCCGCCGAAGCAGCCATGTCCTACAGCTTCTTCGGCCAGGTTGTCGGTGGCCTTGAGGCGCTTGACGCGGTGCAGCAGGGCGACATCATCCAGTCGATCACCATCAGCGCGAGCGAGTAAGCGCCCGCATGGACGAGTTGCCGCCAGGCAGCAGCGAACCGCCCTCTGCGCCGGAAACACCGCCGGAAAGCGCAATGCTTTCCAGCGCGGTGGCTCCGGAGGAGGGCGGTTCGCGTCTCCTGGCAGTCATCATCCTCATTGCCATTACAGCAGCCAGCGTGTGGATTGCGCTGAATCCGGCCTTTATCGCCCAGTTCAAGCAGTGGGGTTATCTGGGCGGCTTTCTCATCAGCCTCTTTGCCAGCGCAAGCATCATTCTGCCTATTCCGGGGCTGCCGCTGGCCATTGCCCTGGGTACAGCCCTCAACCCGTGGCTGCTGGGGCTGGCCACCGGGCTGGGCAGCGCGATTGGCGAGAGCAGCGGCTATGTGGCGGGCGTAAGCGGCCGCACGCTGGTGCCCAGCAGTCAGGCCCATCGTTACGCACAGCTTGAGGGATGGACGCGCAAGTATGGCGGCTTTGCCATCTTCTTCGTGGCCGTTACACCCTTCCCCTTCTTTGATCTGGCGGGCATCGCCGCCGGGGCAATTCGCATGCCCTTCTGGCAATTTTTCATCGCCACGTTTTTCGGCAAGACAATCAAGTACATCATCGCGATTTTCCTGGGTGTGGGCGCGTTTGAGGGCATTCTGCGCATGGTGCAGTAGAGGCGGCGTAATTCACGCACCTGCGCGCTCCGCCTTTTGGGCGCCGCGATTCAACAACCTTCCTGCTTCAGCAACAACCTCACCCCCGGCGCCAGTGTACGGCAGCCTCCCTGTGCAGCGGAAAGCCTCCCGGCCCCCCGCTACGGTCATGCGCACGGGGGGGTACAGGCCCAATCGGGCTTTTGAGAAGCCCTGGGCAGATGGAAATTGGCTATTGACAAGTGGATGGAGCCGTAGTATTCTACTAACACGTGACAGTAACACGTGTTAGTCAGACGTAAGTGTCACGGCAGCGCTCCCCTTTCACCCATTGCCCACCTTTGAAGCAGAGGCCCATTGTGGATTCCTCACCTTCATCCAGCCGACGCAGGAAGCCGTCCATGCAGGATGTGGCCGACAGGGCCGGCGTCTCGCGCACCACGGTCTCCTTCGTCATCAACCAGGTGGTTGATGGCGCGATTCCCGCCGAAACGCAGCAACGCGTGTGGGATGCCGTGGCCGCTCTGGGCTATCGCCCCAACGCGGCTGCCCGCAACCTGCGCATGCAGCGCACCCACACCATTGGCTTCATCTCCGACCACATTGCCACCACCCCCTTTGCCGGGCAAATGATTCAGGGCGCACAGGACTTTGCCTGGGAGCACGGCAAGCTCATTTTGCTCATCAACACGGGCGGCCGGCAGAACATGAAAGCCGATGCGGCCGAGGCGCTGCTCGAGCGCCAGGTGGAAGGCGTTCTCTACGCCAGCATGTATCATCGCGAAGTGACGCCGCCCGCCTCTCTGCGCGAAGTGCCCACTGTGTTGCTGGACTCGTACGTGGCTGATCGCTCACTGCCCTCCGTTGTGCCCGATGAAGTTAACGGTGGCCGTGCCGCCGTGGAGCACCTCATTGCACGCGGCCACAGCCGCATTGGCATGATCACCAATGTCGATCCGATTCCCGCCACCATGGGGCGCGAGAAGGGCTTCCGCGCAGCCATGCACCACCATATGCTGCCTGTTGATGAAAGCCTGATTTGTGCGGTGCAGAGCGACCAGGCCGGCGGCTACAGCGGCGGCATGCAGCTTTTGCAGCGCCCCAAGCGCCCAAGCGCCGTCTTCTGCTTTAATGATCGGGTAGCTATGGGTTTGTACCAGGCTGCAGCCGAGCTTGGTTTGCACATCCCCGCGGGCCTCGCCATTGTCGGCTTCGACAATCAGGAAGTGATCGCCCCTTCGCTGCGGCCTGCACTGACCACCATGCAACTTCCCCACTACGCCATGGGGCGCTGGGCCGCCGAGCACCTGCTGCAACTCATCGGTACAGGCGTCAAGGACAATCCCGTCCAGCAGATGCTGGAGTGCCCCTTGATTGAGCGTAGTTCCGCCTAAGCACCTTTGTTGGCCGCCATGCAGTAGCGTCCCCCTTGTTGAGCATTAGGAGAGGAGAGAATCAAACAAGAGCGTCTTTGTGATGGTAACTAAATCGTGTTAGTTCATTCTCCACCCATCCGTTCGCAAGGAGATTGTCATGAAGCAGCACCGTAGTCTGTTATTGACCGTCCTGCTTATAGTCTCAATCATACTGGCCGCATGTGGCGGCGGCTCCGCCCCTGCCGACACAGCTGCCCCTGCCGACACAGCCGCTGAAGCGCCGGCGGCCGATGCGGCCGCACCCGCAGAAGCAGCCCCGGCCGAGCCTACTGCCACAGAGGCGCCGCCGCCGGCCACACTGGCCCCCGGCCGCACCGCCCTCAACCTGTGGACCCACTCCGCGGGCAACGAGAATGAAATGAACGTCATCCAGCAGATGGTTGACGAGTACAATGCCGCCCAGGAGACCTATCAGGTTATCATCGAGGCTTTCCCCCAGGCTTCCTACAACGACTCTGTCGCAGCGGCTTCTGTGGCCGGTAGCCTGCCCTGCATTCTGGACCTCGACCAGCCCACCGTACCCAACTTCGCGTGGTCCGGCTATGTGCAGGAATTGCCCGTAACGCCCGAGATGCTGGCCGGCATTACCACCGGTGGCGTTGGCCTTTACATGGATAAGGTCTACTCCCTGGGTCAGTTTGATGTGAGCCTTGTCAACTTTGCCCGCAAGTCGGACCTGGACAAGTACGGCATTCGCATTCCCACCATGGACGAGCCGTGGACGCTGGATGAGTTTAACGGCATCCTCAAGACGCTCAAGGATTCGGGCGACTTTGAGTACCCCATCGACGTGAACTCGCAGTGGACGGGTGAATGGTGGTCCTATGCGTACTCGCCCATGCTGCAGAGCTTTGGCGGCGACCTGGTCGACCGCGCGTCGTTCCTCACAGCCGAGGGCGTCCTCAATGGCCCCGAAGCCGTAGCGTGGGGCGAGTGGTTCCAGAGCCTCTTTGCCGAAGGGTATGCCAATCCTGCGCCGCCCGATGACCAGGCCTTCCTGCAGGGGCGTTCGGCCATTTGGTACACAGGCAGTTGGTCGGCCAATGACATCGTCAAGGCCTTTGGTGACGATGCGCTCTTCCTGCCGGCTGTGAACTTTGGCAGCGGCCCCAAGATTGGTGCGGCCTCGTGGCAGTGGGGCGTCAGCTCCGCTTGCCAGGATTTCGACGGCGCCTGGGGCTTCATCCAGCATGTCATGAGCCCCGAGAGTGTGGCGCTCATGTCCGAGACCACGGGCCTTGTGCCGACAACAGCCGCCGGCGCAGCGCTCACCGAAAAGTACGCCGAGGGCGGCCCGTACCGTATCTTCTTTGACATGGCCGACAAGTTCGCCCTGCTGCGCCCGCCGACACCCGGCTACCTGCGCCTCTCCAGCGAGTTTGAGCAGGCTGGCCTCAAGATTCGTGACGGCGCCAACGTGCAGGACACGCTCGATGATGCCGTGGATGCCATCAACCAGGACATCGAAGACAACAACGGCTACGGCTTCTAGAGGGTTGTTCATCACCACGTAACGCTTGCATTAGCAATTGCCTCCAGGCCGGTGACGCAGGGACGTTCCTTCACGTCCCTGCGTCACCCACCGGACAGCGCAAGGAGAGTACACAATGGCCAAGGCAACCCAGAGCACCCGCGCGCTTGACAACGCACCGCGCGGCCCCACGCGTGATTTTGTGCCGGCCATTCTCATGGCCGGGCCTGCAATTGTGCTGATGCTGCTCTTTTTGATCGGGCCGTTTTTCGCCGGCATTGGCTTCAGCTTCACCAATCAGCGGCTGATTACGGCCAACCCCACCGAGTTCGTGGGCTTGCGCAACTACAGCCGCCTTGTCCGCATGAGCGTTCTGCCCGTGCAGCAAGAGGTGGATGCCGCCACCGGCCAGCCCGCCGTTGACGACGAAGGCAACTCAGTATTCCCGCGTTCGCGCGACTACACACGCAACACCGAGGAATACCCGCAATACGAGGGGCTGCGCGAATGGTTCAGCGTGGATGTGGGCAACACCCGCTACTATATCCTCGCTGCGGACCCCACCTTTCTGCGCTCGGTCATCAACGTGCTGCTCTTTGCCATCCTGGTGATTCCGCTGCAAATGGGGCTGGGGTTGCTGCTGGCCGTGCTCGTCAACCAGAAACTGGCCGGGCGCAACATCTTCCGCACCATCTACTTCAGCCCGGTTGTCACCTCCATGGTGGTGATCTCGATTGTGTGGACCTTCCTCTACGACAAGGACAATGGTCTGGTCAACCAGTTTCTTCAGGTCTTTGGCCTGCCCAATGTGAACTGGCTTGGCAACCCAACCACGGCCATGCCCGCGATTATCATCATGTCGGTATGGCAGGGCGTTGGCATGCAGATGGTGCTCTTTCTGGCGGGCTTGCAAGGCATCCCCGAACAGCTCTATGAGGCGGCGGGGATTGATGGGGCCAATGGCTGGCAGAAGTTCCGCTTCATTACGCTGCCCGGGCTGCGCAATGTCACAGTTTTCATCATTATCACAATTACCATTGCGGCCTTCCAGCTCTTCACACAGGTCTACGTCATGACCAACGGCGGCCCCAACGATTCCACCACCACAGTTGTCTTTGAGATGGTGCGCAAGGGCTTTCGCGAGCAGGACATTGCAGCCGCGGCCGCGATTGGTGTTCTGTTCTTCCTCTTCATTTTGGGCATTTCCCTGTTGCAGCGCCGCATTCTGAGAGACCAGGAGGCCTGAGAGCCATGGCAAATCAGCAAAGCACACTCCAGCACACCATTCAGCCTGCAACATCCCGCCGGTCGTTGCTGCCGCACAATTTCGGCTCGCTGCTGGCGCAGTATGGCGTCAACCTGCTGCTGGCGGCATTCTTCATCTTTCCGCTGCTTTTCATGGTCATGTCGTCCTTCAAACCCAATGACCTGATCTTTTCGGACCTGCGCTCGTTGCGCGCCTTTGCCCCCGTGGGCGATCTCTCGCTGGTCAACTATCAGGCCGTCTTCACGCGCAGCAGCTTTCCCCGCTTCCTTTTCAACTCGCTGCTGATCTCGGCCATCACAATTATTCTGTCGCTCATCGTCAACAGCATGGTGGCCTATGCGCTGGCGCGCCTCAAGTGGCGCGGGCAGGCACTGCTGCTCTCGGTGATCGTTGCCACGTTGATTATTCCCGGTGAAACGGTGATCATGCCCCTGCTGCTGCTTGTAAGCAGGCTGCCCTTCTTCAGCCTGAGTGAGGGTTTCAAGATTGGCTGGCTCAACACTTATCATGTACAAATTATCCCATTCATTACCAGCGCATTCTCGATTTTCCTCTTCTACCAGTTCTTCCGCGACATCCCCAGGGAACTGGATGAAGCAGCGTTGGTGGATGGGGCCAGCCGCTTCCAGATTTACCGCAAGATTATTGTGCCCATGTCGGGGCCGGTATTCGCCACAGTGACAATCCTCACCTTCCTGGGCACGTGGAACGCCTTCCTGTGGCCCACCATGGTCATCCAAAGCGAGCAATTGCGCCCGGTGATGGTGGGCATGCAGTACTTCTTCCAGCAGGACACTGAATGGGGTGAGGTGATGGCCTACGCCACCCTGATTACCATACCGGTGCTTTTACTCTTCCTCTTCTTCCAAGGCGCGTTCGTCAAGAGCATTGCAAGCAGCGGCATCAAGGGATAAGTTTATGAATCGCGCCGAACTTCGCGATGATTTGCATCGCCCTGCCTTTCACTTTCTGCCTCCGGCCAACTGGCTGAATGATCCCAATGGCCTCATTCAGTGGCAGGGGGAGATGCACATGTTTTATCAATACAACCCGCTGGGCGCTTGGCATGAGCGCATCCACTGGGGGCACGCGGTGAGCAGTGATTTGGTTCACTGGCGCGATCTGCCGCTTGCGCTCACGCCGGCAGCGGATGAACACGATGGTGGCGGTTGTTTTACAGGCTCTGCCGTCAATGACGGTGGCGTGCCAACACTCATCTACACCGGCGTCTCCCCCCAGGTCGTCAACCGCGCAGTGAGCCACGACGGGCTGCTGACTTGGCAGAAGGATGCCAATAACCCCGTGATCGCAAGCGCGCCGGAGCCCATTGCACAGCAAAATGGGGGCGATTTCCGCGATCCCTTCGTCTGGCGGGAAGGCGCGGCGTGGCGCATGATCATTGGCACGCGTGTAGAGGCCGGGGGGCTGATCCTGCTCTACGGATCAAACGACCTGCGCCAGTGGGATTACCTGGGCCCCTTCCTGGCTGGTGATCGCGACGACGGCGCGCATGCCTGGGGCGGCGCGATGTGGGAATGCCCCAACCTGCTGCACTTTGGCGATAATTCTTTGTTGCTCTTTTCACCCCAAAACGCCGCGGGTGACATGCTGGAGCCTGCATGGCATGTGGGGCGCATTGCCGGGAATCACTTTAAATCGCAGACATGCGGCGTGCTTGTCTATGGCGAGAGCTTTTATGCACCGCAGGTGACCACGCTGGCCGATGGCCGCGCGATCATGTGGGGCTGGCTCAAGGAGCAGCGCACACAGGACGCCGCCATTGCCGCCAGATGGAGCGGCTGCATGTCGGCCCCCATCGAAATTCGGCTTGGCGACGACGGCGCGCCGCGCCTGACACCGGCGGCCGAAGTTGCCACCCTGCGCCAGGCGCCGCAGCATTTTGCCAACATCGAGCCGGCTGCGCTGCCCCAACTGCTTGACGGTGCGGCCGGCGCTGCCCTTGATATTGAGCTTGAGGCCGAACTGGGCAACGATGGTGGCTTTGGCATTCTCCTGCAATGCTCGCCGGACCAGGCCGAGCGTACGTTGCTCTACGTGGGCGGTGCGGAGATGCAACTGCACATTGAGCGCACGCACGTGGGCAATGAGGCTGTGCACCACGCGCCGGTCTCCGCCCCGCTGCGCGCAGGCGGCCGCGTCAAGCTGCGCATCCTTGTTGATCACTCAACCATTGAGGTCTTTGCCGATGAGGGTGCAACTGTGCTCACGACGCGCACCTACCCCACACGCGCCGACAGCGTACATGTGGGCATTGTGCAATGCAGCGGCCAGCCGCGCATTGTCAACATGGACATCTGGCCCATGGCGTCAATCTGGTAGGCGGGTGTACGCAGATGCGGCTCGCGTCGCATTGCGGTTGCGGCCATGCAAATTTGCAACACAGGCGTGGCTATGCTATTCTGCTTTAGTTGTACTCGAGCAGCAGACGCATCGTCGCTTATGCGGTGCTCTGCGTACCTAGCCCACTGCGTCTGCATGGAAGACCGGCACTGCGCCGCGTGCAGTTCGATTGTTGAAGGATGGCCGAACATGACCAATGCATTGATGGAATCGCTGAAGCCGCAAGCGAACCCCAATCTGCCGGAACTGCGCACGGGCGACTCTGTGCGCGTGCACCAGCGCATTACCGAAGGACGCAATGAGCGCGTGCAGGTCTTCCAGGGTGTCATCATCGCCATGCGCGGTGGCACAACCCCGGGCGCGACCTACACCGTGCGCCGCACCGGCGCACATGGCGTGGGCGTCGAACGCACCTACCCGCTCTATTCCAAGGTGATTGACAAGGTGGAAGTGCTGCGCAACGCCAAGGTGCGCCGCGCCCAGCTCTACTACATGCGTCAGCGCCAGGGCAAGGCAGCCCGCCTGCGCGAGAAGCGCTTCCTGCAGGTCTAGGCTTCTGCGCGATTTATCACGACAATTGGATTGACAGGACGCCGGTGCGCGCACCGGCGTCCTTCTGCATTCTCCAGCGCAGAAACCGTTCCGCTTCCACACTCGTACTCTGCATATGCTGCAATGCACACCCACGCTGGCCCACGAAGAAACGCTCTGGCAGCAAGGCTTTCGCGCGGTTGTTGGCGTGGACGAAGCCGGGCGCGGCGCGCTGGCCGGGCCGGTGGTGGCGGGGGCCGCCATCATTCCCCCATTCTGCGTGCTGGAAGGCATATGGGCGGCCGTGCGCGACAGCAAGCAGCTTGCGCCTGCACGGCGCGCGGCGCTCGCCCTGGAAATTATGGCGCAGACGCTGGCCTGGGGCGTGGGCGTCGTGAGCGCGGCCGAGATTGACGCCGTGGGCATTGCGCCGGCCACGCGCACGGCCATGCTGCTGGCCGTGGAGATGGCTGCGCAATCCGCCCCACAAGGCGCGCAGCCCGACTACCTGCTCATCGACTGGGTGCGGCTGCCCATGCTTGCGCTGCCGCAGCAAAGCCTCATCAAGGCCGATGCCACCATCGTCTCCGTGGCGGCGGCCTCCATTCTGGCCAAAGTGCATCGTGATGCGCTGCTCTGCGCATGCGACGCGGACTTCCCTGCGTATGGCTTTGCCGCACACAAGGGCTACGGCACGGCTGCGCATCTGGCGGCGCTTGCGGCCCACGGCCCCTGCGCCCTGCACCGGCGCACCTTTGCCCCCCTCAAGGATTCTGGTTGANNTCAACCACTCAACCACTCAACCACACCCGCCTACACCGAAAGCGCGATCAGCGCCTGAGCCACGTAGTAAGTGACCATGACAACCACCGGCGCGAGCGCAAAGGGACGGCGAAAGCGATCCCATGCGAGCGTTGCATCGGAGAGCACAAAACTGATCGCGCCCAGCGCGGCCAGGGCTGCGCTGCGCCCGCCACCGCCCACCCACCAGCCCATAGCCAGCCATGCCATGATCAGAATGGCCGCCATGTAGACGGCCACGGGCGCGCGCAGTGCGCCAGGCACGTAGGCCCAGAGCAGACTGAGCATCAGCGCATAGATCGCAACGGCCGCGGCAATGAGCCACCAGGGGCCGCCCGGCGCCCATTGCGTGGCAAACGCGTTCGCGTAGAAGATATGCGCAAAGAGAAAGGCGACGAGTCCGGGGACGAAACGATCGTCGCCCAACGCGAGAAAAATATCACCCGTCATGGAGAAGAGCAGCCCAGCCACAATGAGGCTGCGGTAGAGCGGAGAAACCGGCTGGGCCGCGAAAGCCACCACCAGTACAAACAAGGCAATCGGCAATGGTTTGAGCCAGAAGGCCGCACGCAACCAGCCGGCGCGCCTTGCAGCGATGTGCGCAACACCCAGCACAGCCGCCGCCAACAACAAAGGAATCCACATCGGGTGCACTCCTTTCGGGGATTGGGGCTTGCACGACGCGTTTTATTCTACGCCCAGCGTGCGCTGAATAAAACGTTCCCGATCGACAATCATGCGCTCATGCTGCCCTTCGCCAATCGTGTGCTGATCATCATAAGCCAGCACGCGAAAGGTGAGCCGGCGTCCTTCAACCAGCATGAGGCGAGCCACCGCCCGCACTTGTCCGCCCACGGGTGTCGCCGCCAAATGGCGCACATCCACCCGCACGCCCACCGTAGTTTGTCGCTCATCAAGATAGGGCGCCAGCAGCGCCACAGCAGCCTCCTCCATGAGCGCCACCATGGCGGGCGTGGCAAAAACAGGCACATCGCCGCTGCGCATGGCCAGCGCCGTATTGCTCTCCGACACAAAGCCCGCAGCCTCACCAGAGAGGCCCGCGCGCAAATCACCCACTGCTAATTTCTCCACAACTCACCTTTCCAATCTCAATTTGCTTCTCATTGATGCGTAACACCATGTGCGCCAGCGCGTGCAGCAACGATTCCAGTATACGCCAAGCGCACCCAGCGCCCTGCGATTTTCGGGCGGCGCGCGCCGCGGTGATACACTTTGGCCATGGCAGAACCGCTGCGCCTCTTTGTGAGCGCCACGAACGACCTTGATGCAGAACGCGCCGCGATTGGCCGTGCGCTGGCAAACCTGCCTGTGCAGGTCTCCATTGAGATTCGCCGCACGCCCGCGGCCGGCGCACCCATTGAGGCCATCCACGAACGTATTGCCAATGTGGACCGTGTCTATTTTCTGCTGGGCGCCGACATGACAGCGCCCGCGGGCGCTGAGTGGCATCTGGCGTGGCAGCTTGAGCGCTCGTTGCTGGCGCTGCGCCGCGCCACACCAAATTTGCACCGCACGCCCGCCGGCCAGGATTTTCTGCGCACGGCGCGTGTGGCGTGGCAGTCCTTTAGCGGGCCAGGCGACGCGGCGCGCCTTGTTGCGCTGGATGTGGCAGCTCTTCTCCAACACCCGGCCAACCGCTATGGACTGAGCGTGCTTGAACTGGAGCAACTGGTTGCGCACGCCACGCGCCTGCTGCAGGAAGCGCCTGCCGCCATACGCCGCATTGATCCCGGCGGCGCGCAAGGGGGCGGCGTGCTGCTTGACATGGGCCACCGCGAACCCTTGCAGGGTGTGCCACTGGACGAGCTGTAGCACCAAACCCAACCTTGTAGCGAGGCCATCATGCGTATCAGGGATGCCTTTATCGGCCAGATAGCCAATCTCATTCTCGAGAGGCCCGGACGCAAACAAACCGTGCGCGAGTGGGCCAACGCGCTGCAAACATCCGGCGCAGCGATTGAGGCGCGCGCCGCTGCAGCCGCCGATGCCGCCAGAGCCGCCAACGCGCTGCGCCACATAACCGGCATTGAAGCGTGGGGTCAGAGCCGTCTGCGTGTCTTTCTTGGCGCGCCGCTGCACATGGACGAGTACGAAAGCTACGCACCAAGCGCCGACTTTGATTTGACGGCACAGGTTGCCGCCTTTGCCGCAACGCGCGCCGCAACCGTTGCGCTCGCGCAGCAATTGGCCGATGCCGCCATCGCCGACACGCGCACCGTGGTGCACAACTCATTTGGCCCGCTCACAGTGGGCGGCTGGCTGGCCTACCTCGACAGCCACGCCATGCGCGAGGCGTCGCGCATCAAGTGATTCATATTGCGCAGCAGCCAGGTTGCGTAGCGGCGGTGCAAGCCGCCGTTGACAAGGATCGCGCCGCGTCCGCAAGAACGGCGGCTTGCACCGCCGCTAC
>DIAV01000080.1 GCA_002415895.1 Anaerolineales bacterium UBA5069 | reverse complement strand
CCCGCGCCGGGCCGCCTCGCCGTCGAGGTGCAGGCCAATGGCCCCGGTCTGCTTGTGCTGGCCGAGAACTGGATGCCCGGCTGGCGCGTCGAATCGCTCTCCGGCCAACCCAGCGTTGAACCGATTTTGGGCATGGCCCCCTGGAGCGTGCAGCGCGCCAACCTCACGCTGCTGGCCATTCCGCTGCCCGCGGGCGCATCCAGCTTTACGCTCCACTACGCGCCGCAAAGTGTACGCGTGGGCTTGTGGATCAGCGGCGGCGCGCTGCTGCTTCTATGCACAGGGCTGGCGCTGCTGCGCGTGCGCAGCGCAAGGTAGCGCCCCACGCACCCTGCCCCGCATTCCCTATGGTATACTCGGGGTAGAGGGGCCGCGACGCGCCGCACTGTCATCCCCATTTGAATTCATATCGTGATCCAACGCTCGTATCAATCACTGCAAAACCTGATCTTCTCCCCCAATCGCGCGCTCCAGCGTATGACGCTGGCGGCGCTGTTGATTGTGGGCGCAACAGCCATCGCGCTCTTGATCGGCATCGTTGGCCCGCTGATTGCGCTTGCGCTCGCTGTGGCGCTGGTGGCCGGGGCGCTGATCCTGGCAGACACGCATTGGGGCTTTGTCGCGCTGGCGGGTGTGGCCTTCGTGCTTCCCTTCGCCAGCCTGCCGGTGGACATTGGCTTCAAGCCCACCTTTCTCGACGTTGCGCTGGCCGCGCTGCTCTTTGTCTGGCTCTTCAAGCTGGTGATCGGCCAGGAGCGCCAACTCATCGCCTCGCCCATTGGCCTGCTGGTGGCGCTTTTCATGCTCATGGCGATCTTCTCCTTTGCCAATGGGCTCAGCCACAGCGCGGCCAATACTTTCCTGCTGCGCCGCTTCGCCGAGATTCTGCTGGGCATCGGCCTCTTCTTTGTCACAATCAACACAGTGCGCACCACTGCCGAATTGCAGTGGGTGGTGCGCTGGCTGCTGCTGGGTGGCTTTACCTGCGCGGCGATTGCCGTTGTCTTCTACGTAATCCCCGAGACCGCTACTGTCTGGGTGCTCGACAGGCTTGCACGCTTTGATTACCCGGGCGGCGCAGGCGCGCTGCGCTGGATTGAGGATGACCCCGCCGGCACCATGCGCGCCATCGGCACGGCGATTGACCCCAATGTGCTGGGCGGCATGTTGATCCTGGTGGGCGGAATGCTCGTCCCCCAACTCTTTACGCGCGAGCGCCTCTTTGCCCGCTGGTTCACGCTGGTAATGCTTGCGACTGCCGTCCTGGCGCTCTACTGGACCTATAGCCGCTCGGCGCTGCTGGGGCTGGCCACAGCGATTGGCGTCCTTGCTGTTGTCAAGTATCGCCGCCTCATTCCGCTCGCCCTGGTGGCTGGATTGCTGCTCCTGCTGCTCCCCCAAACGCAGGACTACGTGGCGCGCCTGCTGGCCGGGCTGCGCGGCGAGGACCTGGCCACGCAAATGCGTTTTGGCGAGTACAAGGATGCGCTCACGCTGGTTGCGCGCTACCCCCTCTTTGGCGTGGGCTTCACCGGCGTGCCCGACATTGACCTCTACCTGGGCGTGAGCATGCTCTACCTGATCATCGCCTCCAACATGGGCATCATCGGCCTGGCGCTCTTTGTGGCCGTTGTGGTGGGCTACTTTGTGCTGGTGATGCAGGCGTGGCGTGCCGACGTGGACCCACGCATCGAGCCGATTCTGCTGGGCCTCACGGGGGCGGTGGCGGGCGTGCTTGTGAGCGGCATTTTTGACCACTATTGGTTCAACATGAGCTACCCGCACATGACGGTTCTGCTCTGGCTGCATCTGGGGCTGGGCACGGCGGCTGTACTGATTGGGCGGGACGAAAAGACGGCAATGCCGCATGCATGAAGAGATTCTAAGCTGGAATGAAATGTGCGGCAGGGAAGGTCGCAACCTGCAAGCGGGCATGCACTTTCGCTCCGGCGGCAGCTACTCTGTGCTGCTCATGTCCACGCGCAAGAATGCTCCCTATCCCGATGCCATGGCCGAAGGTGGCACGGTTTTGATTTATGTGGGCCACGATGCACCACGCAAGAACGGCAATGACACCGCGCTTGTCGATCAGCCGAGGTATTTGCCCAAGGGCGGCCTCACGCAAAACGGCAAGTTTCACGAGGCGGCCCAGGCGCACAAACAGGGCAATCGTGCGGCCGAGCGTGTGCGTGTGTACGAAAAACTGCGCGACGGTCTCTGGGCAGATAATGGCTGGTTCCTGCTGGTGGATTCATGGCAGGAAGACGATGGCGTGCGGCTTGTTTTCAAGTTTAAGCTTGTGGCAGTTGACGACCCGCTTAGTGTAGCGGATGAGAGCTATGTGGCCGAGCGGCGGCGCATGATTCCGCCGGCTGTGAAACTTGCAGTGTGGAAGCGCGACAGCGGCCGCTGTGTCCAGTGCGGTAGCACGGAGAACCTCCACTTCGACCACATTATTCCCTGGTCGCGCGGTGGCGCTTCGGACACAGCAGAGAATGTGCAGTTGTTGTGCGGGCGCCATAATATTCAGAAGGGTTCCCGTATTGAGTAAGTACGTGGGCACCTACAGTGATACCCGCATGAAAACAACATCGCAACGCA
>DIAV01000073.1 GCA_002415895.1 Anaerolineales bacterium UBA5069 | reverse complement strand
GCCGCCATGCGCCAGCTTGCCGCCCAGGGCTGGATGCACAATCGTCTGCGCATGATTGTGGCCTCCTTCCTCGTCAAGGACCTGCTCATTGATTGGCGGCAGGGCGAGCGCTGGTTTATGCAACAGCTAATCGATGGCGACCCCGCCGCCAACAACGGCGGCTGGCAGTGGACCGCCGGTGTGGGTACGGACGCCGCACCCTATTTCCGTATCTTCAACCCCTCATCGCAGGGGAGCAAGTTTGATCCCGACGGTGTGTACGTGCGCCGCTGGCTGCCCGAGTTGGCCGCCGTGCCCACGGCTACAATTCATGAACCGTGGCGCATGAGCAGCAGTGAGCAAGTGCGCGCCCGCTGTCGCATTGGCTTTGATTATCCTGCGCCGATTGTTGATCACGCGTTTGCGCGCGCGCGCGTGCTGGCTGCCTTTGCCGGCGCACGCAGCACCGAAACGGTGTAGCTGCCAAACGGTCGCGCACACGCGTCGAACATCGCTCGTTGCCGAGCCATCCAGCCATCCGAATGAACTCATGTCGATAGAACCAGTCATCACCCTCAACAACCTGCGCAAAGTCTACACGGTGCCCGTGCGCGAAGGCGGCTTGCGCGCCGCTGCGCGCAGCCTCATTGCACGCGAAACGCGCGACATTGTGGCCGTGAATGGCGTCAGTTTCACAGTTGCACCCGGCGAAATTGTGGGCTTTCTTGGCCCCAATGGCGCGGGCAAGACAACCACGCTCAAGATGCTGGCCGGGCTGCTGCACCCCTCCGACGGCTCTGCCCGAGTGCTTGGTTATGAGCCATGGCAGCGCAACCACGATTTTCTGCGCGGCATTACCCTCGTCATGGGCAACCGCAACCAGCTTGCCTGGGACATTCCCGCGCTGGATTCCTTCGACCTCAACCGCGCCGTCTATCGCGTGCCGCGCGCACAGTACATGCGCACGCGCGACGAACTCATAGAGATGCTCGACCTCAGCACACTCGTCAACCAGCCCGTGCGCAATCTGTCGCTGGGCGAGCGCATGAAGTGCGAGATTGCCGCCAGCCTGCTGCACAGCCCCAGCGTGCTCTTCCTCGATGAACCGACGCTGGGCCTCGATGTGACCATGCAGCGACGCATCCGCGCCTTTGTGCGCGCCTATTCGCAACAGTATGGGGCAACAGTGCTGCTCACCAGCCACTACATGGCCGATGTGGAAGCACTCTGCAAACGCGTCATCGTCATCCACCACGGCGCGCTGCTCTTTGACGGCGACCTCACCGCACTCGTGGACCGCTTCTCGTCCTCCAAGACAATTTCGCTGCAACTGGGCGAAGCGGTGCCCCACATGGATCAGGCTGCGTGGGCCGCATTTGGTGAACGCATTGACGACGGTGAAGACAGCTTGATTCGCCTGCGCGTGCCCAAAGCACAATGTGCGGCCATTACCGGCCGCCTGCTGGCTACGCTGCCCATCTCCGACCTGACAGTGGAAGAGACACCCATTGACCAGGTGATTGAGGAGGTCTTTGCCCAGCCGCAGACGGACATCGCAACGCAGGAAGCACGCACATGACTGCATTGCGCTCACTGGGTTCATTGGGTGACTACTATCGCGTCAAGCTCAAGACCGATCTCGCGATTGAGATGCAGTATCGCGGGGCCATGCTTATCTGGCTGATTGGTGCGGTGCTGGAGCCCCTCGTCTTCCTGGCTGTATGGAGTGCTGCCGCCGCGGCGCAAGGCGGCGCAATTGATGGCCTCACAAGCCACGACTTCGCGGCCTACTTTATTGCCAGCCTTGTCGTCAACCAACTCACCTTTTCATGGGTCATGTGGGAGTTCGAGCACTACATACGCGAGGGTGAGCTTGCAGCAGACCTGCTGCGCCCAATCCACCCCATCCACCAGGACATCTGCGAAAATTGGGCCCACAAGCTGTTGACCATGACTGTTGTGATTCCGGCAGTAATTCTGCTTTCGTTGGTTTTCGAGCCCGCGTGGCACTTTGAGGCGTGGTCGCTGCTGGCCTTCCTGCCTGCGCTCCTGTTCGCTTTCGCGCTGCGCTTCTTGTTCGACTGGACCCTTGCGCTGATCGCCTTCTGGACAACGCGCACGGCCTCCGCCAACCAACTCGCGCAAACGGTCTTCCTCTTCTTTTCCGGCCGTCTCGCGCCGCTTTCGCTCTTCCCGCCCGTGCTCGTCACAATCTCGTTCATATTGCCCTTCCGGTGGATGCTGGCGTTCCCGATTGAGCTGATCCTCGGCCAACTGACACCTGCCCAGGCGCTGTGGGGCATGGCCATCCAGCTTGGCTGGATTGCAGCCATCCTGCTGCTCATGCGCTTCGTCTGGCGGGTTGCCATTCGCCGCTTTTCGGCAGTGGGAGGCTAACCCATGCGCGACCGCATTGCCCTGGTTGGCACCTACATGCGTCTTGCCGTACTCAACGAACTGCAATATCGCGCCAACTTCTGGGGCAGCCTGCTCGAGGGGTTTCTGGGGCTGGCGGTGGCCCTGGGCAGCCTTGCTGTGATCTTTGGCCACACCGACAACCTCGCGGGCTGGAGTGCCATGGAGCTGCTGGCGCTGGTAGGCATCTACTACATCATGAGCGGATACATCCAGACCTTTGTCCAGCCAAGCATGGAGCGGTTGCTGCGCGACGTGCACAAGGGCACACTTGACTTTACGCTCACCAAGCCGGAAGACGCACAGCTGCTGGTGAGCGTGCGCGCCTTTGCCGTGTGGAATCTCATCTATGTGCTGCTGGGGATTGCAGTGGTGGTCTTTGCGCTCGCCCGCGCCGGCGATGCACCCTCAACCGGGCAGATCGTTGCGTTTGTGGTCACATTGCTTCTGGGCGGCGTTATCGTCTACAGCTTTTGGCTCATGCTGGCGACAATTGCCTTCTGGTACATCAAGATAGAGAATATTCTTGTTATCTTCCAAAGCATGTATGAGGCGGGACGCTGGCCGGTCGGCATCTATCCACCTGTGTTGCGGCTCATGCTGACATTTCTGGTGCCTGTGGCATTTGCCGTCACTGTGCCTGCCAGTGCGTTGGTGGGGCGCGTTTCGGGGGCGGCACTGGCGGGAACGCTGCTTGCCGCGCTGGGTTTCTTTGTTGCCGCGCGCCTCTTTTGGCGGCGGGGCGTGCGCGCCTACGCGGGTGCATCGGCGTAACTGACCTGACCGATGACGAGCACGCTGTGAACGATTCTCTTGACACGGCCCGCTGTTGGCCGCACATGGAAAGTGCTACGTATGGCTACCCCGAGCAACTCGGATTGTGATGTGCTGATCGTCGGCGCGGGCCACAACGCGCTCGTTTGCGGCGGTTACCTTGCCCAGGCAGGCTACAAGGTCATCATTGTCGAGCGCCGCCACACCGTCGGTGGTGCGGTCGTAACCGAGGAGATTATTCCCGGCTACAAGTTCGATTTGGGCGGCTCGGCCCACATCCTCATCAACCAGACGCCTGTTGTGCAGGACCTGAAGCTCGCCGCGTACGGGCTCGATTATATCGACATCGATCCCCTCTTTTTCTGCCCCTTCCCCGATGGCAGCCACTTCACAATCTGGAAGGATCTGGATCGCACCTGCGAAAGCATCGCACAGATTTCGCCCCAGGATGCTGAGAACTATCGCGCGTTCGTGGCGCGGTGGGAGCCGCTGGCGCGCGGCATGGTGGCCTCCTTCCAGGAGCCGCCCACAGCGGGCAATCTCTATCGCAATCTTGTGCGCAATACCGCCAAGGGTGACGAGCGCTGGGAACGGCTGAGCGACATTCTTCACGGCTACGGCCAGGTGCTGACGCAAAGCTTTGTGGATCCGCGCGTGCGCGCCGCGATTGCGTGGATGGCGGCACAGTCGGGGCCACCGCCTTCGGAACCCCTTTCGTCGCCCTTTGCGCTGTGGCATCCCATGTACCATCAGAGCGGCATGCGGCGGCCACGTGGCGGTTCGGGCATGCTGACGCAGGCGCTGGCGCGCATGATCCAGGCGCACGGCGGCCAGATTATCGCCGGCGCGCCCGTCAAACGCATTCTCACGCGCAACGGCAAGGCGATTGGGGCCGAGACAGAAGGCGGCATTCGCATTACGGCGGGCCGCGCCGTCGTTTCGGGCGCGCATATTCAGACAACGCTGCGCATGCTGGAAGATGCCCCCGTCGCGCCCTCCACACAGCGGCTGATGGCCAACACGCGTGTGGGCAACGGCTTCGGCATGATTGTGCGCTGCGCCATGGACGCGCTGCCCAACTACACGGCGTTGCCCTCGCCCGCTGACGGCACGCCGGGCTACCAGCATCGCGCCATGCAGTTCATCTGCCCGGACATGCACTACCTCGAGCGCGCGTATGGCGACTATTTGGGCGGACAACCCTCGCGCGATCCGGCGCTCATCGCCATGACCTTTTCAGCGGTGGATCCTTCACTCGCGCCCGCAGGCAAACACACGCTCTTTGTGTGGATGCAATACGCCCCCTACGCGCTTGCCAATGGCCAATCGTGGGATGAGATTGGCGACGAGGTGGCCAATGGCATCCTCGCCAAACTGGGGGAATACGCGCCCAATGTCAAGGGGGCCATCTTGGGGCGGCTGGTGGAGCACCCGCTCTATCTCGAACGCGAACTCGGATTGCTGCGCGGCAATGTCATGCACTTGGAAATGTCGATTGACCAGATGTTCATGATGCGCCCCGCGCTGACGTTGGGCAACTACAAGGGGCCAATCAAGGGTCTCTACCTCACAGGCGCAAGCACGCATCCGGGTGGCGGCATTATGGGGGCCGCAGGACGCAACACCGCCCTCACACTGCTCAATGACCTTCAGAAGAAGCGCGTATAGCGCCCGAGCGCGCCAAAATTGACGGCGCGCCAACACACAACACTAGAACGGCACGTTTCAGCAATGACATACTTTGCGTTTCTCTTCAAATTTCTTGGCCCGCCCCTGGTCATTCTGGGCTTTCTCACCTGGCTGGATGCACGCCGTGGCCGCAAGATGCCCCACGCACTGAACGCGTGGCCCGTGTGGCTGGTAATTGCAGCACACATCGTCGTGGCCGTGCTCTACACAACGCCGTGGGACAACTACCTTGTGGCGACGCGCGTCTGGTGGTATGAGCCGGAACTGGTCTCCGGCCTGATCATTGGCTGGGTGCCGATTGAAGAATACCTCTTCTTCATTCTGCAGACGCTGATGACAAGCCTGTGGCTGGTGTGGCTGGCCAAGCGCATGCAAATGCCCAGTGCGCCCTTCGATGCCGCAGCGCCAGGCGCGCGCCGCGCACGCTGGGGCTTCACGCTGCTCTTTGCACTGCTCTGGATTGGCTCCCTTGTGCTGCTGCTTTCAGGCTGGCGTCCCGGCACCTATCTCGCGCTCGAACTGGTATGGGCGCTGCTGCCCATCCTGCTGCAAGTGGCCTTTGGCGGCGACATCCTGTGGCGCTATCGCAACCTCGCCCTGGCGGCGCTTCTGCCTGCGTGGCTCTACCTCTGCCTGGCCGACTTTCTTGCGATTGGTCTTGGCACGTGGATTATCGCGCCCGACCAGTCTGTGGGCCTCAACGTGGGACACTTGCCCATTGAGGAAATTATCTTCTTCCTTGTAACCAACATGCTGGTGGTCTTTGGCACAATTCTCGTGCTCGCGCAGGAGAGCCAGGCCCGTGCACCCAGGTCCGTACTCAAGATCCTGCACCGCTTTGTAGCCACGCCGCAGTCACACCCTGCGCCGCAGGAGGGCTGATGGCCACTACCCTGCGCCCCTTTGCTGGTGCTGAACACGAACCCTACTTTCTTGAGGGCAGTGTCGAAACCGCGGCGCTGCTTGTCCATGGCTTCCCCGGCACGCCCGTCGAACTGCGCACGGTGGGCGGTATGCTGCACGCTGCCGGCCTCAGTGTTGAAGGCATGCTGTTACCCGGCTTTGGGCGCGACTTTGGCAATGTGGCAAACTATAGTACTGAAGAGTGGCTGGCGGCTGTGCTCGCCCGACTGGACGCGCTGCAAGGCCGCTTTGCGCAGGTGCTGCTTGTGGGCAATTCGATGGGCGCAGCGCTTGCCATGCTGGCCGCCGCCCAGCGCAGCGTGGATGGCGTCCTTCTCTTTGCACCCTGGTGGCGCATCAAACAGCGCCGTCTGGATGCCCTGTTTCCCCTTTTGGCACCGCTCATCCCGCGCCTGCACATCTTCCGCAGCGCGCGCTTTGATGATCCTCGATTCCGCGCGCTGCTCATGCGCTTTATGCCCGGCGTGGACCTGGATGATAGTGAGGTGCAGAAGGCAATTCGCGATCTGTCACTGCCGGTTTCCGTCATTGCCGAAGTGCGGCGCGCCGGACGCATGGGCGGCGCAGCCGCACCCGGCGTTGCGGCCCCCACGCTGATTGTGCAGGGGGTGCGCGACATTCTTGTGCATCCGTCTGTCACGTCGGAGCTTGTCCAGCTCATGCCCAACCTGGTGGGCATTGCGCTTGCCAACGGCGATCACGAGCTGG
This sequence comes from Anaerolineales bacterium UBA5069, assembly GCA_002415895.1. Classification (GTDB taxonomy): domain Bacteria; phylum Chloroflexota; class Anaerolineae; order Caldilineales; family Caldilineaceae; genus UBA5069. The sequence continues at coordinate 6,516 of DIAV01000073.1, read as the reverse complement.
CCCACATGGCACATGCAGACGAGCGCGCACTGGAGCCGCTGATTGCCCATTTCGCGCACATGGTCGCGCAAAACGCGTGGCGCATGCCCTGAAACGAGAAGTCTCCATGCACGTCCGTTCGCTGGACTCATCCAAATCCAAGCCTGAGTCTGCGTCCACCATCAGCCCATTCTGGTGGTTGATTGGCGCTTGGCTGCTCGTGATGATCTCCATACCCATTTTGCGCTGGGTGTATGGCGACAGCGTACTCCACTGGGCCACGTCGCTGAGCGTACTCATGCAGGCAGCAGCCTCGTTGGCCGTGCTTTGGGTAGGCTGGGGCGCGCGCACGACGCTGCGTGTGGCAGCGCTTGTGCTGCCTCTGGCCTGGGCCGTGGAGTTTGTGGGCAGCACAACCGGCCTGCCTTTTGGGGAATACGACTACACCACGCTGCTGCGGCCACAGGTGGGCGGCGTGCCGCTCCTCATCCCGCTGGCATGGCTGATGATGTTGCCGCCGGCATGGGCCGTAGGCGCGCTGCTGGCGCGCACGTGGAGGCCGCTGCCCGTGGCGATTGTCGCGGCATTTGCCTTTGCTGCGTGGGACCTCTTCCTGGATCCCCAAATGGTGGCGTGGGGGTACTGGGTGTGGGCGCGGCCGGGGGCCTACTTTGGTATTCCCGTGATCAACTACTTTGGCTGGATTCTGAGCGCATTTCTGCTTTCCTGGGTCGCGCTGGCGCTCGTCCGTCCCCCGCTGCCACCACGCCGCCCGCTGCTCATCATCTACACTGCCACATGGGCGCTGCAATCTGTGGGGCTGGGGCTCTTCTGGGCCATGCCCGGCCCGGCCGCTGCAGGCTTTGTGGGTATGGGCGCTTTTGTGGCGGCGGCGTGGTGGGCCTCATGGCAGAACGCACCCTTGGCCGCCTCGATGCATGACGACCACCCGTAAGTCCACAGTATTTCCACCATTTCTAAAATGTCAGGCAATTGCGCATGACGCCGACTGTGCCTTTCACCACAACATTGCTCTGGGCGCTCATTGCATTTGCAGCCGGGTCGCTGCCCTTTTCGCTGTGGATTGGCCGCTGGCTGCTGCGCGCCGACATTCGCGCCTATGGTGATGCCAATCCCGGCGCAACCAATGTGCTGCGCGCAGCGGGCGAGGGGCGCGGCGGCAAGGCCGCGTTTGCAGCAGCCGCTCTGCTCGACGGCTTCAAAGCCGCCATTCCGGTTGGGCTGGCCTATTTGTGGGTGGGGATAGACGGCTGGCCGCTGGCCCTTGTGGCAGTCGCGCCTGTCGCCGGCCATGCCTTCTCGCCCCTGTTGGGCGGCCATGGTGGCAAGGCCGTCGCCGCCACATTCGGAGCCTGGGCGGGGCTGACAATTTGGGAAGGGCCGACGCTGCTTGGCATTGGTCTATTACTGACTACACGAATTGTGCGCGCGAACGGCTGGGCCGTCATGGGTGCAATGATCTTCATGCTGGCATGGCTGCTGCTCACGCCGCCCGCGTGGAATGGCCTCGTGACACGCCCTGCGCCGTCTGTTTTGCTGCTGGCCTGGCTGCTGCAGATGGCGATCCTCATCTACAAGCATAGGGCCGACCTTGCAAAGCCGCCGCTCTGGCGCAACGCGCCCACAGGAAGCAGTAAACCATGAGTTGGCTGGTGGTCATTACAGTGCCGTCAATCGCTGCGTTGCTCATACTCCTCGTCGTCGCACTGGAGAATTACCGCCACTTCCCGCGCCTTGCAACCGCGGATGCAGTGGGGCCACAGCACGCAAGCGAACCGCGCGCGCCATCCGTCTCTGTGCTTATTCCCGCGCGCAATGAGGCCGACGCGATTGGCGCTACGGTGCGCTTGCTGCTGGCGCAGTGCTACCCGGGGCGCATTGAAGTGATCGTCCTCGATGACCAGTCGACTGACGCCACAGCCGCCATTGCGCTGCGGGCGGGCCGTGGAGACCCGCGCCTGCATGTGCTTGCGGGCGCGCCGCTGCCGCACGGCTGGGTGGGCAAGCCCTGGGCCTGCCATCAACTCGCGCAAGCCGCACACAACGACCTGCTGCTCTTCACCGATGCCGACGTGGCCTGGCACCCGAGCGCTCTCATGGCCACCGTCGCCGCACAGCAGGCCATGCGCGCGGGGCTGCTTTCGGTGTGGCCAACGCAGCGGATGGAGAGTTGGTCCGAGCGGCTGGTGGTGCCGCTCATGAGCTTTGCGCTGCTGGCCTATTTACCTGTGCAGTGGGTGCATGGCTTGCCGCACAAGCAGGCTGCGGCGGCAAATGGCCAGTGCCTGCTCTTCGCGCGTGAGGCATACGCGGCCTGTGGCGGCCACGCGGCCGTGCGCGATCGCGTCCTCGAAGATGTCCTGCTTGCCCAGCGCATCAAAGGCGCGGGCCAGTGCTTGCGCCTGGCTGATGGAGCGGGCCTGGTGCAGGCGCGCATGTACACCGACTGGCAGCATGTGCGCGACGGCTACGCCAAGAACATTCTGGCCGGCCACCTGAATTCAATTCCCTTTCTGCTCCTTTCCACCCTCTTTCACCTCGCCTTGTTTGTCTTGCCGTGGCTGTGGCTGTTCGTCGGCTTTGGGCTGGAGAGTGGGCCTGGTTGGCCGATTCTGCCGCTGACAGCCGGGCTGCTGGGGATTGCCCTGCGCACCAGCACGGCGCTTACAGCGCGCCAACCTCTGCGCGATGCGCTGCTGATGCCTGTTTCTGTGCTGCTGATGACGCGCATTGCCTTGCAGGCGATCTGGTGGCGTGTCAGCCGCGGCGGCCCGGTGTGGAAGGGGCGAACGTTGCCGGCACGCTAGCGAAACACAGAAAGAGGGCGGCCCATGGTGAGCCGCCCCCCTGTCTGTGCCACATGTATCCTGCTCGCATCAGGCCGAAATCAACGGCTCAATGCAACCCGCACCCTCGTTGCGTACATTGTTGACCTGCGTGCTTACCGGCCACATCTGCATCTTCTCGTCAGGATAGGGACGCAGCAAATGGCGCAGGCTGGCCAGCGCCTCGGGCGTTTCTTCGCGGCCGGAGCCGAGCCACATGGCGTAATCCTCGGGCGCAATGATCACCGGCATACGATCATGCAGATCGCTCACCAGGTCGTTTGCCTCGGTTGTAAGCAGCGTACAGGTGGACAGCTCGCCGCCATCCGGGCTTTGCCACGTCTCCCACAGCCCGGCAATGGCAAAGGGGCTTTCGTCGGCGGTCGTAATAAAATGGGGCGTCTTGCCGCTGGCGCCCTTTTTCCACTCGTAGAATCCCGACGCCGGTACAAGACAGCGCCGCCGTTTGAATGCTGCGCGATATGATGGCTTTTCGGCAACAGTTTCAGCACGCGCGTTAATCATCTTCTGGCCAATTGACGGATCTTTGGCCCAGGAGGGGATGAGCCCCCAGAGGACAAGCGCCCACTCGCGCTGGGCCGTCTCGGGTTTGATGCGCACGATGCCCACGGGCTGCGTGGGCGCAATGTTGTAGCGCGGCTCAAGATACGGCTCTTCAGGCAGATCAAAGAGCGATTTCAGTTGTTCGGGCGAGGCCCGCAAGACAAATCGTCCACACATGCAACGAGTATAGCAATGAGTAGCCCACAAATCAATGCGACTTTCGTGCAATCGTCGGTCATTCATAATACGGCTCTTGTGTCGGGTATCCCGACAAAGCTGTGCTATACTCCCTGCTCAATGTCCTGATTCTGCAAACACGAGCCATTCATCTTGCCAGTCCAATCCGCCGCCAACCAAGGCCCGCTCACGACGCTGTTCGCATCCGACGCTGCCAACCCGCATGCGGCCATGCCCGCGCCTATTCCGCGCGGCGTTGCCGACTACTTTTGGGGCGAAGCCGCACGCAGGCGCGCGCTGGAGGCCGATATCCTCGCGCTCTTCCGCGCCTGGGGCTATGGCGATGTCCTGCCCCCTGCCTTCGAATATGTGGAAACACTGGCGCAACGCGCCAATCCCGAGTTGCAGTCCGAGCTTTACCGCTTTGTTGACCGCGACGGCAGCGCGCTTGCGCTACGCGCCGACATGACCATTCCCGTTGCCCGCCTTGTGGCCACGCGCCTGCATGATTTGCCCATGCCGCAGCGTTTCTGTTACGCAGGCAGCGTCTTTCGCTATGCAGATACGCAAGCGGGGATGCAGCGCGAGTTCTGGCAGGCGGGCATTGAATTGATCGGCGCATCCGAAGCGGCAGCCGATGCCGAAGTGCTGGCCCTCACCGTGCGTGCACTCGAGACAGCCGGCCTGCCGGATGTGCGCCTGGCGCTGGGTCACCTTGGCTACTTCCATGCGCTGCTGGCCGCGTTGGCGCTGCCCGCGCGCGCAAAGGAGGCTCTGCTGACCGCCGTAGACCGCAACAGCGAGGGCGCGCTCATCGACTTTCTCCAGGCAACCGACCTGCCTGCCGCAGCGCGTGCCGCCGTCGCCGGGCTGCCCCACCTCAGCAGCAATGACGCGGCGACCTTACTGGCACGCGCAGATGCGCTTTGTCTCAACGATGCCATGCGCGCGGCACTCGTCAACCTGCGCGCCATTCTGGATGCGCTGCGCGGCCACGGCCTCGACCAGCGCGTCTACGTGGACCTCACCGAGATTCACAACCTCGGCTACTACACGGGAATGACTTTTGAGGCGCTGAGCGCCCGGCTGGGTTTTGCGCTGGCAAGCGGCGGACGCTACGATCACCTCGTGGGTAGCTTTGGTGCGCCGCAACCTGCCGTGGGCGCTGCGCTGATCCTCGATCGCCTGCTCCTCGCTTTGCGCCCCAACGCCGCACCGGCGCGCCCGCTTGCGCCCCACGTGCTCGCCTCTACGCAGGGCAATGCTGACGCACACGCCGCGCTTGAGACTTTGCGCCGCGCAGGGCTGCGTGTTGCTGTTGACCTGGCGCATCGTGATGCTACCCCTCTGCTTGACTACGCGCAGCTGGTGGGCGTCAAAATCGTCCTTCACTGGTCGGGCGCTGCCTTTCAGCGCCTGCGTGTCGGGTCTTCTCCAGAATCCGTGCCGGTGGGCGACGCCTTGGCGCGCGCCCTGCTGGCCGAGGTGTGCGCATGAACGACCCCATCGTGATCGCACTCCCCAAGGGCCGCCTCTCCGATGATTCGCTTGCGCTCTTTGCGCGAGCCGGGTTGCCAATTCCAGCCGACTTCGGCCGCCGCCTTGTGGTTGACAGCAGCGACGGCGCACTCCGCTACCTGCTTGCCAAGCCGATTGACGTGCCAACCTACGTTGAATATGGCGCGGCCGACCTGGGCATCTGCGGCCTTGATGTGCTGCGCGAGAGCCAGCGCAGCGTTTACGAGCCGCTGCTGCTTCCTTTTGGCCACTGCCGCCTTTCGCTGGCCGGCCCGCTAACACGCGCAGACACGCCCTTGCGCTATGAGAGCCAGCCACGCGTCGTAACCAAGTTTCCGCGCCTCGCATCCACCTTCTTCCGCGAGCGCGGCGTCAACGCCGAAATTATCGAGCTTGGCGGCTCTGTGGAGCTCGGGCCACTTGTGGGCCTTGCTGACCTCATCGTGGACCTCGTGGATTCCGGCTCAACCCTGCGCGCCAATGGCCTCAAGGAATTGCGCGTGATTATGCACAGCCAAGCCGTGCTGATTGCCAATCGCGCTGCATGGCGCCTCAAAGCCACACCAATCCAGAATCTGATTACTCTGCTTGGCAATGCGCTGCGCACGCAGCCCGCCCAGGCCAGCAACGATCCGGTGCGCCAACCATGACAGAAATTACTGAATCAACCATCATCCCCGGCGTCAGGTTTGCGCACTTGCGCTCCTTTGCCGATGAGCGCGGCCGCTTCATGGAGACCTTTCGCAAAGAGTGGTTCCCCGAGCGTTCGTGGCAGATTGTGCAGACAAACCGCAGCGACAGCCGCGCCGGCGTGTTGCGCGGCTTGCACTACCACTTTCGCCAGGTGGACTATTGGTACGTACCGGCTGGACGTATGCGCGTGGGCATGGCCGACCTGCGGGTCGGCTCGCCCGCCTTTGGCCGCAGCCAAACCATTGAAATTGGTGATGACAACCCCATCGGCATTTTCATACCCGCGGGCGTGGCGCATGGCTTCCTTGCCCTTACAGATGTGACGCTCACCTATCTGGTTGACAATTACTATGACGGTGGGGATGAGTTGGGCATTGCCTGGAACGACCCAGAGCTTGCGATGGACTGGCAGGCCGACATGCCCATTCTTTCCGGGCGCGACCAGGCCAACCCGCTCCTGCGCGCGATTCCGCGCGCGCACCTGCCCAGATGGAATGGCGGCGAGACAGACGAAGCCTGAAGTGATACCGCAGTGAAACCCACAGCCGAATCTCAACGCAAAGTCGCGCAGGAGCGCGAAGCAACGCATAGCAAGGCCACAACCATGAACACAGATAAGGGCGGAACAAGCATAGATACATGCAGATATCCGCAGTGATCCCTGCAGTTTCCGCCGTTATCTGTGTTCCACTGTTGCTGTGCTATGGGTTGCGTTGCGCACCTTTGTGGCTTTGCGTTG
>DIAV01000306.1:4073-5090 GCA_002415895.1 Anaerolineales bacterium UBA5069 | reverse complement strand
AAGATCATTGCCGATGCCAAGTATGGGGAAATCCTTGGCGCGCACCTGGTGGGCCCCGAAGTGACCGAACTGCTGCCCGAACTGAGCCTGGCCCAGTTCATGGAGATTACGCCCGCCGAGATCGCGCGCAATGTCCACGCCCATCCTACGCTGAGCGAGGTGCTCATGGAGGCGGCGCACGCGGTGGAGGGGCACTCGGTGCATATGTAAAGGCGGTAAGTGGTAAGTGGTAAGTGGTAAGTGGTAATTGGTAATTGGTTGATTGGGTTATTGCAACCAATCAACCAATTCACCAATTACCACTTCACCAATTACCAATTACCAATTCACCAATTACCACTTCATCGTTCCTCATGCGCCCGTTCTTCGTCCAGATTATTATGNNGTAAGTGGTAAGTGGTAAGTGGTTGATTGGGTTATTGCAACCAATCAACCAATTACCACTTCACCAATTACCACTTACCACTTACCACTTCACCAATTACCACTTCACCAATTACCAATTACCACTTCACCAATTACCACTTCATCGTTCCTCATGCGCCCGTTCTTCGTCCAGATTATTATGCGGAACGGTATTATCCTGAGGAGGACGCTCTGCACACGACACAGGCCGTCGCCGCCAACGGCGTACAGCACAGTCCCATTGTGACAACCGAATTGGTCGTGCGCTTTGCCGAAACCGATGCCATGGGCATCGTCCACCACAGCGCCTACATCATCTGGTTTGAGGCCGCACGCGTTGCCTGGATGGACGCGCAGGGGCTGCCCTATGCGGACTTTGCCGCCGCGGGCAACCATTTTGCGGTGACCGGCATCGACGTGGCCTACCGCCAATCCTGTCGCTTTGGCGATGTCGTGCAGATCGAAACGCAGATCACCCAGTTGCGCAGCCGCCAGGTAACCTTTGCCTACAAGGTGCGGCGCGCGGCCGACGGCGCGCTGCTCGCGACGGGCAAATCCGAGCATGTATGTGTTGACCTCGCAGGGCGCGTGGCCACGATTCCAGCCGCCGCC
>DIAV01000306.1:0-4041 GCA_002415895.1 Anaerolineales bacterium UBA5069 | reverse complement strand
ATGATTCAGGTCGAACAGTATGGCCCGGTGATCGCCATTCGTATGGCGCGTCGCTTTATGGGCAAACCACTCTATTGGAGCACTGCCTACTGGCTTGACGGCCTGCTTGTGGACACGGGGCCTGCTGCCACCGCCGCCGAGCTTGTGCGCGTGCTCGAGCAGGTGCCTGTGACGCAGATTGCGCTTACCCACGCGCACGAGGAAAATATGGGCGGTCTGGGCGCGCTGCGCAAGCGCTACCCCGATATCCCTGTCTATGCCGCAGAGCGTGCCCAGCCTATTCTGCAGGACCCGACGCAGCTGCAAATGCAGCTTTACCGCCGCCTTGTGTGGGGGGTTCCAGCACCTGCGGGTGAGATTATTCCACTGAACGAGGCGGCAGACGTTGTGCGCACGCCGCGTTTTGTGCTGCGCGCCGTGGAGACGCCCGGCCACAGCCGCGACCACGTTTGCTACTTTGAGCCGCAGCAGCGCTGGATTTTCTCGGGAGATGCCTTTCTTGCCGGGCGCGACCGCTCATGGGCGCGCGAGTACGACCTGCTGGGCGTCATCGGCAGCCTGCAAACGCTGGCGGGGCTGGACATTGAGCGTCTTTTTCCGGGCAGTGGGAATGTGCGCCGCAGCCCCACCAACGACATCCTCGACAAGATTGCCTATCTGCTGCAACTTGCGCGTGATGTTGAGCGTTTGGAGGCAGCAGGCATGCGTTCGGAAGCCATTGCCGCGCAGTTCTTCGGCAAGGACGACGACAACCTGGCCTTCTGGACGCAGCGCCAGTTTACCGCGCTCAATTTGGTGGAGGCATGCCGCAGCTACAACACCATCCTGCGCGCCGAACGAGGGCCACGCCGCATGTCGCCCTTTGTACATTTTGATGACGAAGACGATGCGATGGGCGCGCCCGACCGCCACGCGTCCGGCACGGATGCCTCTTCGGCGGATCCCTCAACCGGCCCTGCTTCAGACTCCGCAGCGGACATGGGTGATGCGCTGCGCTAAGGGAAAACTGCGTTAAGAGTGCGCAGTCTGACGCAAGGGCGCCAGGGTGCAGTTTCTCGGCACAGGCACATTAGGCTGGTGGGGCGTGGCTGGAAGGAGTGGGGTTGCTGTGCAGAAGGTACTGATTACAGGGGGGGCCGGTTTCATCGGCAGCCACCTTGCCAACGAACTCTACCAACGGGGCGCACTGGTACGCGTGCTCGATGACCTGAGCAGCGGTGACCCCGCCGCGCTGGACGCGCGCGTCGCACTCAGCCGTGGTGATGTGCGCGATGTGCCGCGCCTCTGGTCGCTGCTCCAGGGCATTGACATCGTCTACCACCTTGCGGCGCGCGTCAGCGTGCCCGCGTCTGTACTCTACCCGCGCGAATACAATGATGTGAATGTGGGCGGCACCGTGGCGCTGCTCGAGGCGTGCCGCGACGTGGGCACTGTCAAACGCGTGATTCTGGGCAGCAGCGCCACAGTCTACGGCAACCAGCTTGCCCAGCCCGTTAACGAAATGATGGTGCCGCTGCCTGCTGTGCCCTATGCCGTGAGCAAGCTGGCCGCTGAGCAGTACCTCTTTACGATTGGTCGCAACAGCGGCTTCGAGACAGTGGCGCTGCGCATCTTCAATGCCTATGGGCCGGGGCAGCCGGTGCCGCCCACCCATGCGCCTGTGGTGCCGCAGTTTGCGCGCCAGATTCTGGGTCGCGGCTCTGTGCTTGTCAACGGCGACGGCACGCAGACGCGCGATTTTGTCTACATTGATGACGTAATCGATGCCTTGCGCAGCGCCGGTGAGGCAGCCGGTGTGGATGGGCAGGTGATCAACATTGGCAGCGGTGAGGAGATCACAATCAACGACCTGATCGCGCAGATCGCGGCCATTACCAGGCGCGATGCCAATGTACTCTACAACCGTGAAGCATCGGGCGGTATTGCACGCCTTGTCGCCGATATTCGCAAGGCGCGCGATCTGCTCCATTTCCGCCCGCGCACGCGCCTGGAGACCGGTCTGCGCATTCTGCTGGCCACGGACCCAACCTTCTCCCGCCATGGCGGTATGCAGGAGTCAATGCCGCTAGACCCCGTCGCCACCACCGGAGACCCTTTGTGAGCCGAGCCATACGCGAGATGGCGCGCGCACTGCTGCCGGCAATCTTGCTTGTGTTTGCACTGAGTCTTGCCGCGTGCGGCGGCGCCAGCAGCCTCCTGCTGGGCAGCTATCTCAACGACAATCTGGCCAGGCTCGACCAACCGCTGGATGCGGCCGGCGCGCCCGCGCGTTTTGTGGTGGAGCCGGGCACGCCCGCCAAGCTCATCGGCCAGAATTTGCTGGCGGCCGGCATGATTGACGACGCGCGCCTCTTTGAGGCCTATGTCCGTGAAAACAGCCTTGACAATCGGCTGCAGGCGGGCGAGTTTGTGCTATCGCCCGCGATGACCATGCGGGAGATTGCCGAGGAGTTGCAGCATGCCTTGGCGCAAGGGCTGGTCGTCACCATTCCCGAAGGCTGGCGGCTGGAGCAGACCGGTGCGTTCCTGGCAGCTGCGAATGTCTTTAGCGACACCGTGGCCGGTGTTTCGCCCAGCGCCGCACGTTATGTGCAGATTGCGCAATCGGGCGATTTGGGCGAGCTGGCCCGGCCTGAGTACGCCTTTCTGGATGCGCGGCCGACAGGCGCCAGCCTTGAGGGTTATCTCTTCCCGAATACCTTTGAACTGGATAAAGAGAACCCACGGGTAACGGATTTGCTGGCGGGGCAGCTCAACAGCTTCGCGGCGAATGTGCTGCCTGCGTTTGATGGGGCCGTGGCGGCGGGCACAACAACGCTCAGCCTGCACGAAGTGCTTACATTGGCAAGCATTGTGGAGCGCGAGGCCGTTCTGCCTGAAGAGCGCCCCACGATTGCCCGTGTCTACCTCAACCGGCTTGCCGCCGGCATCAAGCTGGATGCTGATCCCACCGTGCAGTACGCAATGGGTTTCCAGCCTGAAAGCAACCAGTGGTGGAAGACGCCGGTGACGCTCGCCGAGTATGCGGATGTCATCAGCCCCTACAATACCTATCTCAACACGGGGCTGCCGCCCGGCCCCATTGCCAGCCCGGGCATCAGCAGCATCAACGCCGTACTCAACCCTGCGCAACATACCTTCCTCTACTTTGTCGCGCTGCCGGACGGCAGTGGCGGCCACGTCTTCGCTGAGACCTATGAAGAACACGTGCAGAACGTGGCGCGCTATCTGGGTCAGTAAAACAAAGCGAGGCCTCCCCAATTGGAAGCCTCGCTTTGTGTCGCACCTCGGCTACGATCCCCACCCTCTACTGCCCTAATTTTTCCTCAATCACCTGCTGGAACTGGGCCAGCGGCAGGCCACCCGCGATGATCTGCCCGTTGATGTCGAAGGAGGGGCGATTGCGGATGCCCGCGTCGCGGCGCGCCTGATCAAGGCGTGTCACAGTGGCCTCGCTTGCCGGATCCTCCATGCAGGCGCGCAATGCGCCACCATCCATGCCCAGGCTATTGGCCAGTTCGGCATAGTAATCGTTGGCGGGTGCGCCGTAGATCGTGCTCTGGTTCTCAAAGAGGGCATCGTGCATGCGCCAAAAATTGAGTGGCGCCTGCTGGCCGGCGCATTGGGCTGCGATCTGGCTGCTCAACGAGCCGGGGCCCAGGTCGATGATCGGACTGAAGGCCAGCTTCACCTGGCCGGACGCCACATACTGCGCCTTCAACTCGGGTTCAACGCGCAGCACGTGCGCGCGGCAGGTCGTTCAGAGAAAATCCGAGTAGTCGAGAATACGTACAGGCGCATCCGGGTTGCCCAGGACAAAGTAATCGCCCTCCACTGCGGCTGTTTGGAGCCAGTTGGCCGGCGCGGCTTGCGCGGCTTCGACAGCCGGAGCCGCGGGCGCTGCTGTGGGCGCGTCGGCAGGCTGTGCAGTGGCAACCGCACTGGCGGTGGGTGCACTTGTTGCCGGTGCAGTTGCTGCCGCAGGCGCGGCGGTTGGCGCGGCGCTTTCCGTGCCTGCCGAGCATGCGCTTAACAGGCCCA
>DIAV01000342.1:8404-13961 GCA_002415895.1 Anaerolineales bacterium UBA5069 | reverse complement strand
GCAACGCTCATGTCGTCGTTGGGTTTGCGCCAGACATCACATGTGCGGCACTTGGAATTACAGCGGAACGAGATGCTGATCACCACCGAAAAGGGCTTGACCTTGGGCCAGCCAAAGTAGCGGAAAGACCAGTAGAGAGGCAGTTTGGGAACGAGTCCAAGCATGGGGTGGCAGGTAGTGAACGAAACGGAATCGGTGATTATGGATTGCTTGATGATCTGGATGCGTGATCATGGATCATAGATCATTGATCACGCATGAAATCCAATGATCATTTTCATTGTGCTGCTCACCCCTCGCAAACCAGCTTCCTGGCAATGGGCGCAACATGGGCATGGGAGAGTTGTACAAGGTCACTCGGCGCAATTTCGAGCGTCCGGTCGCGCCGCCCGGTGCCGCAGTAAATGCTCTCAAAGCGCAACACGCCTCGATCCAGATAGACGGATGTTGCATCATTCAGGCCAAAGGGCGCTACGCCGCCAATTATATAGCCGAGTTCGGCCTCCACCTCATGCGGCTCCATCTGCATCAACTGTGTGCGGCTCACGCCTGCGGCGTCGGCCAGCCGCTTGTAATCCACCTGGGCATAGCCGCAGAGACCCGCCAGCAGCCAGCCGCCGCGCTTGTTGCGAAAGGCAATGGTCTTGAGCAACCGCTCCACGGGAAAATGGAGGTGCGCGTCGGCGTCTGCAATCGTCACCGAAGGCGCGTGTTCATGTATGCCATAGGGCACACCCGCGGCGTCCAGCGCATTACGCAGGCGGTGGAAAGGCGAGTCAGTTGCCACATTCACGTCGGATAGCATCAAGTCCCCTGTGCACAAATTCAAAGGCCGGTTGGCTTCCATGCCAACCGGCCTTTGAGTATATATGCAATGGTGCAGGTTGCGAAGTGCGCAGCCTTACAAGACGTCCGCCCCAGCCGCACCTCTGTGTGGTTTAGCGGGGCTGTGCGCCTGCTCAGCGATATTCTACGACGGGCAGGAAGACAATGTTGCTTCCGCCTGGGAAGGTGGGTTCACTGCTGGGGGGCGCGGCGGTTGGGCAGGCCCCACCCAGTGTGAAGCTATCCTCTGCAACAACAATGCCGCGGTACACAAGGCGCACCTGCTGCAAGGTGTTCGCATTGCCGCTGTAGGTGAACGTTGCCCCCGTGTTGGCAACCACGTTCAGGTTGATGGAACTTGCCACAACGTTGGGGCCGGTTAGAAACTGAACCACATGGACGCCGGATGTGTCACTCGTCGCAGTCCACGTGGGGACAGACTCGACACATGTCCGCGTGAGTGTCGCAACAGGCAGCCCACAGTAACTCGACGGGTCTGTGGCAGACATGCTCGGAATCTCCACAGTGCCGATGTTGGTATAGGCTGTGCGGCCGGGCAGGTTTGGATTACCGCCGCGGCAGACATTGGGAACAAGTACGAGCCCTTCATCCTGGGGCGGTGTCGCCAAATTCACAGCAACGCCCGTGGCCGTATAGCGCCACACCTCGCCCGGCTGCAGGATGCCGTTGCCGTCCCCCTTGGCGTCACCACTGACAACCGCCGCGAAGACCGGCGTTACATTGGGAATGTTGTCAGTCACGGTAATCTCGGCCAGCAAAATATCAATCGGCCCCGTATTCGTAATGATGTAGGTCCAGGTGACATCATCACCGGGCGTAATCAGGGGCACATCGGCGCCATCGGGTGCATTGGCATCAGCACCGTTTGTCAGCTTAATGATGTCGATTTCAGGCTCAAGCTGCTGGGCGCAGAAGATATCCCAATCCTGGCCATTCGGCCCCAGAACGCCGGGCAATTCCTCCTGATCGCCGCCTACCCACTGCACAAGCTCATTTTCGGCGTCGCGCACTTCAATTGCGACATCAACATGAATTTCAACGTTGCCGGGGTTCTGCTGCCACTCCGACAACGGCGGATACGTAACGAGAAGGTTGAGGTCCGTTGTCTGGTCCACGGGAATCACGCTGAAGGTGAGCGTGTTGTCGGGCCGGCGCACGATCACCTGACCCGTGAGGCTCCAGCCGGCGCGCATGCCGGTTGTGTAGATCACATCCCCGCGTGACGTACAGTCATCCCGAATTGCCAGGGTGGAGAAGGTGAAGGAGGGGCCGTCCTGCGGATCGTCCCACGTGCGCGTGTCGCGCGGCGGCACGTCCTGTGCATATGCACTGGGGCCAAACATAAAGGAAAGCGAAAGCAGAACAAGGGCAAGCAATGAGGCAAGGGCAACAACACGCGTCTTGCCCCGCTGGGTAACAAAGTCTGTACGAGACATGGATGCGATTCTCTTTCCTACGTGGTGGGTGAAGGTTGACGATGCTTGCACGACAGATTGCACATGCACATGGCAAAACGCCACTGGCAGCCGCCACAGCACGCAGGCTGGCGGTCAATGGATTGGGCACAGCGCTGCCTGATATGGCAGCTCCATGCCACGGCTTGCCGAATTGCCATGTTCAGGAAAACAGGGGGGCCTGCTTGCCGCGCGAGGAGGGGGTTACGCAGCAATGACTCATCTCTGACTGTTATGTGGAACCGGCCAACGGACCGGCGGACCGGCGGATGCACAGACAGCAGAGACGTCCTGCACCAATCAACAATGCGCGCCACAATGGACTCGCGCAGAGGTGCAAGTATAGGAGGGGTGCGCGCAGTTGTCAATCGCGTGTTACGGGCAGAATTGCGCGCCGAGTGCGCGCATACGGGAGCCAAAAGCGCCGGCTATGACCGCCACTTTTCGCTCCCGTATGGATCGTTCACTACCGCTACAGCGCGAGGCGCGTGTAGCCGATGGTCTCCATCACTTCCAGCATAATCTCGGCGGCGCGCACCGTGGAATCTTCAATGTACTGGTGCGATTCAGTCGCCTCCAGGTCCCCGGCATCAATCGCCGCCTGGCGCGCCATGAGATTTGCGGCGGCTGCCTGCCCCGCCTCGCGCACAATGCGCGTCCACATATTGACGCGGATAATGCCGTCGTCGGCCAGGTTCTGCATCTGGTCCATGGAAAGGCACGAAGTGCCGTGCAGCACCAGTTTGGCCACACCCCCCAGGCTGGACGTCAACGCCTCCCCGCGCGCCTTCAGGTAGGTTGCCCCGCCCACATGGGCGGCGTTCTGCTCCGTGCCCATGTCGGCCACAAGCAGATCGACGCCTGTCTCATGCATGAAGCGCACAGCCTTGGCCACGTAGTCATCCTGCTGCACGGCATGAACCTTGCCCTCAATCGCCAGTTCCTCGATGATCCCCTCCACCATAACCTGGTCGCCATATGCTTCCACATACTCGCGCGTCCACGCCAGATTGTCGGCAAATGGATACTTCTGCGCATCAAACATGACGGTGGCCAAGTGGGGCAACCCATCTGTCAGAGCCCACTGATCGCGCTTGGGGTCGGCATGATCAAGATGAGGAAGGACAACCACGTTGGGATAGGGTGCGTTGGGGCCATCACAAAGAATGCGCAGGTGCGCCATGTTGGACAGGAAGCCTGCCGGCGCGTTGCCGCTGTGGGTAATGCGCACAGCCTGCGGCATGTAGGGATAGGTAA
Organism: Anaerolineales bacterium UBA5069; assembly: GCA_002415895.1. GTDB lineage: Bacteria > Chloroflexota > Anaerolineae > Caldilineales > Caldilineaceae > UBA5069. The sequence continues at coordinate 10,404 of DIAV01000342.1, read as the reverse complement.
AGGTCATGGCAACGGCCAGCGGCACCTTGCTCAGGCCGTGCTTCTCGGCCAGCATTTGCCCGGCAAGCAGGATGGCCTCGGTGTTCCAGTGTGATGCCGTGCAGAAGATGGCCATGCTGGCATGGCTGCGGCGGAACAGTTCCGTGTACTCCAGCGCCTCATCGCGCCGTGTGACAAGCGACATGATTCATTCCTTGTGCTGCGTGATTGGGTTGGAACATGGATCAATAAAACAGCTTGTACGCGAAAAAGCGGTAACAACGGAAACAGCAGGCAAGCGGTTCATGTTGTTTCCGTTGTTACCGCTTTTTCCGCGTACAAGCTGTTTTGCTGCGTCACCTGAGTTATTGATCAATGATCATCTTTGCCTATGCTTGCGGCAGCGCAATGTCAAAGCCAAGGTAATGGCCCAGCGCCTCGCGCAGCGGCTCCTGCACACAGCCTGGCGTTATGCTCACATGGTGGCGATGGCCATTTATGCCGATATGCAGCAGCACGTCCTGCAGCTTATCAATTTCAGCGACGCCGGCCACGCCGAAGAAGTTGGCGGGAACGGGGTCAGCGGTAATGCGCCCCTGCCCCAGATACATCTTCACGCGCCCCTCATCGGTCATCAGGCTGGAGAAGGTGATGTCCATCGGGCGAATGCGCCCCTGGTTGCAGCCGTAGCTCACACCCGCGCCCAATGTCGTTAGCAAAATTTCGTGGTCTGTAATGCGTCCCTTGCCGTCCATCATGGAGGCGGGCATGGGGCCGCAGTGGAAGAGGATGCACTTGTCGTCCTCATCCTCATAGTTGTTGTTCCAATCGAGCAAGCCCACGGCGTCGTAGGAGGCAAGGTGCAGCGCCTTCATGGCTACGGCGTTGCCAATATCTACCTCACAGGCGGAGGCCATGCCCTCATCGTTGAGCATCCCCATGGCCACACAGGGCGAGATGCCCATTTCGGCCTGGATTTCCGTCCAGCAGCGAATGGCCAGCGCATCGAGATGCGCCTCGGCACGCAGATCGTCCAGCGTGACGCCCAGGCGCACAATGTTGTCAAAGGCATTGGCGGGCACGCCATCCCACGCGGCGTAATTGCGCAGCCCCTCGGCCTTGGCGCTCCAGGCGGGCGTGGAAGGTGACACGGCGCGCATGCGCTGGAAGATGTCCGACATGTCAAAAGTCTCCACGGTAATGCCGTGGCGCTGGAGAGCAACCTCGTCGATGCGTACAGTCTTGAAGGGCGTCGTGCGCGCGCCAATTGCGCCCACCACCATCCCCCGAATGCCGTTAGCCACCTGACATGTACGGTCAAATTCGTCAATGTTCTTGCGAAAGGCCTGGCTGCCGGGGCGTACCGTATGGGGCTTGAGCGCAGTGAACTTGATGCCCACCTGGCGGAAGACATCCATAATGGAGATCTTGCCGCAGAAGGAGTCGCGCCGCAGGGCCGGGCCCATCTTGTCGAAGTCATCAGGATAGGCCTGAATCCAAATGGGGACATCGGCATCCTTGAGTGCGGCCACAGCACCATTCTCGTCGCCAAAGTTGGGCAGGCAAACAATAATGCCGCCAAACTCGCCGCGGTGGGCGCGCAGGAAGTTGGCGTAGACTGCGCCTTCCGTTGGCGTCTCCACGGCGCCGTGGCGTGTGGCCTCAGCGTCGAGCATGAGAACATCGTGGCCGAGGGCGTTGAGTTCGCGCTGCATTTCTTCGCGTGCGCCGGCAATCACCGACGCGGGGAAGAAGCCGCGATTCCCAAAAAAGAGCGCGAAGGTCGTCTTCTTCATGGTATGCACATTGCTTTCTGGTGGCGCTGCGGGCGCAGACATGAGTGGAGATTCCGGGCGAAGGGGTGGCGGTGCTTGTCCAGGCGGGGAGCCGGCTCCATGCACCACCGTCAGCATACACCGCGACGATAGGCGCTGTCGAGTTTGGGGAGAGCAACGAATTTTGGGGGTATCGTGCAGCCTAGAGCGATACCGCTATGAGAACAACTTGACGCGAAGGCGCAA
>DIAV01000342.1:3173-8289 GCA_002415895.1 Anaerolineales bacterium UBA5069 | reverse complement strand
TTGCGCCTTCGCGTCAAGTTGTTCCCAGTGTGGTGTCAGTTTGACATGCGTTGTCGCCTGCTACGCAGTCGTGTCCATGCCTGGGCTGTCTTGCGCGCGGCCGTCGTCATGCCTGCCCCGGCCGCGCATCCACAAGATGCCGCCGGGAATGCTGATGATGTAGCCAAGCGCCTGCTGCAAGATGCCCACTGCCAGCCCCAGCGAGCCGCTCGCACCCACCAGCAGGAAGGTGGCATAGAACGCACCCTGGCGCACACCCAGCCCACCGGGGGCCAGCGGCAACGCCAATGCCACAAAGACAATGATTGGGTTGACCACAAGCACTTCCAGCAGCGAGATGCCGCCCGGCTCCAGCGCACGCGCAATCAGCCAGATGTTGAGACTGGTGAGCAGCACAATCAACATGCTGCCCAGCGCCACCCACAGCAGCGCGTCCAGATGACCGCGGTAGGCGTCAAATGCCCGCGCGCCCTTCTGCCACATGGGCACCGTGCGTGCCCGCAGCGGCAAGCGCCCCAACAGCCGCTCCACCAATCCCTTGAGGCGGCGACTCAGCAGCATGAGTACAACGGCCAGCAACCCCAGCGCCACCAGCCCGCTGCCCAGCGCAATCAGCCGCAGTGAGAGCAGTTGCTCGGGTGCAAAGGGCACATGGTTGGGCCGCCCCCACAACAGCATGGCCGCAGTCGCCACTGCCGCAAAGAGCATGAAGACCAAAAGCCCAATGAAACGATCAATGACGACACTGGCCGCCGCGTCGGCAGTGCGACGCGTGTCGGCCGCCACGGCATAACCGCGCGCCACGTCGCCCCCCACCTGGGCAGGAAGAAAGTTGTTGAAGAATTCAGCCTGCCACTGATAGGACATCAGGCGGCCCAGAGGCACCTGAATCCCCACAGCGCGCAGCAGAACGCCCCACTTGATGCCGCTGAGCGCGACCGCGCCGCTGTAACAAATAGCCCCCAGCAGAATGAGCCACATGTTGGCGCCCGCAATCTGCGCCCAGAGCGCGCGCGGGTCCTCCAGGCGCGTAAAGAGAAACGCGATGAGGGCGATCCCCACCGCAAACTTGAGAATGTCAAAGAGGCGTTGGCGTGTCATAGGGAGAGGGCACCGCGGGCGGTGCGCGGAGACGCGCCGTCAATCCACAAAGATGGAAGGCATGTGGCTGCAGCTGGGCGCGTCCAGCTTCGAAAGGTCCCCGCTCGCTGCTCCCGGTTTTCTTGCTGCATCAAACCTTGCGCTCCGATTGCGTGCGGCTCTGCACAACGTAAGAGTCGCCGCTGCCGTTGTTGGCGGCGCGCACTTCATGCACATTCTGCTTCTGCGACCACGCCATATCCCACACTACATGGCGATCGCGCTTGATGGCGAAGTCATACCAGCCCATGACGCGGCTGTACCCCTCAATGAAGGCCAGCAGCCCCAGCACCCACACCAGTTGCACAATGCCCCAGAACTCCTTGAAGGCCACGCGTGCCACACGCCGGTTCTGAATGCTGCTCACGGCATAGCCATATTTGTGCTTGAGGTAGAGGTGCCCGGCATGGTTGCGCCGCCGCTGGCGAATGAAGTCGGGAATGCTTTCGGGGCCTGTATTGTAGACAATGGCATCGGGCGCATATTTAACCTGCATACCGTGGCGCACGACCAGCGCCTCGACAAACGCCTCATCCATGGCCACATCGTGGGGAATGCCATCAAAGACCTTGCGGAAGGCGATCATCTCGCCCAGGCGCGGAATCTCGAGGCAAAGCTCATGCTCCATGCGCAGGCGCAGGTGGCTGAGTAGGCCGATGATGTGATCGGGCGTGTTGACGGCTACCTTTTGCGCGCCCACCATGCCCACTGTGGGATCATCAAACATGCGCACAAGATGCTCCACGGCGTACTCGTGGGGCAGCGTGTCGCCGCTCTCCAGCACGCAAATATCGTGCTGCGAGGCCTTGAGGAAGAGGTTGACGGCGCTGGTCTTGCCCTCGCGCCGTGCTTGCTCAATGAGCTTGACGCGTGCGTCGCGCGCCATATACTCGCGCACAATGGGCACGGTGCGGTCAGTGCAGGCGCTGGCAACGACAATGATCTCGCCAATCTCCACACGATGGAGATGCTGATCAAGCAGGGCGGCCAGCAGCGGGCCAATGTTTTCTTGCTCGTTGTAGGCGGTCACACCTACGCTGCACACAAGTAGGGCGGGAGGTTGGGTCATGCAGGGTCCTCAAAGACTGCAGGTGTCGGGTGTCGGGTGGTCGGGTGTCGGGTGGTCGGGTGTCGGGTGTAGAGCGGCGGATATCGCGAACAGCCATTGTTGCTGCGACACCCGACACCCGTCCACCCGACCACCCGAGCATTTACGTTGTCACCAGCTTCACTACGGTAACGCCGTCGCCGCCTTCGTTGCCTTCGCCGGGGCGGCTGGAGCCGACGAAAGGATGCGCAGCCAGCGCATCGCGCACGGCGCTGCGCATTGCGCCCGTGCCGCGCCCATGAATAATGCGCACAAAGGGCAGGCGCGCGCGCGCCGCCTGGTTCAAATAGCGCTCGAGCCGATCCAAACCTTCATCCACGCGCACGCCGCGCAGATCAAGCTCCATGCCGGGGCTCTCAACAGAGAGATTGCTGGCGTGGAGTGTAACACGTTCCGCGCCATCGTCACGCGTGGCCTTCTGGCGCAATTCAAGACGTTTGACGGGCAGGCGCAGGCGGAAACTGCCCAGTTGCACATCGGCCTCGCCCTCGCGCTCATAGATGGCAAGCACATTGCCCCCCGCCTGCAGGCTGGGCACAAAGACGCGGTCGCCTACTTCAATTGCACCGGCCAGGCGCTCTTCGCTGCGCCCGGGCATCACCACGCGCCGCTCAATCTGGCTCTCCTGGCGGCTGCGGCGGTTAAGTTCCTGCTGCGCGCGGTTGAGGAAGTCATCGTGCGTGGGCGCGTTTGCGCCCGCCGCGCCGCCTGTGCCGAAGGGTGTGGAGCGCATGGTGCGCCGCATTTGGTCAAGCTCGGCGCGCAGCTCGGCCACTTCGGTCTCCATAAGGCCGCGCGCCTCGGCAATTACTGTGCGGCGCGCCTCTTCGATGGAGGCGAGTTGATAGCGCAGATCGCTCTCCAGCAATTGCGATTGGCGCTCGCGCGCTCGGGCGCGCTCCGCTGCCGTCAGCGCTTCCATCCGGGCGCGCTTGATGTCGGCCAGCAACTGGTCGGCCTCAAGTTGGTCGGGGCGCACCATGGCTTCGGCGCGGTCCACAATCGCCGGGTTCAGCCCCAGGCGGCGCGCAATCGTCAGCGCGTTGGATCGGCCCGGCAGGCCAATACTGAGCTCATAGGTTGGGCTGAGCGTCTCCACGTTGAACTCCACCGAGGCATTCGTGACGCCAGGCGTGTTATGGGCATAGAGCTTGAGATCGCTGTAGTGCGTGGTGGCGAAGGTGGTAATGCCGCGCCCGCGCAGGTTTTCGAGCAGTGCAATCGCCAGCGCCGAGCCTTCGTCGGGGTCCGTGCCCGCGCCCAGTTCGTCCAGCAGTACGAGGGTGTGCGGGTCTGCCTCGTCCAGCAGTTCAATAATGTTGGTGAGGTGGCTGGAGAAGGTGCTCAGGCTCTGCTCAATGGACTGCTCGTCGCCGATGTCGGCGTAGATGCCCTCGAAAACACTCAGCCTGGAGCCCTGATCGGTGGGGAGCATAAGCCCCGACTGCGCCATGAGCGCCAGCAGGCCCACCGTTTTGAGCGCGACTGTCTTGCCGCCCGTATTGGGGCCTGTGACCACGACGAGAAATGTCTCGTCGTCAAGGTAAATATCAACAGGGACAACCGTTTTCGGGTCCAGCAGGGGATGGCGGGCGCGGCGCAGGTCGATGACTGTGCCCGGGTGAAAGACCGCTTCAACGGCCCCGTTCTGCTGCGCGCCGTCGTTGTGCGCAGTGCGCGGCGCGAGCGGCTGCTTGACAGTGCGAAAACCCATGACTTCGGGCAGGGTGCAGTCGGTGTCAAGCGCATAACGGGCGCGCGCGAAGACAAAATCGAGTTCGGCCAGAATTTCGGCGTTGCGGCGAATGTAATCCGCTTCGTCGGCCACAAGCTCGGTCAGCTCGGTGAGGATGCGGCGCACCTCGCGCTCTTCCTCCAGCTCCCACTCGCGCACGGCGTTGTTCTGCTGCACCACACGGATTGGCTCAATGAAGAGCGTTGCGCCGCTGGCCGACTGATCATGCACAATGCCGTCAATGCTGCCTTTGTACTCGGCGCGCACGGGAATGACGTAGCGCCCCTGTCGCTGCGTGACAAGCGTGTCCTGGAGATAGGGCTTGAGATCGGGGTTGTGGACGAGGCGCTCGAGTGTGGTAAGCAGCCGCTCCTGCGCCGACCGCAACTCGGCGCGCACGTTTTGCAGCTTGCTGCTGGCGCTGTCAACCACGTCGCCCCGCTCGCTAATGCAGCGCCCAATCTGGTTGATGACTTCGTCGCACGGCTCAATGTTGTAGGCAAGCTCGGCCAGGCTGGGGAAGGCGCTCTCCAGCCGTACGAGCAATGTGCGCAGTTGGCGGGCGCGCATGAGCGTCTGGCGGATTTCAAGCAGTTCGGGCGCAAAGAGGACGGCGCGGCGCGTGGCCTTGTCGGCGGCGGCGCGCACGTCGCGCACACCCCCAAAGGAGATGTCATCCTTCTGCTCCAGCAGGCGCACGGCCTCGGCGGTTTGCGCCAGCCGCTGGCGCACGGTGTCCAGGTTGTCCGAAGGGAGCAGGGCGCGCGCCAGTTCCTGCCCGCCCGAGAAGGCGCAGCGCTCCGCCACCCGCTCGAGGATCTTGCCATATTCGAGGACGTGCAACGTTCGTGGGTTCATGGTTCTCCGGCAAGCGCGCAGATCTTGGGCTGCGCGCCCACAGGCCCAAAAGTGTATCACACGCGCTTGGGGAACGGGGAACAGGCAAACGTGCGTATGCGCCACGCACAGCGCCTCGTTGGCTGGTGGGCCAACGAGGCGCTGTTATCCTTGAATTTGCGATTGAGCGGCCCCGAATGGCAACAGCCGCGCTTGGCTACTGGCTTATCCTGCGCACAATGGGGAGCGCTATCTTCTCGCGCAGGGCAATGGGCGTCTTTGTTGGCGTCGCGGTC
>DIAV01000342.1:627-3081 GCA_002415895.1 Anaerolineales bacterium UBA5069 | reverse complement strand
GGTGTGTTCGTTGGTGTGGTTGTCGGCGGCACGTTGATTGTCACCGATCCGGCTGTGGTGCCACCAGGCACCTCCTCGGCGGCCAGGTTGCTGAAGTTGGCCGCCGGTGTCGTTGAAAAGAGCACGGGGATTGTGATGCTCGCCTCGTCCGGCTTGGGCTGGCACCCCACGTCGAAGCGGAAAGTGATGAGCGCACCGTCCGGCAGCAGTTCGTAGGGTGGGGCCTGGTCCACAATCGCAACGTCAACTTCGCCTGTTGTATCCAACTCATCATATGAGACGTAAACCGTCTTGCCATTTGCCTGGCCGTCTACGATAAAATCGGAGACGCCTTCAGCATAGGTAAGGTCACCGGGCATCGACAGACATGCCGAGTCACTGTCCAGCGAGAATGCCAGCGCCGTGACCTCTGCGCCATTGGTGTCGAGGTTCACCGTCACGTCAACCAGAGCCTGACCGGCAGGGATTACCACATGGTCTACGCGCAGCTGGGGTCCCTGCGTCTGCGCCTGCACCGCACTGGTAAACCATGCGCCGGCGCTGAATCCAATGACAATCAGCAGTGTCAATAGTGTCAGAATTGTAAGCGGCGCTTTGGGCCGCCGATGTCTAGAAGCCATGAGGAGTGGGGTTGCTCCTGCTCGATACTGCGTTTTCACCCGTGTACAACGGGTGTCCATTGATAAGGGGCAAACCGCGCACATGCACCTACGGTTTGCGCACCGCCGGCAAATAGACAGCCTTCGCCGGTGTTGGCGTGGGGGCCGCCTGCACAAGCACTTCCCCGGACTGCACCCATCCCGCGATGTCCCCACCCTGGGGATTGCCGAAGCTGGGCGGCGGGCTGGCGGCAAAGGCCACAGCCGCCACGCGCGTCGTTGCGGGCGGTGTGGGCGCACAGGTGACGCCAAAGGTCAGCGTTACCAGCACACGGTCAGGCAGGGCGTTCATGGGCGGCACGTAATCGCTTATGGTGATGTCAATCTCGCCGTCTTTGTCGGTTGCGTCATACGCAATCCCGGGCACGAAGCCGGGCGGCAGGTTGAACCGGGCATTGCCCAGCCTGTAGTTCAGGCACTGTTCGTCAAAGTCAATTGAGAAGAGCATGGCGGATACGGCCGCGCCCTTGGATTCAAAGCTGATGGGTACGCTGATTGCGCTGCTGCCCGCCGGGCTGCTCACCTTGCCAATGCGCAACCCGGGCATGCGCGCCGGATCAGGCGTGGGCGTGATGGTGGGCGTTTGTGTGGCCGTCGCGGTTGGCGTTGCCGTGGGCGTCGCAGTGAACGTGGGCGTGGGCGATGGTGTCTCCGTTGGCCCGGGCGTCCCTGTGACGATGGTGGGCGTCGCTGTGGGCGGACTGGTGGGTGTGTGCGTTGGCGTGCTGGTCGGCGTTGGCGTGCTGGTGGGGATGGGCGTGGGCGTTTGCGTGGCCCCCCCAATGATCACCGAGCCGTCTACATACGCGCCCGCCACCTCGCGGCTGGCCACATCAAAGAAGCGGGGCGGGAAGCTGCGTGCAAAGGGCAGCGCCGCCATTACGGTCGTTTGCCCGGGGGGCGGATAGCAGTTGACGGTGAAGGGCAGCGTCATGAGCGAGCCGTCGGGCAGTATGGTTGTTTCCGCCGTATAGCCCAGCATCATCAGCTCTTCCGTCGTCTGGCCCGGGTCATACGCGCTGCCCGTGCCGTACATGGGGGGCAAGGTGAAGCGAATGCCCGGGTCACTGCGGTAGGTGAGGCATGGCCCCAGATCAAAGCCAAACTGGAAGCTGGTAATCCCTGCGCCGTTGCCGCTGTAGTAGACGGGTATCTCCACAGTACTCCCGGCCGCTACGGGCAAGTTCTGCGGCAGGCTGACAACGGGCTGCCCTGTCGCCGCGCCCATGAGCGCAAGCGCCACGAGCAAAGCCGACAGCATGATGAGCTTGGGCAGGCAACGATGCCAGTAGCGCATAAAGTACCGTGACAACAAAACGAGACAAAGGCAGCGGCGGGAGGCGGTACGCACCACCCCCCGCCTTCGTGCAGGGCTGGGGCGCACGTGCGCCCCAGCCCTTGTGTAGACCTACTTGACCAGCATGGGCAGGTAGTTGAAGAAGCTGGGCAGGAAGGCCTGGCCGCCCAACGTCCCCTTCACCGGCACCGAGATGCCATCAACCGTGGAGGCCGAGGCGCTTTCGATGGTCAGGCCCGCGTCACCGCCGGCCAGGCTCTTGAGGCTCACCGAGGCGACGCTGCCGTTGATCGGCTGCATATCCTGGGTGACGCTGAAGACCGCCACGCTGATCTTGCTGGCTGCGGCGTCGTAGAGCGCCACGGCCGACTGCCCGTCAACCAGGTTGAACTGGATGGCGTCGGGGTTGCCGTCACCGTCGGCGTCGGTGGCGTCGAAGGCCGCCTTGGCCGGGTCCAGCTTGAGTGTGAAGACCAGTGCGCCAATTTGCGCGCCCTG
>DIAV01000342.1:0-425 GCA_002415895.1 Anaerolineales bacterium UBA5069 | reverse complement strand
GTCCGGGCAGGAGGCCAGGGCCGTAACGGAGAGGACCGGCATGGAGGATACATTGTCGTACTGCACCCAGCCGGCGACAGTGTCGGAGCTGCTCGGCGCAGGCGAAGTGCTTGCAACTGCCAGGCACGCGGCGTCGAAGTTGACACGGAACTTGAAGCTGGTTGGCGCGTTGCCGTTGGCGTTGTAGACCACCGGGATGACCAGCGCGCCCGCTTCCTTGCGCACAACACCGCTGTGGCCGGATGTCTCCGCACCAAAGGTTAGCGAAGCGGTGGCGTAGACGTTGATTGTGAACGACGTGCTGGGGCTCGACATCGGCGGGGTGCCATTGTCTGAGCAGACAACGCTGAAGGTGTAGGCGCGTGCAGTCAAATCGCTCGTGCCAACCAGGAGCTTCGTCATGTCTGTGCCATCAATTGCGAACG
>DIAV01000300.1:2600-8693 GCA_002415895.1 Anaerolineales bacterium UBA5069 | reverse complement strand
CGCTCACTAGAATTGCCTCCTGCGGTTGATTCTCCTGTTTGTGATTCGTTGCCTGGACCTGGAAATAGCGGACCGGCGGCGTGCTTGCGCATGGACTGAATACAGTGGGCGGGATGCGCGCATCCCGCCCAATTCGAGACGATAGAGTGCCACGCAGCGGATGACGCCGCGTGCGTCTAGTGATTCATCATGCCGTCCATCATGCCGCCGTGCATCGTGTCCATCATCTGTGCCATGGCGGCCATACCTTGCATCCTGCCTTGCATGCGGCCCATGGCAGCGGCTTGCTGCGGCGTCATACCGGCAAAATCATCTGCCACCATCTCGCCCATCATGGACGTCATCTCTTCCGCCATGACGCCCATTTCGGTGTGCATGGACCCCATATCTGCCATCATGCCCGCCATTGGAATTGTGCCAGTCATGGGCTCCATGCCGGACATAGGCATGGTGCCGGACATAGGCATGGTGCCGGACATAGGCATGGTGCCGGACATAGGCATGGTGCCGGACATAGGCATGGTGCCGGGCATCGGCATCGTGCCGCTCATCGGCATCATCGCGTCCATGCGCCCCTGCATTTCCTGCATGCGTGCCGCCATGGGAGCGGGCAGGTCGGCCATCAGCGCCGCCATGTCGGCCTGGGATGACTGCATCATCTCCATCATGCCTGTCATGTCCATTGATCCCATCATGTCCATCATGCCCATGGAGTTGGTCTGCCCGGCCATAGCGCCCGCGGGCATTGCATTGGTCTCAACGCCATACCATTCCTTGAGCCAATCCTGCATCTGTGCAATCTCGGTCTCCTGGGCGGCAATGATGGCGGTGCCCAACTGGCGGATTTCCTCGTGTTCGGCTTGCGTCAGCGCCGCTTCGGCCATCATGATTGCGCCGCTGTGGTGCGAGATCATGGCGGTTAGGAAGCGTTGGTCAAAGGGAATGGTAGCGTCGTCAGCAATCACCATCTCGCCCATGTCCATCCCCATGCCGGTCGACACAGGTAGATCAGGGTACCAGGCGGCGCGCCACGCCTTCATCTGGTCGATTTCGCCCTGCTGCGCGCTGATGATGGCATTGGCCATTGTGAGCAGCTCTTCATGCTCGCCCTGCGCCAGGACAAGCTCGGCCATGGTGATGGCACCCTGGTGATGTTCGATCATGCTGTCAATGAACTGGGCGTCGAACGGAATGTCGCTGGCCGCCATGCCGTGATCCATGCCGGGCATGGCGCCGGACATGGGCATCGTGCCGGGCATGGGCATCGTGCCGCCCATCATGCCATCCCCCATCATGCCATCCATGCCGCCTTGCATCATGCCGTCCATGCCACCCTGCATCATGCCGTCGTGCATGTTTGCCATTTGAGCCAGCATACCGCTCATGACATCCATGCGGCCCTGCAGTTGCCCCATCTCAGCGGCCAGAGCCGGCTTCATTTCGTCAAGGTGCTGCGCCATGATCTCATTCACGAGCGACTGCATTTCACCGTGCATGCCGCCCATATTGTCCATCATGCCGCTCATCATCTCCGGCCCCATACCCATGCCGGCGCTCATCGCAGTCCCGCTCAGGGTCTCCGTAGCGCCAGGCATGACCATTCCCGACATCGTCTGGCTTGCGGCCACGCCGGCGGCCGCGTGGTGCGCAGCATGATCAACGGTATCGGTGAAGAGACCGGTAGCACCTGAGGCCATCCAGCCCTGAACAAACGCACCTTCAACGCCGGGGGCGGCAACCGCTTGACGCGATGAGCCTTCGGCGGCGTACAGCGGACGTGTCGCTAGAACGCCAGTCAGCGTTCCGACCAACGCCACGGTGCAAACAGACAGAAATGCAAGACGGGACAATGTACGCATCGAAGTCTCCAGATTGTGGTGTGCATTGAACTATGAGGGTTGCGCAGTTCGCAGCCTATACACACAGTGTTGCATAGGCACGCGCAATAGACACGCGCCATTTGGCGCGTGCCACACACCCGTATCGCCTATAGGAAGGCACTAGCTATCGAGAGAAAGCGTGATTGTGGCGCCGCTGCCGTGGGTCGAATCGATGGCCAACTGCGCGCCGATGAGTTCAGCGCGCTCTTCCATGCCCATGAGGCCAAAGTGCCCTTGGCGGCCCAGGCTGCCCAGGTGCGCAGGTGGTGCAAAGCCAACGCCGTTATCCTCCACCTGCATCACGAGCCTTGTGCGCGAAAACGCAAGGCGCAGCGCAATCTGGCGCGCCAGGGCGTGGCGGCGCGCATTGTTGATGGCTTCCTGCGCGATTCGGAAGAATGAGAGCTCAGCCGTTGGATCGAGGCGGCGCGCGTCACCCGCAACGCTAAACCCAACCCCCAACTCTTCGCACAGGAGTTCGAGCGCCGGGCAAAGCCCAAGATCCTCGAGATAAGCCGGCCGCAGCCCGCGGCTAAAGCGGCGCACCTCTTCCATTTCGGCGTGCACCATGGCGCGAACCGCGCTGACCTCATCCTTGAGCAGCGCCGGGTCACGCTGGAGGGCGCGCTGCGCCTTTTGCAGGCGGTGGTCAAGCGCGACCAGCCCTTGCACCGTCTCGTCGTGGAGTTCGCGAGCAAGGCGGGCGCGCTCCTCCTCCTGGGCGCGGTTGACCGCGTGCAGTTGTTGCTCCAGAGCGCGCTGGTGGGCGCGAATCTGCCCCGCCATCTGGTCGAGGGCAATACGTACATCTTCGATCTCATCCACGCCGCCAACGGGGTTGCTGGCAGCGGTAAAGTCTCCTTCGCCAATGCGTTGCGCACGCGCAGCCAGTGCGCGTAGCGGCTGCACCACAAGGCGCAGGCCAAAGAGCAAGGTGAGCAGCGAGACGGCCGTTGCAATCACAAGCACGAAGGGCACCGCCTGCTCAAAGCGTAGCATGGGGGCCGTGTTGGAGTGCCACCCCTCACGCATGACGATTGTCCACGCCGTTCCCGGCAGCGGCGCCGTTGCAGCGACCTTCTCGGCGCCGTTCGGTTCGTCTTCCGTTGAGGCCATGCTGCTGCCGTCGAGCGCCCGGCCTGCGGTCAGGATCGGGGCGCCGGTCGCGTCCAGCAATGACAGTGTGCTGCCGTAGAGATCGGCGGAATCACCCAGGTAGGAGGCAAACGCCAGCGCCTGCACAGGCACCGCCGCGACAAGCGCCGCCGCTCCCTGCGGCAGGTCGGCGCGCAGGAGAATGTGGTCGCCGTCGTGGATGATCTCCCGCCCTGCTGCGCCCGCGCCGGCGTCCATTTGTTGCGCCCAGGTGGGCAGCGCCCCGTTGGCGCTCGCAATGGGACCTTTGGCGTCGAAGAGTACGAGATCGATGTTGCCCATTACCCCGCTGGTTTGCACAAGGAGTGCAACGCGCGAGGCTGGGTCGTCCAGGTGATGCACCAATGCACCAGCCGCCGCCTCAAGCCCTACCTGGTAGCTCTCCAACTGCGCGGCGAGCCCGGTGGCCACGGCGTTGGTCAGCCGTTCCGTCTCTTCTGCCGCGAGCGCACGCATGGAAGCCTGGTGGCTGCCGATGCCTGTCAGCGAGATCGCAATCAGGAAGATGGTGAGGGGCAGCGCCGTCCACAGGAGGACCTGCACACGCAGGCTGCGCCAGTGCAGGCGGGTCATAGTGGCGTGGTGTCGACTGGCGGCAGGTCGATCAAGCCCAGGTGAAGCGCCTTGGTGACGGCCTCTGTGCGGGAGGCAACCTGGAGCTTGGCGTAAATGTTGGCGAGGTGTCCCTGCGCCGTGCGGTCGCTGATATCGAGCTGCAGCCCAATCGCGCGGTTGGTGAGCCCTGCGGCGGCCAGCACCAGCACTGCCCGCTCGCGCTCGGTAAGGGGCTCAATGCCGAAGGGAAGGGCAGGGGACACAGTGCCTGCACCCTTCAGCAGGTGCAGCGCCAGCTTCTGTGCAATGAGAGGGTCCAGCGCACTGTTGCCTGCCGCCACTGTGCGCACGGCGTCAACAATCTCTTCGGCGTCGGCGGTCTTGAGCATATAGCCATAGGCGCCGGCCTGCAGCGCCAGCGCCGCAATCGGTTCGTCATCAAATGCGGTCAGCATCAGCGCACGCACAGGTAGCCTTTCGGCGCGCAGCCACTGCACAACCTCAATGCCCGTTGCCCCCGGCATGCGCACGTCAAGGATGGCCACTTCGGGCGCGAGTTCGCGCAGCAGCGCCTGTGCGGTCAGGCCATCTGCAGCCTCGGCGACGACGTCAATGTCCGGTTCCTCAAGCAGGAAATCGCGAATGCCCTTGCGTACAACAGCGTGGTCATCCGCCAACAGGACGCGAATCGGAGCGGTACGGGGGTCGATTGCCATCAGCAGTGCATCACCTACGCTTTCGAGTAGAGGTAGTCAACACGTTCGCCGGACGACATGCGCCCCGCAGTCACTCCTTGCCCAGCCGGAGCCACACGGCCACAATGCCGCCAATCAATGCAGCGGCCGCAATCAGCGCCAGCGCCGACGCGCGTGCACTGAGCAGGATCGTCTCCATCATCAGCCCCTTCTCGACGTGCGTGTCCGCTCCATCATACCATTGCACCCCAATTTGCGTCGTGGCCCCTTTTTGCTGCTGCCGGACACAATTCGAACGTACGAATGGGTGCCAGCATAGCACCATTCTCTCTCCGTTACGAGGGCCGATTTGCCCGCTGCGACCAAGCCGAATGGCCTATTGGCAACACTTACGGACGCGCTTCGGTTGCCAGCGAGTGGCAATGATGCGCGCCGCAAACGCGCCATTTGGCGCTGGCGCGACCACCCTTCACAAGCGCAGAGTATGAGGGCGGCGTGTGAACGACAGGTCTGTCTTCGTCGTTAAGATATGGCTAGAGACTGCTGCAGAGGAGGCCATTGTGCCAACGACAATCACGCGAGACCCAATCTGCGGTATGGAGATGGATGCTGAAAGCGCGGGATCCGCATATGAGTACGCGGGATGGACTTACCTCTTTTGCAGCACGGAGTGCATGGAGATTTTCGTGCGAGCGCCGCGCGAGTGCGTTCTCTACCTTGCGCACAACCGCAGCGGCCACTTGGGCTACGCATGCGAGCGACAACGCAGCGAGCGCGAGTGGTACGGAACATTGAACAAGACTGAAGTGAAAGGACTCTTTCGATGATGGGTTGGAACTGGGATCAGATGGGTAATTGGGGTTGGGGCAGCCACATGCTCTGGAGCTGGCCGGTAATGATGGTGGGTGGTCTGCTGCTGGTGGGGCTGATTGTGTGGGCCGTGCAAGCCGCGGGGCGCAATCAGCGCGTCTCCTATCCGCCGGCAACTTCGCCTGCCACCGACGGCCAGCCGACTGATCGTGCCGGGAGCACGCTGGTGGAGGCGCGCCGGACCCCACTCGAAATTGCCAAGGAGCGGTATGCCCGCGGTGAAATCAGCCGCGATGAGTATGAGGCAATTCGGCAGGATTTGCAGTTGACGTAGGCGCACCGCATTTGCCTCGGCAAGCACCAACACACCCGGAGTAGCGACAACTGCCACGGTGGAACATGCCTCCGCGCCGGCGGTTGTCACGTCTTGCCCGCAAGTGGCTGGGCGCAACCATCATTTCATCAATCGCTTGATCACTTGATTCATCGAAGCAAACCATTCCGTCAACCTTTGGAGGACTGTTTGTGCCAGAAATCAGCCGGAGAGAATTCCTGCGCGCAGTCGGCGCTATCGCCATAGCCGCCGGTGGCACGGCCGTCGCGGCGGGCTGTGCGCCGCTGCAATCCTATGGGGGCGCTACCGCTGCACCCCTTGCCACCCTGCCTCCGCAGACCGACTTCTCTCCCGATGTAGAGATCAACCTGCGCGCTGTGGTGGGGCAAACGCAGATTTTGCCCGGCGCCCCCACGCGGGTCTGGAAGTACGAGGCAGAGCTGATCCACGGTGCAGCCGACAGCCTGCAGCCTCTGGAGAACACATACCTCGGTCCGCTTATCCGTGTGCGACCGGGGCAAAAGGTGCGCATTCACTTCCGCAACGACCTGCCAGAGCCGACCATCGTCCATTGGCACGGCCTCATCCTGCCCGAGCGCATGGATGGCCACCCGTGCGATGTGATTGCAACCGGTGAGACCTATCTTTACGAGTTTGAAGTGCT
>DIAV01000300.1:0-2358 GCA_002415895.1 Anaerolineales bacterium UBA5069 | reverse complement strand
CTCTTCCTCGTCACCGATGACGCCGAGGCGGCCCTGTTGCCCGCTGGCGCACAAGATATCCCGCTTGTGCTGCAGGACCGCACCTTTGACTCCAACAACCAGTTTGTTTACGCACAAGGCGGGGCCATGGGGGGCATGCCCGGCATGGCGATGATGATGGGCTTTCTGGGCGACCAAATCTTGGTCAACGGCGCGCCCAACACTGCGCTGCCCCTTGCCACGCGTGCCTATCGGCTGCGGCTGCTCAACGGCTCCAACTCACGCGACTACAAGCTTGGCTGGGAGAGCGGTGCGCCGATGGTGGTGCTGGGCACCGATGGCGGCCTGCTCGAGCGCCCTGTGGAACGCCCCTACGTCATGCTGGGGCCGGGCCAGCGAGTTGAGCTCTGGGCCGACTTCAGCGACCTTTCCGCAGGCGATGAAGTGACGTTGCAGAGCCTGGCGTTTGTCAGCGCTGAGGGCGACTCACTCATGGCCGGTGGCATGGGTAGTATGGGTGGCATGGGTGGCATGATGGGCTACAATCCGCAGCTTCCCAACGGCAACCCCTTCCCCATCCTCAAGATACGCATAGAGCGCCAGGAGGACGAAATCCTCACTTTGCCAACAGCATTCGCACCCATCGCCCGATACCGGCTGGAGGATGCCGTCAATGCCGACCAGCCGCGCCGCTTCGCGCTCACCATGCGCAACATGCGCTGGCAGATCAACGGCCGTAGCTTTGAGATGGAAGCTGTCGCACCAAATGAAATCGTACAGGTGGGCACGCTCGAGGCGTGGGAGTTCGTCAATGAACAGAACCCCGGCCAGATGATGGAGGCCATGGGCATGGTGCACCCCATCCACGTACACGGAGTGCAATTTCAGGTGCAGGAGCGTACAGTCACTGCGCCTGAACTCAAGGCCGGCTGGGATTCCGTGCATGAAGGTTATGTAGACGACGGCTGGATGGACACCGTGCTCGTTATGCCCGGCGAACAGGTGCGCGTGCTCATGCGCTTTGCGCAGCCGGGCATCTTCGTCTACCACTGCCACAACCTCGAGCACGAAGACATGGGTATGATGCGCAATTACCGCGCCGAGGCGTAGCGGGCGTGCTGGCCTCATAGGTCGAGGTCAAGGCGCTCCTGCCCTACATGGAACGCTAGGTGCTGCTAATGCGAGGAATGACTGAACGCGCAGATACCGGCGAGATCCCTCTCGCCGGTATCTGCGCGCAATGGAACGATTGCCAGTCACACCACCAGTTCAAGTGCCGGCAGCAAGTGTCGCTTTACCACGGCTTGCCAGCCATACTCACTCTGCACCTGCGCGCTCACGTCTTCTCGCTTTGACGCCGTTGCCTTCTCCCTCCCTACACTCCCCAGCGCGTCCTGCACGCCGCACCAGTCGGGCCACGCCCACCAGCTCTCCAGCCCGCTCACCCAGAAGCGGTCGGCGGACGGCACCTCTACGCCCCAGCGCACGAGCTCGGGCATGGATGCAAAGTCGGTCACAATCACGGGCGTGCCGCACGCCTGCGCCTCGATGATGGGGATGCCAAAGCCTTCACTCATGCTCGCCGCCAGCAGCACGTCGGCGGCGTTGTAGAGCAGCGCCATGTATTCGGCTGGATAGCCCAGGTAGTACGAGTAGCGGTCGGGAAAGCGCACGCGCTCGGCAATGCCCAACGCATCCGTCAGCGCACGCAGGTCGACGCCCTGCGCCTGCGCCGTGGGGTCGGTGTGGATGTAGAGCAGTGCGCCCGGCTCTTCCTTTGCAAAGGCCGCCCAGGCGCGCAGGTTGACCTGAAACGCCTTGCGGTCGAAGCCCTTGTTGGCCGCCACCATCAGCGTCACGTGCGGCGCGTCGCCAAAGAGCGCCTGGCGAAACTGCGCTACCTTATCCTCAGGCAGCACCTTGTAGACCTCCGGCTCAATGCCGTGCGGCACATACCTGCACTCAACCCCCGCGTCGCGCAGCATGCGCTCGCCAAAGCGCGAGAAGACGAGCGGCAGCGCAGCACCACTCAGCGCATCGAGCACGCGCGGGCTCACAGGTTCCGTGTCCACGGGAAACCAGGGCAGCCAGCGCGCAGGCGCGACCTTCTGTGCGACACCCTCCTGCGTCCAGACATCGATCAGCGTGATGACTACATCCGCGCCAAAGTGCTTTGCGTGGTGGCCGATAACGTCCACGCCGTAGGGGTGCGCGTGGCCGGGGTAGACCACATGCGGTCCCCACTGCGTGAGTCCGCCCTGCACACCGTACCAGGCGAAGAGGGCAATGTTCTCCGGCCCGCCCACGCACTTCAGTGCGCCCAGCCGCGGTAGCAGGCTGGCCGCCTGCACGCCGTAGCCCTGTCTCTTATACACATCT
>DIAV01000382.1:1988-5128 GCA_002415895.1 Anaerolineales bacterium UBA5069 | reverse complement strand
CGCCTGGCATGACGAGCACGAGGGCGCGGGCACAAGCCCGTGGCAGCCTGTGCGCAAGGGCAGCAAGGTTTATGCGTGGGGTGTGGCGGCAGGCTACAAGAACACAGGGCTGGGCGGCGGCGCGCCCGATTCAGCAGCCGCCGAAGTGGAGGTCTACCCCAACGGCCGCGCCGAAATCCGCACCAGCAGCGCCGAGATGGGGCAGAACCTCATCGGCGTGCTGGCTGCCTGCACCGCCGAAGAACTGGGACTCCCCTTCGACAAGGTAAGCGTGCTGGTGATGGACACCGACCTCTCGCCCGATGGCGGCCCCACCACCGCCAGCCGCCAGACTTATCTCAGCGGCAACGCCGCGCGCCTGGCCGCCCGCACCATGCGCGAGCAGATGCAGGCCGTGCTGGCCGAGAAGTTCGATGTACCGCCCAGCGTCATTGCCTTTCACGAGGGGCTGGCTTATGTGGACGAGGCGCGCCTCGAAGCTGTGCGCAGCGCCGATGGCGAATCACATGCACACGGCAACGGCAGCAATGGGACGAATGGCAGCAACGGGAACAAGGGCACAAAGCACGCCCCGCCCACCTCGCGCAGCATCCCCTTTGCCGAAGCGGTGCAATTCCTGATTGACGAAGGGCGCGAGCCGCGGTTGACCTATGACTACTGGGCGCCCAAAACCCAGCCGCTGGGCACAGGCGGCGATATGCACTTTGCCTTCTCATTTGCCGTGCATGCGGCGCAGATTGCGCTGGATGTGGAAACCGGTGAGTTGAGTGTCGAGCGCGTGATCACCGCACACGATGTGGGGCGCGCCATCAACATCCTCAGCCTCAACGGGCAGATTGACGGCGGCGTGGTCATGGGCATTGGCAACGCCCTCACCGAGCACTATATTGAGGAAGAGGGCATTCCGTGGACGCGCCACCTGGGGCAGTACAAGATGCCCAACGTGCGTATGGCCCCCGCCATGCAGCACTTTGTGGTGGAGCATCCCACCGCCGACGGCCCCTACGGCGCGAAGGGTGTGGGCGAAATCAGCTCAATTCCCATTAGCCCCGCCATCACCAATGCCATCTTCAATGCCGTGGGCGTGCGCTGCCTGGCACTGCCCATTGACCAGGACGCACTCCTGCTCGCCATGAAGCGCGGCACGGTGGACCTTGACCGCCGCTGGGGTGATGCGCCCGAGGCGTAATTTAACCCCTGTACGCAGAAAGGGCGGAAACGACAGGAAAGGCATGAACTGCGCTTTCCTGTTGTTTCCGCCTTTTCTGCGTACAGGGGGGTGTGGCGCGCAGCACAGCGCGACGTAGCGCCAGATCACTTGCGCCTTCGGTGCACTCTGCTAGAATGGCGCACTGGCGCGGCATGGGCTGCGCCCCTATCCCTCGGCAGACTGCAAAGGATGACTCTCCATGACGCACAGAACATTGCGCACCCCGGCTGTGACGCTTCTGCTGACTGTTGTAATGGCAGCCCTGTGGTTGATGACAAACGTGCGCACAGCGCTGGCCGCAGGTGTTGTGGGCGACGGCACGCCCGGCTCCTGCACTGATACTGCTTTGCAAGCGGCCATTGCCAGTGGACCGGGCACCATCAGCTTCAGTTGCGGCGCGAACCCCGTCACCATCCTCATGACAACAAAGGTGATCCCCGCGGGCCAGAACTACACAATTGTAGGGGGCGGCAAAGTCACGCTTGATGGGCAGGAGACGCTGCAACTCTTCATTGTTGACGGCAGCCTGGTGCTGCGTGACCTCGCGCTGGCGCACGGCGCCGGCTTTGACGGCAGCGTCATACGCATCAACGCGGGCGGTGGCGTCAACATCTTTGATTCCACAATCAGCGACAGCGGGACCGACGCCGATCGGGGCGGCGCCATCTACAACAGCGGCTCCCTCCTGTTGCAGCGCACACTGCTCATCAATAACGAAAGTGATCTGCAAGGCGGCGCCGTCTACAATGGCGCGGGCGCATCGCTCGCTGTCTATGGCAGCACCTTCCTGGGCAACCGCGTCAAAGATCCGGTGGCGGGGCTCGGTGACGGTGCAGGCATCTACAATCTGGGCACGCTGAACGTGTTCGAGTCGACCTTCTTTGCCAATCGCGCCAAACGCAGCGGCGGCGCTATCTACACGGCCACTGGCTCCGCCACCATTGTCAATGCAACGCTGGCCGAAAACAGCGCCGACTATGACGCAGCGGGCGATCCGGTCGTCAACACCGGCGGTCAGGGCGGCGGTATCTTCGCAGGTGCGTCGGCAGGAACCAGCCTGCGCAACGTCACAATTGAGCGCAACAACGCCGACATAGCCGGCGGCATCTGGAATGGCGGCAACGTGCGCATGGGCAACACCATCGTTGCCAACAGCAGCGTCAGCGCCGACAACGGCACGCCCTCGCTCAACTGCGACGGAGGCTCCGTGATTTCGGATGGCCACAACCTGATTGGCGACAACAGTTGCGTTACGGGTGGCGATGCCAGCGATCTGCGCAGCGTCAACCCCATGCTCTCCTTCATCAACCCCAATGGCGGCCCCACGGACACGCTGTTGCCTCTGATCGGCAGCCCGGCGATTGACGCGGGCGACAACGCGCTCTGCCCGGCGCAGGATCAGCGCGGCGT
Source organism: Anaerolineales bacterium UBA5069 (assembly GCA_002415895.1). Lineage (GTDB taxonomy): Bacteria > Chloroflexota > Anaerolineae > Caldilineales > Caldilineaceae > UBA5069. Next base: position 2,508 of record DIAV01000382.1, on the reverse strand, counting down.
GGTGCGCCCCGTGGGCAGCGCGTGCGACATCGGCGCTGTGGAGTGGCGGCTGATTGACACGGGCGGCTCCTTCCTGCCCATTGTGCAGAAGTAGGCTGCTTGAAACCGGGAATCCGCAAAGGAGACAAGCCATGAATGGTGTTGGCGTCCTCAAAGCGCAGTTGCAGGTTGTCAATCAAATGCTGCAGAGACAGATTGATGCCGTCCAGCCTGCCGAGTGGGCAGCACAACCGGGGCCAGGCCTCAATCCGCCCGGGTACACGCTGTGGCACGCCGTGGCCGCGCCCGACTGGGTCATGCACACCGCGGTGCGTGGCCTGCCCGAACTGCGCACGCAGGGGCGCTGGGCGGATCACCCCGGCGTGAACCCGCCGCTGCCACCCTTTGGCTGCACAGGCGCGCAGGCGCTTGCGCTTGCACGCACCCTCACGCCCGACGATCTGCGCGCGTACGCCGCCGACGTCCACGCGGCGCTGCTGGCATGGCTGGACACGCTGACGGACGGCGACCTGGATGGCGT
>DIAV01000382.1:779-1842 GCA_002415895.1 Anaerolineales bacterium UBA5069 | reverse complement strand
TGCGCGGCCACTTTGGCGAGCTTGAGGTGCACCTCGCGCTGCTGCGCGCACCATGACTGCGCGCACCATGACTGCGCGCAGCAGCGTGTGAAGCACGCGCCAATCTGATTCCTGCATGGCGTGGTAAAATCAGGAGCAACGCCGCTCAGTCTCGGCGCGCCCTGTCACAGCCAGCCCATTTCCGCAATGCACAATGGCTACAAACCACGCAGCACCCGATCCGCACGCCGGCCAATGGTATGTTGCTGCCTTTGGCAATGAACTGAAGGCGGGCCGGACACTCGTCAAGACAATTGCCGATCAGGAGATTGTCTTCTGGCGCACCGATGATGACGGCGGCTCTGTGCACGCGGCCTCGGCCGTCTGCCCGCACTGGGGCGGCCCCCTGGGTGAGGGCAAGGTGACCACCGACGGCACACTCACCTGCCCGTGGCACGGCTGGCAGTTCCGCAACGGCTTCTGCCTGGACCGCCCCCGCCTCAAGTTGCCGCGCTATCTGGCGCATGACGACGGCATTCTGCTCTGGGTGCGGCTGCCATGGGATGTGGACGACTATACGGCGCCGCCGCTGCAGGCGCGGCCCGCCAACGCAATGCGCTTCTGGTTCGACATTCACGTTGATTCGGATGTCTACCACGTGCAGGAGAATTACCTCGACTTTCTGCACCCGGCGGAGTACCACACGGCGGTCTTCCAAACATGTGAATATCTGGGGCGCGAGGGCGAGATCAACCTTGTGGAACTGGGCTACAAGATGCCCTTTGGCAAGTCGCTGATCACGCGCACGCGCGTTTGGGCGCCCAGCCCGTGGCAGGTGCGCAACGAGGTCTTTGGCGGCCTGGCCGTGGGCATGGTGATCGAGAGCCACCTCACGCCCATCAACGCCGAACACACGCTCATCCACGAACTCTATCATATACCTGAAGGCACCGTGCCCGAGCAGGGATGGCCCTTCATGCGCTTCTTCCTGCGCCGTTCGGCCAAACGCATTCGCGTGGAGGACGCGCTCTTTTCGGCGCGCCGCTACCGCCTGCGCAAGCTTGGCTTTGTGGATGGGCGCGGC
>DIAV01000382.1:0-754 GCA_002415895.1 Anaerolineales bacterium UBA5069 | reverse complement strand
CGACACCCGACACCCGACCACCCGACCACCTATGCCATCCATCCCGAATGACATCCGCAAAGAGTACCATCAAGGCCGCCTGCTGGAGGCCGATGCGCCCGCCGCACCGCTACCCCTCTTTGCCGCGTGGCTGGCGGCGGCGGTTGAGGCCGGTTTGCGCGAGCCCAACGCGATGACGCTGGCCACGGCCACCCCCCAGGGCAAGCCTGCAGCGCGCGTGGTGCTGCTCAAGGATGTAGACGAGCAGGGCTTTCGCTTCTTTACCAACTATGCCAGCGCCAAAGGTGAAGAGATGGCGGCCAACGCACAGGTTGCGCTTTGCTTCTGGTGGGGCCCGCTCGAGCGCCAGGTGCGTGTGGAGGGGCGCGTAGAAAAACTGCCCGCCGCCGAGTCGGACGCGTATTACAACAGCCGCCCGCGCGGCAGCCGCCTTGGCGCGTGGGTCTCGCCGCAGAGCCAGGTGATCGCCGAGCGCGCGCTGCTGGAGGATCGGCTGGCGGCGCTCGAGGCCGAATACGCCGGCCACGATCCCGAACGCCCGCCCCACTGGGGTGGCTATTTGGTCGTCCCCGACATGGTCGAGTTCTGGCAGGGAGGGCCCAACCGCCTGCACGACCGCCTGCGCTACACGCGCGCGGGCGACGGCTGGCGGCTGGAGCGGCTCGCACCATAGGCGCGCGACATGATGCGTAGCGGCGGCTGAAGCCGCCGTTCTCGAGGACGCGACATCTTTCATACCAACGGCGGCTGAAGT
>DIAV01000411.1:15802-16010 GCA_002415895.1 Anaerolineales bacterium UBA5069 | reverse complement strand
GGTGATGGACGCTTTCCTGATTGGCGCTGCACAGCGCGTAGAGCACTATGAGATGGCCGCCTACGGTACGCTGCGCACATGGGCCGGCCAACTGGGCATGAAGGACGCCCAAAAGCTGCTGCAGACGACCCTCGACGAAGAAGGCGCGACCGACAAGCTGCTCACAAAGCTGGCCGAAGGCGCCAAGTCCAAGGCAGGCATCAACGAG
>DIAV01000411.1:7280-15597 GCA_002415895.1 Anaerolineales bacterium UBA5069 | reverse complement strand
CCCACGCCGTTTCTGTTTGTTGCTAGCCCGTCTGCCTATGCAAACAGAGAGGCCGCATTGGTCCGCAAAAGGCCTGAACACAGATCAAGACGGACACAGCAGTTATCCCTGCTGTGTCCGTCTTGATCTGTGTTCAGGCTTATGCGCGTAAATGAAGGCCGCGACCGCTTATCCGCAGCCGCCACCGCTCTTATCGCGCTTCATCTCCAGCTTCACCTTGGGCAGATACTCAAGCTCCCACTCGTGCGGGTTGGGTGCAGAGGCCAGGTATCTGTCACCCAGCGCGGCCGGGAAGGTGTAGTTGAGTTGCTCTGTGGCATAGGACGCCGATTCGCTGGCGGCAAACGATGCCGGCACCGGCTGAATCGCCGGGTCTTCCTTGCCGAAGGTGGCAATCCAGTTGTTGATGCCCCCCTCGAGGATGTAGGTATTGGGCACACTCTCCGCCGTCAGCGTCTTCCATGCGTCGGTCGCGGCCGCCTCGTTGTCGCTTACCACCACAAAGATCGTGTTCAATGCCTGGCGGGCGTGCATTTCGGGGATTGCGTTGCCCAGCGTGTCCAGCGGCACATTGCGCGCGCCGCTAATGTGGAAGAGGTTGTACTCCTGCTCGGGACGCACGTCGGAGATGACCACGCGCAGTTGGTCATCAGCCATAATCTTGAGCAACTCGCCGGGGTGAATTTGCACCTCGCGGTTGTCAAGCGCCACCTCCTTGACAGGGGCCACAAGCGCCCACTTATCCTCCGTGGTGGGCTGGCCAATCATGATGACGCCAATCGCCCCGGCCACCAGCGTTGCCGCCGCGGCATAGCGCAGGCGCGGCTCCTTGCGCAGATCCTTTTTGCCGATGATGCGCTCCAACTGCTCGCCACCCCAGAACATGAAGAGCGCCATGAGCACAATCCCCAGCACAACCACGCCGTAGGAGAGACCCAGCCACTCGGGAATCGTGAGGCGGCCCAGGTAGCTGCTGTTCCACCATTCCTCAAAGAAGGGCACCGTCTCGCCAAACATGAAGATACCGAAGAGTACGCCCAGAACAAAGAAGACACCATCGAGCTTGGCCGTGGCCGCAGCCACAAGCGAAGTGCCTGGGCAGAAGCCGCCAATGATGAAGCCCACGCCCATGATCAGGCCGCCCACAATCCCCGGCCACACATAGGTGGGGTTCACCCAAACCTGGCTGAAGTCGAGCACGCCCAGCCCCACCATGGTAAAGAGCAACACCATGGCCGTGATGATTGCGCCAAACATCACCTTGAGTACGGTGAGGTCCTTGAAATAGAACTGGGCTGCCAGCTTTTTGGAGTTGCCGAAGCCCGACATTTCGAGCACAAAGCCGAAGGCAAAGCCGATCAGCGCGAAGATGACATACATCCACGGCTTGCCCACCATTGGTTCCAGCAGAAGCGGAAAGTTCATTGTGTGTCTCCTGCACTAGTTCCACAAGCGGCGGACAAACCAGGCAACGGCATACGCGCCGCCAAAGACGGCGAACATGAAGGCCCATGAGCCAACAGAGAGTGTTGCCCCACCCGAGAGCGCCTGCCCCGAGGTGCAACCACGCGCCATGCGCGCGCCGTAGCCCATAATCGCGCCGCCCACAAAGGCCCACAGCCAGCGGCTGCGCACGCTGATGTTTGGCCCCTTGTTCGTCTCCACCTTGACGCGGCCAAAGATCCAACCCGACACAAAGCCACCGGCCAGTGTGCCAAAGACCATGGGCACAACCCAGTCATCCAGCGGGTTCTTGTCACCACCCGCCATCTTGAGCAAATAGGCGTTGCGGTCCACATGCGCGGGCGAGATCAGGTCCTGGAAGAAGACAATGATGCGGTTGAGGCCGCCCGATGCGCCCAGCCCGTTGCCTGTAATGAAGAAGGCAAGAAAAAGCACAAGGCCCAGCAGGATCGCCCCCAGGTAGGGGTGAATATAGGGGCGCACCGGCCGCGCCAAAAAGAAGTCGCGCACCGTGCGGCGCTGCACATCCGGCGCCTGCGGTGATAGGGAAGGTGGTGCAGAAACGGACATAGGTCTCTCCTTGCTTTGTCCGATGACGGTCATTCACGAGATACGGGTACATTGAGGCGATTGAGTGCCCGCCTTCATATGCCGTTATGCCTGGGTGCTGGACGCCAGCCCGGGTGCGGCTGTTACGCTCGGTGCAGCAGGGGCCTCTGCTGCGTGCGCACCCTCCGCCGCCACCTCTTCCCAGCCTGTCACCATGGCCTGGATGCCGCTCAGTGGGCGCTCGCCCGTGGTGGTCAAGTAGACATGGCCCACAATAAAGGAGGCAAAAGTCCATGCCACCAGCGAGTGGAAGGGCGCGAGGAAGGGCAGCCCGCCCAGCGCATTGGCAAATTGAGGCCAGCGCTGCACGCCCCACATGAGCGCGCCCGTTATCACCTGCAGCGGCAGCAGCACATTGAGAATGCCAAAGTAGGTGACCTGCTGCAGCGGGTTGAGGTGGCGATCGCGCGACTTTGCAAAGGGGTGCGGGTCATCGCGGAAGATGCCTTGAATGTAGTATTTCGTCTGCTCAATCGCCTGATCAAAGAAGCCGTAGGGGCGCGGAATGTACTGGCGAATCTCGCCGCCCGCCAGATGCCAGAAGAGCGACAGCGACGCGTTGATGACCAGAATTGCCGCCAGCACGTTGTGCACAGTCACAACATGGGGGAAGGAGAAGATGCCGAAGATGTCGGGCCGGTGGATGATCAGACCGGTAAAGAGCAGGATGATAATCGTAATGGTCTGCAGCCAGTGCCAGAAGCGTTCGTATGCCTGGTACATGTAGACGCGCTTCAGCTTGTGGGCGTGGCGCGGGCGGCGCATGGCCGCCACGAAGCGCAGCGAGCCATGCACAATAACGGCCAGCAGCGTCCCTGCAAAGAGTAGCGCACCGAACCAGTCAATCCACGCCACGCGGTTGTGGCCAAAGATGTAGATGCCGTCGGCCTCGGGCGCAGGCTGATAGCGCAACGCGCCGTTTGTGCTTTCAAATGTGCCGCTGGGCGTCACATTGTTGTCGGCCACAAAGGTGGGCACCACACCGCCCGGCGTGCGGTTGGAGAGCGACAAGCCTGCCGCCACGCGTGAATCATTGTCGTGGCACGCCTGGCACTCCCTTGTCACCCATTCGTCGCGGGTAACGGAGTGATTAATGCTGTAGGGCTGCGTCTGCGCCTCAATGCGCGGGTTGCTCAGCCCCAGCGCCTCGAGCCGCTCTGTAACAAGCGCCACTTTGGCGTCGCTGTCAATGACAAGTTCCTGCGTATCCAGCGCGCCGTCACTGTTGGCGTCAAAAGCCGCGAGAATCGCAGGTGCATAGCTGCCGTTCTCCAGATAAACAGCCGCCAGGTCCTGCTGGCGCACGGGCGCAGGCACAGCCGCGCCGTCGGCGCCGCCTGCTTCATCAAAGACCCAGTACCACGCACTAATCAGGTTGTAGGGGGCAAGCATGGTGTCGCCATCCACATTGGTGCGTTGCATGAGCACCGGCTCGTAGCCTGTGACAAGGCCATTGACAGTGTCGCTGCCCTCAATCCCGCGGCATTGCGTTACAGGCGTACCGTCGGCCTGGACAACTGTCCAGTCCACAGACTCGATTGCAGGCGCATTCATGCTGGGGATGTGGCAGCTTTCGCAGGCCAGCACCTCAATATGGCGCTCGGTGTAGGGGAGCCAATCGCTGTGGGTTTCCTGGGCTGCGTGGCACGATTCGCAACGGCGCATGGAGCCCTTCTGCCCCTCGTCAATCATGAATTGGGCGCTGGCCCCGCGCGCCAACTCGTGATTGGGGCGCTGGAGATACTCACCCAACTCAAGGCGGCGCGGGTCATAGGTCAAATGGTCAGGCTGCTTGCCTGCGGCCTCCTGCGCGTGCACAGGGTTGTTGATTGCGTAATGACAGTCGGTGCACTTGAGCGCGCGCTCGGCGTGCACATCCCACGGGCGATTGAGCGACGCTTTGTCGGCCATGTTGATGCCCGACTGCGAGATAAGTTGGGGCGAAACCACCTGCCCGGTCGTGGCGGTTTGGGGCTGCGTCAGGTCGCACGCATTGAAGACCAGCGGTTGTTTGGCGTCGGTGTGAACAACGCCGTGGCAGGCCGCGCAGTTTTCATTGGTGGGGTCCTGAATCTGCACAAAGGCAGGGAGCAGTTTGCCATCCTCGCCAAAGGCTGCGGGCTGCCAGGCAAAGCCTTCAGCCGTCCTGGAGACAATGCCCGTCGCAGAGAGAGAAGCCGTGTTAGCCCAGGCAAAGTCGCCGGCGGCCATTGTTGCGGCGCGCGCAGCCGCATCGGGCTGCGCCAGGTGGCAGACAAAACAATCCATCTCGACCACGCCCGATTGTTGCCAATCCCACGCCTGCACGCTGCCATCGGCGGCAAGCAGGCTGGCTTCGGGGTTGGCGGCGTCGGGCGGCAGTGTGGTCAGCGCGGCGCCGTTGCGGGCGGTGGTGGCTGGACCACCACCCGGAACGAACGCGCCAAACTTCATGAGCCACTCAGCGGTCGAGAGATCCAGTTGCACCGCGCCCTCGGGGGATAGGGTGCGGTTGGTCAGTGGGTCCCATCTGCCAAAGAGCCCCCGGCTCTGATCCCATGGCTGGGCCACTTCGATGTCTGTGCGGCCAAAGTCGCTCAGCCCCAAATCGCTGTGGAAGCTGTGTTGTGCAATGAAGCTTGTGTCATGACACGCGCCGCAACTCTGCATGGGCGAGACAGGCTTGCCGCTCTCCAGCACATTCGCGCCATCAACATCCAGCAGCGCAAAGGTGGGATGCAGCGGCGAGGCATCATTCTGCACCTCTGCGGCGGGTGGGACAAAGCTGCCGGTGGATGTGCCTGCCGGTGTGGCGGCGGCGTCCTGCGCCACGGCGGCGGGCGCTCCGGCCAAAACCGAGAGCAGCATCAGTACGCCGGCCAGAAGAAGCACGCGCGCAGATGCATGAATGACATGGGTGAAGCGGGGGCGAGCAGACATGGGCCTATCCCTGGTCTCGTGGTCTTTGCGTGATCAAATGGTGGCTAGCGCGACGCAGTGGGCTGGTCATCAAAGCGACCGCCCCACTCCATGGGGTCACCGGGATAGCCCAGCGCCTCCCAATCCATGCGCCCACCGGCGCTGTGGCAATCGTCGCATTGCAGCGCGCCCTCCTTGGGCTGCACCATGTGCGTCACCGGCCAGTGCATGTCGGTGCGGGCAAAGCCGTACTCGCCGGAGAAGGGCAGGCCAATGCGCTCCTGCGCCAGTTCAAAGGAGGATTTCCAGTCAAAGGTTGTCCAGAAGCCCCCTTCGCCCGAGGTGATTGGTTGGAGCAGATAGTTGTAGTTCACGTCGTAAGGCTGATTCGCTCGGTGAATCTTGAAGGGGAATATCTTTGCAGCAGGTTCCTCAATACTGCCCGCGGGCGGGTTAAGGAGCGTCGTCTCCGTGGGCACGATCGTGTCGCCCAGCAGATAGCGATAGGCAAGGTTGCCGTTAAACCACTCGTAGCTGGGCGTGACATCCTTCTCGTAGACAAAGTTGCCCTTGATCTTGAGGTAGCTGTAGTGATCCTCGGGCAAATCCTGCCCCGCGGTGGACCAGTCCCACACCGTCTTGGTGGGGTTCTTCAGCGCCATAGAGGGCACGTGGCAGGTTTGGCAGGCGACTGTGTCTACATGCTCGTTAATGCGATCATCGGCGTGCAGGTCTGCCGCGTGGCAATCCGTGCAGGCCACCTGCTTGGCGGGGTCAATTGTAAAGTTGTCGGCCAGCAATTTGCCCTTGATCGCGTGGGCTTCGGTTTGGTGGCAATCGGTGCACAGGAAGTTGTTTGCGCCCATGTGCACATCCAGCTCGCCCGAGGGGAAGTAAAGGCTTTCGTCGAGATCGCCATGCTTGACGTTGTTGCCGCCGCCGCCGTCAAAGTGGCAGGCGCCGCAGTTGTCGCGCGTGGGCGCGCGCACGCTTTGCGCCGCTTCCACCAGATCAACGGCCTCGGTGGGCAGGCCGTAATCGCCCTTGCCATAGGTGGCGAGATCAGCATGACAGACAAGGCAATCCACATTGCTGGAGTTGGAGAAATCGAAATCGGCGTCGCTCCAGCCATAGCCGGCGTGACAACTCATGCAGGTGCGCTCGTTGCCCTGTGTGCCAATACAGAAGTTGTTGATTGTGTTTTTCTTGCCAATGGTTACCGGGTCATCACGCCAGGGCACGGAGACGGCTTCGCTCTCCCAGGTCCAGTGGGTGGTGTGCATCACCTCGGAGGCCGCGTCTTCATGGCATTCGAGACACGCCTGTGTCACCTGCTGCGGCGTCTCAAAGGGTCCCTTGATGATGTCGGCGTGGCTGGTGTGTACAGCATGCGTGGGCACATTCTGCCAGGGGTCCATGGTCGCTGCGGCCGTGCGCGGCCAAAGCAGGTAGAGGGGCACAGCAATGGCAGCCATAATGGCCACAAGGCCAATCATCCACAACCAGCGCCGCTTGTTTCCGGACTTGGTGTCCATCTTTGTGACCAGCTTCCTGTTTTGCGTTACGTTTTTCCGGCGTGTCCGGCTAAATAGGGAGGACGAGAGCGGCCGCCTGGGGATTTGCCAGAGCGGCAATCGACGTGAGGCGTGCAGAAAACTCGCGCCGCTCGCTGACAATGTGGGTAATCACATCGGCCACACGCTGCACCGAAGTCAGCAGGCGCTGCTCCTGCGCGGCATCCATGGTGTAAACCTGCGTCACGTGGGTATTGAGGTCGGCGACATCCATGTGCAGCGCTGTGGCCGAAGCCTCCAGTTGCAGTGGTGTCGGCGGCCACTCGCGCGGCGCAATGCCGCCAAAGACGACCATGCCAATGAGTTCATGGTTCACACGCACAAAGGCGCGCGTACACATAAGGCCCAGGTCGCTCTGCGTGAAGGTGGGCAGAAGTGCGGGTCGCGCAGCAATCTCGGCCCACAACGCAAGACAGCGCGCATAGCCTTCGGGGTGGGCTTCCACCGCCGCAAGCAGGCCACAAGGGTTGGAGGTGCGTGTTATCGGGTGGCCCTGTAAATCGGTGAGGACAACCATAATGCCCAGCGCGTCGGCGAAGGCGTCCAGCATCAGCTGGACACATTCGAGGGGCAGGATTTCAGCCAGCGATGGCGCGGCCGCACGCGTGGCTGCGCCGTCAGCCACTGCCGCCGGGGGGTAGCTGGAGAGGCCGCTTTCATCCACAGGCTGCGCGCCATTTGTTTGCGCCTCGAGCCATTGATCAATCAGCCGGCGCGGATAACGCCACTGGTTGCCCACCTTCATACCGGGCAGGCGCGCGCTTTCGGCCATGCGGTAGATGGTCGTGCGGTCTACCTGGAGCATTGCCTGCAGGTCGCGCGTCGTATAAAAGGGGGCGCTCATAACAGATCCGGTCGCTGGTCTCGCGCGTAGCGCTCCCAAAAAGGAGCGCCGTGGGTCGTGGTTTACCGGGGTGCCAGGATGTAAATGTGTGGCAGAATGGGTGGGAGGGACGGTGATTGCGGTCACCGCTGCGTGTGCATGTGCTGCATAAAGTGCATTCGATGCATCAGCGCACCCACTTCTGCCTACACAGCCAGTGTACAGCGCCGCCGTTGCACAGGCACGGGTCATTTGTCCCAACGTTCGCGGGACAAATGTCTCTGTTTGTGAAATCATTCACAGGCAGCACGCGCCGGCATGCAACAAAAGCAAGCCGCCTTGCCCGAGATGGGCATGGCGGCTCAGCCTTCGATTCGATTGTGTTGCTGCATTACAAGAAGAAGAGCAACCGGCGCAGATTCAAGCGAGACTGCGCCTGCGCCTGTGCACTGCGCTGGGCGGTACGTGCGCGTTTTGCTTCCCGCAGGAGCCGCTGGCGCTCTGCACGCCGCTCCATTTCCTGGATCACCTCGCGGTGGACCAGCAGGTAGAGTTCAAGGTTTGTGTTCATGGTGTTCCCCAACACGCGTGTGCGTGCAATTGTTAGTGTCTGTGTATTTACGTGTACTTACGTGTACTTCTGTGTATCTCCGTCGGGCGCTCGACCGGCGTCACCCGGCATGCGGGAGGTTGCGCTGTCTAGCTTGCGCTAGCCGCTGTGGGCCGCCCCTTGCGGGTAATGAGGCCGGCAACCCTGCGCACCGCGGCAGCCGTGCGCCCCTGGCGACTCGCACCCCCGTGGCGACAGCGCTCTACGCTGTGCGCGAGGCGTGCCATCTCGGCTTGGCGCAACGCCTCGGTGTGCTGGCGGCGTGCAGCCATATAAAGTGCATCAAAGCGTGCCTCGCTGCGGTCGGTTCCGTTGATCGCGTTGGCTCCGTTGGCTCCG
>DIAV01000411.1:6104-7175 GCA_002415895.1 Anaerolineales bacterium UBA5069 | reverse complement strand
TGGCTCCGGTGGTTGTGAAATATCGTGTGCTCATGGCCCCCTCCCCTCTGCACCTCAAGCGGTGCGTTAGCGTGTGCGCCGTCGTGCGCGCAGGCGTGTGCGTTTTAAGGCGGCTGCGCAATTCCACTTGCTTTTGTGCGTGGACGCGTGTAAGATGCCGTGTAGAAGAACGTGCATATGGCGTGTATTTGTGCGCAGCCGTGTTGATGCCAGTATCGCGCACATTGTGTATAATGTCAATACATAAATACACAATTGAACCTTAAAGATTTCGCGCGCTTTGTTTCTGCAGCCTGCAACGGCCCACCCATGAGCGATTTGCACAATCCTCGTCATAGCACACAACGCCCCAGCGCCCTTTCCCCTGCGCCTCTGCCCGACGGCCACACCGTCGCGCAAACCACCCGTGCCGTCGGTGCGTTGCTGGCGCGCCGCGGCGCGCCCGATCCCCTGCGCCGCCATGCCCTTGAACTGGCCGCCTCTATGGAGGGCTGGCGCGCAGGCCCAACGCTGACCGCCGCCGCCTGCTTGCACGAGGCCGTGGCGCAGGGCTTTGTCACCCCGGCCGAGGTGGCCGACCTTGCAGGCGCAGAGGCAGCACGCCTCTGTGTGCTCTACCGTGACCACATTGCTGCGCCGCCCCTGCCTCAGTGGAGCGCATGGCGCGGCCGCCCGGAGGCGCTCAAGCGTGTACGCCTCTATGCCGCCGCCTATGCCGAACCGGCGCTGGCGCTGCTTTGTGCAGCGCACATGTGGCATGGCGTGGTCAGCGGTCTCACCGAAAGCCACGGCCCCCGCGATGGCGCAGAAGCCACCGCGGAAGCCTTCGTCACTTCACTCTCGCCCCAGCGTGGTGAGGTGCAGAGTGTGCTGCTGCCCCTGCTCGACATGCTGGGCATGCGCGACCTGCGTGATGACCTCAACCGTTACCCGGGCGCGCTGGCCCAGCCCGTCGATCAAGAAGAGCCCAGCGCTGATGAGCACCGTCAATTCTTTGCGCGCCTGCAAGAGACGCTTGCCCCCCTGCTGCATGGCGCGCTGCATGGCGGCGGGGCCGGTGGCGGGGCCGGT
>DIAV01000411.1:0-6028 GCA_002415895.1 Anaerolineales bacterium UBA5069 | reverse complement strand
GGGCCGGTGGCGGGGCCGGTGGCGATGAGGCGACCGCGCTGCTCATCCCGCATAGAGGCGCCTTCGCGCGCACCGAGCGCAGCCAATCCGCCGAGCGGGGCGGCATCCACCAGGCCGCCTATTATGCCGAAGTGCTTGTCCCCACCACAGCCGATTGCTACCGGCTCCTCCAGCGGCTGCACAGCCGCCCCCACCTGCTGCGCCCCATTGAAGGCGCCATTCTGGACAGCGTGGCGCGCTGCAGCCGCACGGGTCACCGCAGCCTGCAAACAACGCTTGCCCCCACACGCGGCCAGATCGGCCGCATTACCCTGCAGATCGTGACGCCCACCATGCGCCACGTCAATCGCTGGGGGGTGGCGGCTTTTTACTTCACTGGGCAGCGCGCCGCGCTGGAGGAGGCCGCCACAGCCGCGGGTGTCCTCGATGAACTGCCCGGCGACTATGCCGACGCCTGGTGGCACGCAGGGCGCGCCGCAGCACCCCGTATCGATGCTGCGCCCCCCGGCTCGCTGCCCGGCGAGAAGCAGCCGGCGGGCGCTGACAAGGCCAACGCTGACAAGACGGGCGCAGATGCCCAGGTGGTTGTCTTTAGCCCGCTGGGTGAGCCCTTCGCCTTTGACCCCGGCAGCACCGTGGTGGATTACGCCTACTCCGTTCACTCCGAGTTGGCGGAGCAGTGCGTGCGCTTCTTTGTCAACGGCGACGCCGTGGAACCTGCCACCGTGCTGCGCCACATGGATTTGGTGGCGCTGGAGCACAGCCCACGCGCCCCCGGCCCCACCGAAGCATGGCTGCACGCCGCGCGCACCAAGAAGGCGCGCACCCGCATTCGCCGCTATCTGCGCAGGCAGAGCCAGGGCGCGGGCGAAGGTCAGCAGATTATGGAGGGGCGACTGCGCGTGCTTGAGGAGCACTACGGCTTTCACGTGCCCGATCACCACGTGGATGAAGCGGTTGCGCGCACAGCGCGCCAAATGAACCTTACCTCGGCGCAGGAACTTTTGGCCGAAGTTGCATCCGGCCGCGTGCACGCCGACCGCTTTCTGCACACCCTCTTCGCTGATGAAATTGTGCGCCGCCTGGAGATTCCGCGCGAGCTGCGCGTGCGCCCCGACCGCATTGCGCTGGCCCAATGTTGCCGGCCTCGCCCGGGCGATGACGTGGTGGGCCTCCCCTACCGGCGCAACGGCGATGTCTCGCGCCTGACTGTGCACAAGGCCGGTTGCCCGCGCCTGCTGCTGGACTCCGGCGGCGGGCTGGCCGAGCAGCACCCGCTGCGCTGGCGGCTGCGCGCCACACACAAGATTGCCGCGCACCTCGATCTGTCGGCGCGCGACGAGGACGGACTGCTGGGTGATGCGCTCCAGGCCATCTACGCCATTGCGCCCCGCGTCACCCTCTTCAAGACGGATGCCTCGGCGCGGCGCGGCATTGCCCGCCTGCGCTTCAGCCTTGAGGCCGACTGCCAGGAATCTATGGACGAACTGGCGGATAGGCTGCGCCGCCTGCCCGGGCGCGAGGTGAGCGCCGTGCGTCAGTTGGCAATCCTGCCCAGTGAGCAGGAGGGGCTGCACGATGACGCAACGGGCGCAGCCAATCCCTACAGCCGCCTGCCCGTCCACGACCCCACCATGTTCTTTGGCCGGACGCGCGAACTTGAGGAGATTAGCCAGGCAGTGGATCACAACGCCGCCTGGTTCGTGCTGCGCGGCCAAAAACGCGTGGGCAAGACATCGCTGCTGCTTCACCTGCAGAAGCACGCGTGGGAACCTCACGTCGCCGTTTGTGCGTTTGTGGATTTACAAGCGGTCGCCTCGCTGGCACATGCCAATATCTTTTATGAGATCGCTTCGGCCGTATACCTTGATTTGGAGAATGACCCGCGTGTGGCTGCATTTGGCGCACCCACCCGCTCGCTCTTTGCCGAGCATGCGCCCCACCGGCTGGCCGATTACCTTGATGCCGTGCGCCAGCGCCTGGGCACGCGCCGTTTGGTGGTGCTCATTGATGAGTTCAGCCGCACGACCGATCTGCTGCTCGCCGGTGACTTCCCGCGCGACTTCTTCGATCAATGGCGCAGCCTGCTGCGGCTCGCCGGCGACACGATCAGTTTTGTTACAGTGATCCAGCAAAAGAGCTACGACCGCGCCCAGCAAACCACGCGCATGCAGTTGGATTCCCCGCTGGGCCATGCCGTGGACATCTCCGGCGAACTGGTGCTCAAGCCGCTGGACGCGACGGACGCCCGCCGCCTGATTGAGTGGCCCATGCGTAATTTTATGGATTATGCTGCGGGCGCAGCCGAACATGTCCTGCATCTGACAGGCGGCAATCCCTTTGTCATCCAGGCCTTCTGCAACAAGCTGGTGGGGCACATGACGCTACAGGGCACACGCACGGCCACACTGGAGGATGTCAACAGCGTGGCGGAGCTCTTTATGCACCCCATGGAAAGCCTCTTTGCCCACATGCTGGACCTTGCACCCAAGCACACCGACCACCTGATCACTTGCATGGCGCGCCTGGCCGAAGCAAAGCGCGGCCAGGCAGTTGATGGCGAGAGCGGTGGTGACAAGCTCGGTGACGCTGATGCGCCCATCACGCTCGCACAAATGCGCGCTGCCGTTACAGACACCTCGCCTGCGGCGCAGGAGCGCATTCTTGCCGAACTCTGCGCCAACGATCTGCTCGTGCAGTGTGGGCCGGCAGAGTGGCGATTCACCAGCATCCTCTTCCGCCGCTGGCTGGCGCGCAATGGGGCGTTGATGATAGGGGCGTAGCACCTCAACCCTGCAAAGCCTGCAAATCCTGCAACTTCAACCCTTGCGCACACTGCATTTGCGCTGGAACAATAAAACGATGAAACGATGGAACGGAGGCGCATGGTGACGCCAGCAAGCAAGGCCAACGAAGAGCGTTTTAATGGGCGCGCGCGCATCGTGCGCGATATTGTCATGGGCGTGCTTGCCGAAGCCCCCGCCAGCTTCTCGCTTGTCGGCTCAAAAATGGTGGGCAAGAGCCGTTTGCTCCACTTCCTCGCCTCAGACGAGGGACCCCTGCTGGGTGATGATTTTGCAGACGCGCGCCCCACCCCCTTTCGCGATGCCGGACGCACGCTGGTTGTGCGCATTGATGCCAATCTGCCCGATGCCCAGGCCGACTTCATGGCCTATCTTGTTGCGCAGGTTGCAGCAGCCATCCAGCGCGAACACCTGCTCCCCCAGTCGAGCGCAGCCGATTCAACCCATCCCATGCAATTGATGGCGCTCTTGCAGCGGCTCAACCAGAAGGGCTATCGTCCTGTGCTCCTGCTCGACAGCTTCGATCGCGTCTTCGCCACACTCCCCATGGACACGGTGAACGAGCTGCGGCCACTGACACGTCTTGCGGCTGTCGTTGTCGCCACCGAACAGCCTTTGATTGATCTTGATCCCGATCGCTCGGCCTCGCCCCTCTTCAACATGATGACACCCATCTTCATTGGGCTGCTGGAGCCGGACGCGGCGCGCAACTGGATGGAACTCTATGCCCACGAACACCCCGGCATACGGCGCTGTCTGGACGAACTGCTTCTGCTCACAGGCACGCACCCTTACCTGTTGCGCCGCATGGGTGACATTTTGGAGGAAGTCAGCCGCATGTTGCCCGGCGACGAGCAAGTTGGACCGGCGCATCTGCCACTGCTGCGGCTGCGGCTGGCGGAGCATGGGCGTTCACTCTTCGAAATGCACTGGCGGCGGCTGCTGGCCCCGCCCGCGCCGCTGAACAAACCTGCTGTGCTCGCCCTGGTGCAGCGGCTGGCCGAAGGGCCACTGCCCCTCTCGGCACTGGGCAGCGACGAAAGCAACATCGTTAACTGGATCTTTAACCAGGCGCTGATCACCTTTGGCGCAGCACGCAGCAGTAGCAGCGACGCAACCGGCAACGCCAGCGGCAAAGAGACGCACGCCGGCGCAGCCATATGCTATGAATTCTTCTCGCCGCTGCTCACCGAATTCCTGCGCGAGCGGCTCAATGAACTGGAGAGCGCAGCCAGCCCAACTGTGGCGCCGGCACGTGCCGCCAACGGTGGCAACGCACAGGCTGCACCATTGCCTGCCGCCGGAGCCGCGGGCAAAAACGGCCGCACACAGGCAGGCAAGCCCCCCGCCCCCGTGGGCCTTGCTCCCGAATTTGTGGACAAGCTGACCAAGACCGAGCATCAGCTGCTGGGCTACTTCCAGAGCCGCAGCAACCAGATCATCACACCCGAGCAGCTTCTGCGCGACGTCTGGCGCCGCCCCGACGCCACAGTGCGACGCGTGCAGGAGGCCATTCGCCGCCTGCGTGTGGTGTTGGACGAGGCCAACCCACCCATCGGCACAATTGAGAATGATCGCGGGCGCGGCTACCGTTTCGTACCCGCCCCGCGCAACTGATTGCGGGCGCACACAGTACGGTGTGCTTTGGCCCGATCTCCCACCCTTCACCGAAAGGCTACTCTTCATGCAACTGCATTTTCATGGCGCAGCACAGGAAGTCACCGGTTCGATGCACCTCATCGAAATCAACGGCAAGCGCATCCTGCTGGACTGCGGCATATACCAGGGCAAGCGTTCGCTTGCCTATGAGCGCAACCTCAACTTCCCTTTCGAAGCTGCTTCAATTGAGGCGGTTGTGCTCAGCCATGCCCATATTGATCACACAGGCAATATCCCCAACCTCGTCAAGCAGGGCTTTGCGGGCAACATCTGGTGCACAGTGGGCACACGCAACCTCTCCACCTACATGCTCATGGACAGCGGCGGTATTCAGGAGCAGGATGCCGAGTACGTCAACAAGCAGCGGGCGCGCGCTGGGGAGCCACCCATTCAGCCCATTTACACGCGCGCAGATGCGCAGCGCAGCCTGGGCCAATTCATTGCCGTGGGTTTTGATCGCACTGTACACGTAGCCGACGGCGTCGATGTCACCTTCCATCAAGTGGGGCACATTCTGGGCGCGGCATGGGTGTCGATTGACCTGCACGAGCTGGACACGGGCAAGCGCTGGCGGCTGGTCTTTAGCGGCGACATTGGCCGCGCACAAAGCATGTTGCTGCGCCCGCCCACGCGCCCCGATGTGGCCGACATTCTTATTCTGGAGAGCACCTACGGCGATCGCCTGCACGAGAGCGTTGACGCCTCGAGCAAGGCGTTGCGCGATGTTGTCAACGCCACGGCCAAGCGGCGCGGCAAGGTGATCATTCCCTCCTTTGCCGTCGGGCGCACGCAGGAACTTGTCTACGCGCTCAACAAGCTGGATGAAAGCGGCGACATCCCCGTGCTGCCCATATTTGTGGACAGCCCCCTGGCAGTTGAAGCTACCGATGTATTCCGCATGCACCCTGAGGCATGGAACGATGAGGTGCAGCGCTTTGTGGTGGAAGATCACAAACGCAATCCCTTTGATGACCCCAACATCGAGTACGTGCGCGATGTGCGCCGCAGCAAGCAGCTCAACAATTTCAACCAGCCCTGCATCATTATCAGCGCCAGCGGCATGGCTGAATCGGGGCGCATCCTGCATCACCTCAAGAACAACGTTGGTGACAGCGAAAACACCGTGCTCATCGTCTCCTTCCAGGCGGAGAACACGCTGGGTCGGCGGCTGAAGGATGGTGAGAAAGTGGTGCGCATTTTTGGCGAAGAGCACCAGGTGCGCGCCCAGGTAAAGTCAATCGAAGGCTACAGCGCCCACGCTGACCAGGCAGAACTGCTCCAGTGGGCCGACAAGCTGGACCGAGCACAGTTGCATGGCCTCTATCTTGTGCACGGCGAGCCGCCCGCGCAAACAGTGCTGGCCGACAAACTGCGGGAGCAGGGTTTTGACCATGTGAAGATTCCGGCGCGCGGCGACACAGCGACTTTTTAGAACGAGCCCCGCTTAAAAGCCACAGCCCAACGTCCAACTGGAGCATCCGGCAAGTGCGCGAGGGCTTGCGTAGCGGCGGTGCAAGCCGCCGTTCTCGAGGACGCGCCGCGGTGCATACCAACGGCGGCTGAAG
>DIAV01000350.1:478-3415 GCA_002415895.1 Anaerolineales bacterium UBA5069 | reverse complement strand
CGAGACTCTCTTTAGTCTGGTGGGCTCGGAGATGTGTATAAGAGACAGCCTACGCGACGTGCTTGCTGTGCTCCCCTCTCCGCATGGAGAGGGGCCGGGGGTGAGGTGCCGTTTGCGCGTGCATGCGCGAATCCCTGACTTTTGAGAGCCCTGCGACCCCAGCAGACGACCCCGCTGCGCCAATCAGCCTGTGCGCCACCGCTATGCACCCGGCTACAAATCAAAGCCGGTGGCATATGCAGGGCGCACAGGCTCACCGGCTTCACCTTCAGCGTTGATTTCGGCTTGCCCGCGGGCAGCGCGCTCAGCCTGCCGGCGTGGGGCCTGGCTTGCTCTCGGATTTCCCCTCGGCCTTGCCTTCACTCCTGACAGATGAGCCGCCGCCGCCCGCAGACGGCTTGCTTTCACCCTTGACGTCACTCCTGGCATCCGGCTTGGCGTCAGCCTTTGCGCCGGCGCTGCCTTCGCTAGCGCCATCCCTGGCGCTCTCTTTGCCACTCTCTTTGCCGCTTTCGCGCGTACTGTCCTTGCTCGAGTCGCCATTGGCGCTCTGCTTGCTGGAGCCCTTGCTGTCGTTAATGTACCAGCCGCTCCCCTTGAAGTGGATGGCAGGCCTCCCCAGCAGGCGGCTCACATGCTCACTGCCACACTGCGGGCAGGGGGGTTGCCCCTTGGCCGAAAAGGACTGAATTTGCTCAAACTGCGATCCGCAATCGCGGCATACATACTCATACAGCGGCATGGTCCAACTCCTGCACCATTTGTTCCGTCCGGCACACCACTTGCGCCGGATACTCGCATCGACAAAAATGTGACATGCAGCGCAGGCGGCCACCTTTGCACCGCTTGCGCTGCCAGGACTATACTCTGTGCGTTGCGGCCGGCAGTGCGTGCATCAGGCGCACGCAACAACTTGCCCAAGCTGTCCTCGGCCTAAGCGTTCGGGCAGTAACAGAGCAAGTATATTCAGGGCTGGGAGCCCTGTCGAATTCACATGAGCTTCAAATTTGCCTCGCAAAAACTCCTGAGCGGTCTCTTTGAGCCTGAAGGCATCTATCTGACCGCCCCTTTTGAGGATGAATTGCCCATTACGCAGGGCTGGGGCGAATCTCCCGCATACTATGGGCAGTGGCGCTACAACGGTGTGCCCATGAAGGGACACATGGGGATTGACGTGCGCATTGCAGCCGGTGCGCGCCTTTTTGCCATGGATGCCGGCAAAGTCACCGAGATCAGCATTGACCGCGGCGGCTTTGAGCATTACATCAAGATCGAGCACCGCTGGGGCGAATCCTTCTATGCCAACACGGGCGCGGTGCTTGTGGAAAGCGGTCAAAGTGTTGCCCGAGGCGAGGCGATTGCCACCACCGCACAGATGGACCTTGCCACGCGGGGGGCGTCTGCCGGCCGTCAAAGCGCCAGTGTCATCTTTCATTTTGCCATTCGCGTGCTTCCCTATAACCGCTATGACGGCTGGGGGGGCTTCACGGATCCGCTGCCCTATTTGGCGCCGGGCTGTGTCTTCTTGCCCGAGGATGCCGGCGACGATGCACGCGTTTCAGCCCCGCCCCACCCCATGACCGACGACCGCCCAGGTTTGCGCCGTCCCTGAATTTGTCATCGCAACCGCCCTAAAGAGATGCACGGAACCGCACAGAAGAGCCTTGCATGCGCGATCTTCTGTGCGGTTTGCCGATTCCGCAGCAACGTTGTTTGCGGTTGAGCCGGTTGCCTACCCACACCGCTTCAGCCGTACAGGCGTTTGTTTTCGGGCTTTTCACTTTTCTTTCCTTTTCCTCTCACCTTCCCTTTTGCTTTATAGAATAATCTTACCGTGGTAGGAGTAGGGGATGTGGAGATGCGGATAAGTGGCTGTGGGGTATACGCTATGCCACAGATAACGTAGCGTTGGGCGTACGCAACACAAGATGTTGTGGGTGCGCTCCATGCAGAAATGGGGAAAGCTCCGTGCGCCAGGGTGGGAGAAGTTCTCCCCGCTGCACATGGCCTGCAGCGCGGCCCTGGCGCCGCCACTAGATATACGGCGCCGGCGGGGCAAACGCCCAGGCCTGCCGATAAGTCACCCAATCAATCCGCAGATTATCCACGCCTTTCCCGCCTTGTTGTGCGCAACTTATCCACAAACCTTTCCACGAGCTGCGCCTCATTGCTGCACGCGCAGCACCAGGCCGCAAGCGAAATTCGGGTGCCTATGCATGATCAACGAGATGGTTCAGCCCGTCGTATAACCAAGCCAGCCATGCAATTATCCGTCCGCACGCGTGCTGTGCTGGCAGTGGGTGTGCTTGTGCTCTTTACGTTGCTGGGCTGCAACTCGGTTGGAGAGAGCGTTTCACAACTGCTGGGCGGCACGCCCACGCCCACCGCGCAGGCTGAGGTTGCCGTTGCCGCTTCAATTGTTGAGGCAACCCCCTTGCCGGCTGTGCCCGTGCTGGCCGACTCCTCCACCGCCACGGGCGGGATTGCCGACCTGACACCCCTGATTGATGCAGCCGGGCTGGACTTTGCCGAGCGGCGCAATGTCAATGTCTATGACACCGTCGCGCCTTCGGTTGTCAATGTCACCACGCAGGTGCTTGTGCGCAACATGTTTGGCGTGGTGCCCGAAGAAGGGGCCGGCTCGGGCTTTGTGCTCGACACGCTGGGCCATATCCTTACCAACTATCACGTTGTGGAAAATGCCCAGCAGATCAACGTAAGCTTTAGCGACGAGACGGTGCTCGCAGCCCAGGCTGTGGGGCTGGACCCGCGCAACGATCTGGCTGTGCTCAAGGTGGAGGCGCCTGCCGGCCTGCTCCAGCCCGTCGCACTTGGCTCGTCGGCCGGTCTCAAGGTGGGGCAGTGGGCCATTGCCATTGGCAACCCCTTTGGCCAGTTTGATCGCACGCTGACCACCGGCGTGATCAGCGCACTCAA
>DIAV01000350.1:0-285 GCA_002415895.1 Anaerolineales bacterium UBA5069 | reverse complement strand
TGCCCGACCTGTTGAGCCTTGGCTACTATCGCCACCCCTGGCTGGGGCTGCAGGGCGGCTACTCGCTTTCGCCCAACCTGGCGCAGGCGCTCAACCTGCCAACCGACACAGGCATCCTGATTGTGCAACTGGCGGAGAACAGCCCATTGGCTGCGGCGGGGCTGCGTGGGGCGCAGCAGCAGGTGATTATCGGCAATCAGCGGGCGCTGGTGGGCGGGGATATTCTGGTGGCTGTCAACGGTGAGCCGGCCACCGCCGCAGGTGAACTCGACGCCTTCCTCGAGA
>DIAV01000096.1:700-6869 GCA_002415895.1 Anaerolineales bacterium UBA5069 | reverse complement strand
GGCCAGCCTGTGGACGGCGCGCGCACTGGCCTATCGCGCCCGCCAGGGCATAGACCCTGCCACCGTGAGCCTGGCCGTGGTGGTGCAGCAAATGGTCAACGCCGACGCCGCGGGCATTCTTTTCACCGCCAATCCGCAGAATGGCCGCCGCACTGAAGCCACAATCGACGCGGCGTGGGGGCTGGGCGAGGCTGTCGTCGGCGGGCTGGTGACGCCCGATCAGTGGGTCATCAACAAGAGCGATGGGCGCGTGCTTGCGCAGACAATTGCCGACAAAGCCACCATGACTGTGCGCACGCCCCAGGGCGTGGCCCAGCAGCCCGTGCCGCCGGAGCGGCGCAGACTTCCCGCGCTTGAAAACGACACAGCCGCGCAACTGGTGCATCTCGCTGTGCGCATAGAGCAGCACTACGCCATGCCCATGGACATTGAGTGGGCCGTGGCCGGTGGCAAGCTTTACATCCTGCAGGCGCGGCCCATTACCGCGCTCCCCGCACCGAGCGCCGAGCCACCGACAGTGTGGCCCATTCCCTTTGACGGCTACTTCATGCGCGGCAGCATTACCGAGCAACTGCCCGATCCCCTGTCGCCGCTCTTTGGCACATTGGCCACACCCGAAATGACGAAGACCATCCTCGCGCTCTTCAGCGAGTTGATGCCGGTGGACATGAGTGACACCTTCGGCTTTGTCACCATCAACGGCTATGCCTATCTATTCATGCTGATCACTCCCAACTTCTGGAAGATGTGGCCGGCGACTGCGCGCGCTGTCGGCCCTGTCTTGCGCGGCGAAATGATGATGTGGTGGCGCGACAAGTTTCGCCCGCGCTATGTGGCCGCGATTGAGAAGTGGAGCGCCACGCCGCCACAGCAGATGACCGCCGCCGATCTGCTGGCCGGCGCGCGCGAGCTTACCCACCGCGGCACCGAGCTCTACACCGGCGTGCAGGCCGTCATTCCCATTGCCATGACTTCGGAATTGAGCTTCACCGCCTATTACAACAGCCTCATTCGGCGGGCGGGTGATGCGCCCGCGCAGACGCTGCTGCTGGGCTTCGACAGCCAGCCGCTGCGCGCCGAGAAGGCGCTTTATGACATTGCTGAGTGGAGCAGACAGCAGCCGGCGCTGGCGGCACTGCTCACACAGGCGCCAGCATCTGAGGCGGGTGCGCTCATTGCGCACGCGCAGCCGCCGACTGGTGTCGACGCCGCCATCTGGCAGGAGTGGCAATCGCGCTTTCGCACCTATCTTGGCGAGTTTGGCCACGCGACCTACAACCTCGACTTCATGTACCCCGTCGCGGCCGACTATCCCGATCCGCTCTACGAGACCTTCAAGTACTATGTGCAGGGCAAGGGCAAGGACCCCTATGCGCGCCAGGCGGAAGCCGTCGCGGCGCGCGTGCGTGCGACACAAACGCAACTCAATCGCCTCGATCCCGCACGCGCCAATCTCTTCCGCAGGCTGTTGCACTGGGCGCAGAGCGCCGGCCCCGTGCGCGAGGACGCGCTGGCCGACATTGGGCTGGGCTGGCCGTTGCTGCGCACGCTGCTGCTGGAATTGGGAGATCGCCTTGCACGGGCCGGCGCCATTGCCGCGCGTGACGATATCTTCTGGCTGGAGGATGCCGAGGTCACACAGGCGGCGGCCGCGCTCGATGGCGGCCAACGCGAACTGGATTCACTCGCCGCGCGCGTCGAGGAACGCAAGATGATCTGGCGCGGGCAGAAGCGCGCCCTTGCGCCCCAGATTCTGCCGGAAAACTCGCGCTTGAACAATCGCTGGATTGCCACCATGATGCCCGCCGCCACGGAAAAGCAGAGCGGCCCGGTGATCAAGGGCGCAGCCGTGGGCGCGGGCAGTGTCACCGCCACTGCGCGCGTCTTGCACGATCCGTCTGACTTTACACAAATGCAGCCCGGTGATGTGCTCGTTGCCGCCATCACCACGCCCGCGTGGACGCCACTCTTTGCGCTCGCTTCGGCGGTTGTCACGGATATTGGCGGGCCTATGAGTCACGGCTCGATTGTGGCGCGCGAGTACGGTATTCCCGCCGTGCTGGGGACGGGCGTTGCCACCAAGCGCATTGTTAGCGGCCAGCAGATTCGTGTTGACGGCGACGCCGGCACGGTGACACTGCTGGATGAAGTGGGCGAACGTGGTGCAACCGCACAAGCGCCGGCCCGCAGCCGTGCGCGCAAATGGGCCCCGCTGGTGCTGGCCGCGGGAGCGTTGCTGGGTGCGATGATGTGGCTGCGCCGTAAGCGCTAAACGGTGCATCCTGTAAGAGCGCGACACGATGCGTAGCGGCGGCTTCAGCCGCCGTTCTCGAGGACGCGGCGCGGTGCATGCCAACGGCGGCTGAAGCCGCCGCTACGCAATGCCTCGCGCACTTGCAGAATGCACCACTAAAGTAAAAATGACATCTCAACGCAAAGACATGAAGAAGCGCAAAGTAACGCAAAGGAAAAGCAGACTTGTTGCTTTTCCTTTGCGTTACTTTGCGCTTCTCCGTGTCTTTGCGTTGAGGTTTTTGCGTTGAGATGTTGTTGTTGTGGCTTTGGCTTTGTTGTTACAATGAAGCTATGTCACCCTCTGGAAGCCGTGTCCCCGCCACTCTCACCATCGGACTGCTGCTGGCATTCCTTCTGCTGCTTGCGTTGGGGGGTGTTTTCTGGGCATCTGCCGGCGGCTTGCTCAGTGGCTCTACCCCCACCCCATCCACCACACCCTATGCCTCGCCAACGGCCACGCCCGATTTCCGCGCCACGCGCACAGCTGAGGACATTCTGACGCAGGTGGCATATAGCACACAGTTGGCAACGCTGGGCATCCAGCCGAGTGTCACCGCTGTCGCAATCATTGCCACAGAGACGCCCCAGCCGAGCGACGTGAACGTGCCCGTGGTCATCCAGCCCGACGGCACAGCGACAGCGTTTGCCATGGCACAGGCTGCCGCAGCGCAGGCCGCTGCAGAGGCCACCGCGCGCGCACAGGGGGCCGTGGCGCAGCAGCCCGATTCGCTGCTTGCAACGCCCACAGCGCCATCTGCAGACGTCAGCCTGCCGGTGATAGAGGGGGGCGGTGTGCCCACAGCGGTTGCAGCGCCCACAGAGATTCCCACCGCAGTCGCGGTCGTCCCGCCCACCAGTACAGCGCTGCCGCCGACGGAGATTCCCACGCTGGCGCCACAGTTGCCTACGCCGGAGCCACCGACTGCGACCTTCACGCCGGTCGTGGCGCCGCCATTGGTTGTCAATTCGATGAGTGCCCTCATCGACAGGCAGAATGGCCTTGTGCGGCTGGGGCCATCGTCGCTTTACACGCAAACGGGCACAATTGCCATTGGCACACAGGTGACGCTGCTGGCGCGCGACAGCACGGGCGAATGGCTCTATGTTTGCTGCGCGCCCAATACCAACAATCCGGGGTGGATGCGCGGCGTGTCGGCGCGGCCGACGCTCAACCCCACGCTGCCCGCGCCGCAGACCACCACCGAAGCCAATGACATTCGCTGGCTGAGCGTGCGCGGCCCCGATGCCGGGCTTACGCCAGTTCCGGTTTCAGCGCCCCCCGCCCCTGGCGATTTTCCCATGGCACGCCGCGACGCGGGCAACACAGGGCGCGTAGCTGCGCTGCCCCGCTTGCCGCTGCAACTGGGCTGGGCGGCGGGCAGCCAGGCTGGTCTGGCCGGTGGCAGCTACACATCGGGCGCAATTGTTGTGGGCGGGAGTGTCATCGCCGCCTCAGCCGACGGTCACCTTTACAGCTTCGATCGTGAGTCGGGCAGCCAGCGCTGGCGCTTTTACATCGGCGAGACGGTGCGCGCCACACCCCTGGCCGATGGTGGCCTGATTTTCGTCGTGACGGAAAGCGGTCGTCTCTATGCACTGGAGGACCAGGGCAACCAGGTTGCACAGCGCTGGGCAGAGACGCTCAACGTGCAGCCGCGCGGCATGGTGGCCGCAGCGGGGCGCATCCTGCTCACAGCGCGTGCAGCGGACGGCGAGAAGCTGCTCATCATCGATCGGGGCAATGGGGCAACCCTGCGCACGGTGAGCGTGGGCAGCGCGGCGGCGCAAATCCCGGCTGTGGGCGGCCAAACGGTCTATGTGGCCAGCGACATTGTGCGCGCCATTGATATTTTTGCAGGTGAGGTTGTGTGGCAATCGGGCGATGTGCGCTCATTCACCACACCGCCGATCTTCTCGTCACCGGGTGTGGCCGCGCTCGCCGAACTTTACGTTGCCGACGCCAACGGGCTGCTCTTTGCCTTCGACGCCAACACCGGCAGCGTTATCTGGACAACACCCGTGGGTGCGGCAGCAACGGGGATTGCCGCCAATAGCGGCGCGGTTTTTGCATCGGGCCAGGGCTTTGTGCGCGCGTTTGCCCGCGCCCGACGCGACGAAGGACAATTGCTCTGGAGTGTGGGTATTGCCGGCAATGTGCCCGGCGGCGCACTGGTGGATGATACGCGCGTCTTTGTGGGTACAGACGGCGGCGCATTCCAGTACCTTGACGTGGTGACAGGCGCGCTGCTGCAGGGCAACGTGCAGTCAACTGTACTGGGGGGCGCAGTGGCAGTGGCGGGGCCATGGATCTTCGCACCGGCGCAATCCGGGATCCTCTTTGCCGCGCGCGAATAACCGTAAGCACGCACGGGGCGCAAGCGCGCATGGGACGCAAAACAATGCAACGGGAAGCAGCTATGCGTGAAAAGCGTTATGGCCCAGGGTGGGATGTGCTGGTGGTGGCGCTGCTGGCGATTGCGCTCATCCAGATCAGCGGGCTGGCCGAAGCCGCCTCGCTACCCACGCGCGTGCAGGATGTGGCGCGCCACCCCTGGCTGGGCGGCCTGCTGAGCCCCGCTGCGCTGTCTGCCTTCGGTGATGTCAACCCACGCCCGGGCGACCCGATTGGCCTGCTCTTCAACGCGCTGGCCCTGGGCGGCGTCATCCTCTACGCGCTGGCCGATATGGGGCTACGCGGCGCATGGCAGGTGCGCGCCAAATGGCTGCTGCTGGGTGTCATCATTGCCGCGTGCGTCTACCTGCCCGCCACCAAGCTCATGCTGCTGCGCGCGCAGAGCGGCCCCGCGTCCTACACGCATGATGGCGGCGTCATTCAGACAGAAGCCACGATCCGCTATCTGCTCGAAGGGCGCAATCCCTACACCGAGGATTACACGCAAACACCCATGGCCGAGTGGGGTTTCAGCGCCTTCCGTACTGCGCTCTACCACTATCCCTACCTGCCGTGGACTTTCCTCTTGAGCGCGCCGTTCTTCATGGCCGGGCAGGCGCTGGGCGGCTATGATCAGCGCATTGTCTACCTTCTGCTCATGGCCGTGGCATTGGCGCTGGCCCCGCGCCTTGTGGAGGGCACGCGCCGCAAACTTGCGCTGGTGGCGCTGCTGGCCCTCAATCCAATCATGGGGCTGGACCTGATCTTTGGCCAGAATGATGCGTTTGTGCTGGCGTGGCTCATCTTTGCGCTGGTGGCGTGGAAGGCATGGCGCGATGGCAGAGACAAAGGCCGCGGGCAGCGTGCGGCGCTGATTGCCACCGGCGTCTGCTTTGGTCTTGCCTGCGCAAGCAAGCCTACAGCGTGGTTCTTTGCCCCCTTTCTGGCGCTGCTTATGGTGGCCGACATGCCCTCTGGGTCCACGTGGCGCGCGCTGGTTGCGCAGCTTTGGACAGGCGCGTTGCGGCTGTGGCCCGCGCTGCTGGTCTTTGTCGCCCTTTTGCTGCCCTACGTGCTCTGGGATGCGCCGTCACTCTATGATGACGTGTGGCGCTGGAGCAGCGGCCAGGGTGAAACCGGTTATCAGATCTGGGGATTAGGGGCAAGCAATTTTGTGCTGGCGGCGGGGGCGGTGGAGAGCCGCTTTGCACAATGGCCCTTCTGGCTGCTGGAACTGCTGCTCGCGGGGCCGCTGCTGGTCTGGTTCATCAGGCGGCAGGGGCACGCCAACAACCTGAGCGCGGCCTGCTGGCACTATGCCATCTTCCTGCTTGTCTTCTTTTATGCCAGCCGCTTCCTCAACGAGAATTACCTCGGCTACATCCTCGCCTTCATGGCCATCGCCGCGCTCAGCGACACAACGAACGGCGACACATAGAACTACGGCACAACCAACGACGACACAGAGGCGCAAAGACACAG
>DIAV01000096.1:0-558 GCA_002415895.1 Anaerolineales bacterium UBA5069 | reverse complement strand
CTGTGTCTTTGCGCCTCTGTGTCGCTGTTCCGCTGTTCTGTTGGTTTTTAGCGCACGGTGCCCAGCAAATAGCGGTGGTGCGCCCAAATGGCCTTGGCCTGCCAGGGCAGCGCCGCATGGTCCAGCCAGGCATAGCGCATGACGCGCGCGCGCAGCTCCGGCTCCTTGTCCATGTACCAGGCCATGGTGCTCCACTGCCAGCCCTCACCCGTAAACTGCTCATCCAGCGCCTTGCTGCGGATGCCCAGCCGCTTAAGCACCTCGTTGGCGGGCATCACGGTGTCGGGCCAGGGCGGCACGTCAAGCACCCCCTCGGCAAAGATGGTGACGCCCGCATCCTCCAGAATGTGGCGAATGCGTGTCATGTCAGTCCAGCCCTCGTCATGCGTTGTAAAGAAATCGCGGTCGATCACCAGCTTGCGCATCCAGTAGCCCACCTGAATATTATTGGGCATGGCCACAAATACAAGGTTGCGGCTGGTACGCACCAGTTCGCGCAGCAGGTCGGCCGGATTGCGCAGGTACCAGAGCCCTGCCCACTGCCAGGTGAGATCAAAG
>DIAV01000101.1:4857-13688 GCA_002415895.1 Anaerolineales bacterium UBA5069 | reverse complement strand
ACACGTAGATGGTCCAGCGCGACGGCGTCGGGTTTCTCGGCGCAGACAATGGGCAGCAGTAACTGGCTGCTCACAACATGCGCAGGATTGGCAAGGGGCGCGGCGCAGACATCGTTGACGGGATTGACATCGTCGGCGGCGACATTGAGCCAGAGCTGGCTTTGCGCCGCTGATGGAGAGGCGGTGGTGTTCTGATCGCCTGGCGCAGATGCCGCAAGCGGGCGATCTTCGGGCGCGCCCTGGTCAATCCAGTCTTTGATGAGCGTCTTCTCATTGCTGGTCAGTGAGCCAATCAGGGGCATCTTGCCGGTGCTGACCAATTGCCAGAGCAGTGAGCCGGTGGCGTCGCCGGGGAGGATGACCGGACCGCGGGCGCTGCCCTGCATAATGCCCGCATAGGAGGTGACTTGCAGTTCCATGCTTTTGGCAACGGCGCTGTGGCAGGTATTGCAGTTGCGCTGGAGGATGGGCAGCACATCTTCGTTGTACCCGATTTGCGCTGCTGTGCTTGCGACCGGGGTCGGGGTGGCAGCGGCCGTTACGCCGGCGGGTGGCTGAGAGGATGCATCGCCCGTGACGCGCACAAGCGTGCCGCGGGGAATGCGCCCAATGCGACAAGCATTGGGCGCGGCGTCCTGGCGCACGTTTGTGTTTTGCAGTGCCAGCGCGTAGACAACGTCACCCTGGGCGAGACAATCGAGCGCGGCGGCCATGGTAATCGGGTTGATGGGGGGCACGGGTTTGGGGATGGCGACTTGACTGGGCGCAGGCGCAGTGATCTGCGCTGTGCTGGTGACTGCGCTGGTTGCACTGGCGAGGCCGCCCAAGCCCGCGACAGCCTGCACTGTGTCGGCAGCGGGCTCAGCAGCGGGCTCCGCAGTGGGTGCGGCGCGTGCAACCGTTTCTGTGGTGGCAACCGTGTTGGTGGCGGGCGTGGTAGAGAGTGTGGATGCCACAACGGTTGCTGCGCCCGGGGCCGCAAGGGGCGCGCCGACGGGTGGCGTAGGGCCACCGTTCAGGGGGAAGCTGAGGGGCGAAATGGGCATGCACGAGGCGAGCAGCAGGGCCGACAGGAGCAGCGACACGGGGCCGAACAGGAGAGACTGCTTTCGTTGCTGTATTGGTTTCATGTTTTGTGGCAAACGATACTGAATTTCAGCGCGCTGCCGCTGCAAGAACAGCGGGTTGCGCTGCGGTGAATGAACGACAAATCAAGGCAGGTCAGCAAAGATGTGGCGCGCCTGCAAAATGTCATGCTGAATCTGTGCGCTGAGCGCATCCAGGCTATCAAAGCGCTTTTCGCCGCGCAGGCGCGCGATAAACTCAACGGAGAGAATCTGGCCATAGAGGTTATCGGGCAGTTCGG
Organism: Anaerolineales bacterium UBA5069; assembly: GCA_002415895.1. Classification (GTDB taxonomy): domain Bacteria; phylum Chloroflexota; class Anaerolineae; order Caldilineales; family Caldilineaceae; genus UBA5069. Next base: position 12,322 of record DIAV01000101.1, on the reverse strand, counting down.
CTGGCGGAAAGTCGAGCAGGTGCGCCTCCACACGGTGATGTTGCCCGTCAACGGTGGGGCGCACCCCTACATTGGTGACGCTGGCGAAGGCCCAGGCGCGCGCGGGTGTGCACAGGCGCGTCAGGGTGGCGTAGACACCGTTGGCGGGGAGCAATTTGCCTGCCGCCACGGCAATATTGGCCGTTGGGCTGCCCAGCAAGCGGCCGCGCTGGTCGCCGCGCGCCACGTCGCCGGTAACGTTGTAAGGGCGTCCCAACAGGGCGGCGGCGCCTTCGACAGCGCCTTCCACCAGCAGATCGCGAATGGTGCTGCTGCGTGCGGGGATGCCGGCGCGTTCGATTGGCTCCACAATGTCAACGGTGAATCCCAGTTCGCCGCCGAGCGTGCGCAGGGTGGGTATGTCGCCGCTGCGGTTGCGGCCGAGCGCGAAATCGGGACCGACGACAAGGCCCGCCATGCCCAGGTGCGCTTGCAGGAGTTCGACAAATGCGCGTGCGCTGAGTTGCGTTGTTTCCAAAGTGAAGGGATGGACAACGCCAATATCGACGCCCAATGCGGCGGCGAGCATGAGGCGCTCGTTGGGGGTGGTGAGCGTGAGCAGCGGCTGCCCGGGGCGCAGGATGGCAAAGGGGTGGGGATTGAAGGTGACAATGGCTGTTTGGGCGCTGGATGCCGCGGCAAGCTCGCGCGCCCGAATCAGCAGCGCCTGGTGGCCAAGGTGCAGCCCGTCAAAATTGCCCAGTGTGACGTAGGTGGGGCCAGCCAGATTGGCCTGGCGTAAGTCAGTGAAGGTGTGCATGAATCACGCGAACCATTTTTCTGCGCGCCAGCCGCGCGACGTGCTGGGATCTGTTGAATCGGCGGCGCGCACGATGCCCAGTAACAGCCCCTCGGCGCTGCGCAGCTGGGCAAGCTGGGGCGTTGCGCTGCTTCTGGCGGTGGGATCCGGCGATTGCTCTGCCGCAGCGAGGGTGGTTGGGCTGGATGCCAACATCAGTTCGTCGCGTGCGACCACCTGCCCAAAGCCAAGGCGCGCAATGACACTCGCGGCGGCCGTGTAGGTGGGCAGGTCGAGGCGGTCGCCGGTGGGGAGCAGCAAATCGGCCAGGCGATCGGCTTTCGCCGCGGCGGCAATCTCCGCGGGGGTGTGTGCCTCCGCCACCGTAAAGGGGCCGGCAGCAATGCGCCGCAGCCCTGTGAGTGTGGCGACCGTGCCCAGCGCGCGGCCAAGGTCGTAGGCAAGGCTGCGCATGTATGCGCCGGCGGAGCAATGGACCTCAAGTGTAACGCGGCTGGGTGGGGCGAATTGCACCAGCGTGATTTCGTGAAACTGAACGGTGCGCGGCTCGACTGCAACTTCTTCGCCGCGCCGCGCTTTGTAATGGATACTCTCGCCCCCTTGCTTGAGGGCCGAATAGATGGGCGGCATCTGCTGCGTGGCGGCGCGCAACGTGGCTAGCGCCTGCTCGAGAGTTGCGATGGTCACAGCGGGCACGGGCTGCTGCTCGGTCATGACGCCCAGCGCGTCGTAGGTGTCGGTGGCGTAGCCGAGGGTGATTTCGGCACGGTAGCGTTTGGAGTGGCCCTGGTAGTATTCAACGAGGCGGGTGGTGCGGCCTAGGCACAGCACAAGCAGGCCGCTGGCCATGGGGTCCAGCGTGCCGGTGTGACCAATGCGGCGCTGCCTGCTCAGGCGGCGCACTTGCTGCACAACGTCGTGGCTGGTGGCGTAGGAGCGCACATCGGGTCTCGGGAGGGCCTCCAGTGTGGGGAAGTCAAGGCCGGGTTTGTCAACGAGGAGAAGCCCGTTTACATCAGGTTCATCACTGGTCACGAGTCGGGCTTGCTCCAGGCGGGAAGAGAAAAGAGTATTTGCAGACTGATGATTGGCCGGCGGGCACGCGCAATGCGCCACTTGGACGGTGAGAGTGTACGGTTATGGCTCCGAAAGTCCGTTTGTGCGCGCCTGTTGCAGGAGTGGGATGACTTTGGCTGTGGCCTCGGCCAGTGTGCCGGGAACGGTGCAGCCGCCGGCGGCCGGGTGGCCACCCCCCCCCAATTGTTGGGCAACACCGCTAATGTCAAAACCTTTGCGCGCCCTGAATGAGCATTCTACCGCCGCCGCGCCGCTTTCACCCAACTTCTCGGCGAAGGTGGCGCTGATGTCGGCGCCCTCTGTACGAATGAGCAGGCTGCTCAGGCTGCCGTCGTCGCCATTGGCGCCACAGGCCTCAAATTGCGCCAGGCTGATTGTGACCCAGATCACGCCCTGCTCAAGTTGGGCGGCATCAAGCACTGTGCCCCACAGGCGCACGACGTTGAAGCTGCGTTGCTCAAGAATGTTCTCGGTGATTGTGGTGAGATTGCCGCCCGCCTCAAGCAGGCGCATGCCCGCTGCGAGCACGGCGGCGGTGGTGTTGTTGGTGCGGAAGCAGAGGGTGTCCGTGACAAGTCCCGTAAGCAGGCACTGTGCCATGGGCTGATCAATCGTAACGCCCAGTGCATCGGCCAGGAGGAGCAGCATCTGGCTGGTGGCGGCGCATTCCGGCGCGACCCAGTTGATCGTGCCAAAGCGATCATTGGTAATGTGATGATCGATAACGAGCAAAGGCAGGTGGGCAAACGCGGCGCCATAGGCGCGGCCCAGCCTGTCGACTGATGAGCAGTCGAGCGCGATGACGGCGTCGAAACCCGCTGCATCCCGCTGGGGGCCAACGATGGCGTCGGCCCCCGGCAGGCTGCGATAGATGGCAGGTACGGGATCATTCAGGCTGAGAACGCTGCTTTTGCCTAGCGCGCCCAGCATGTGACCCAGGGCAAGCAGGCTGCCGATGGCGTCACCGTCGGGTTTGACATGGCTTACAGCAAGGACGCGCGTGGCGTCCCTCAAACCATTGAGCAGGCTGGCTGGAATCACGCCGCATCCCCGGTGGTGGAATTGGCGGCATTGGCATTGTCACCGTCTGCACGTGCTGGCGGCGCGCTTGCGTCCGAGGGGGTGTTTTCGGTGGCGCTGCGCTCCTGGGCAATCTGGTTGAGAATGTCGGTGAGGCGCGCTGCGCGCAACGCCGATTCGTCGTACTCGAATGAGATTTCGGGCACGGAGCGCAGCGTGAGCCGTTCGGCAACCTTGCCACGCAGGAAGGGGATGGCTTTCTCGAGATGGATCATGAGTTCGCGCTTCGAGACGTTCTCATCCTGGTGGTTTACATAGACGCGCACGTTGTGCAGGTCCTTGCTCACGACCACGTCTGTTACGGTGACGAAGCTCAGTTTGGGATCCTCGAGTTCGCTGCCCACGAGGATGGCGAGTTCTTCCATCAGCAGCCCGCGCACGCGCTGCTGTCGTTTTTCACTGGTCACGGTTATGACTCCTTCTGCCGTGGGTCAGACCGGTTGGCCGTGCTGATGGCCGTGCAGTCAACTGTGCGCCGGACATGTTCGCAATCAACATGTCCGGCGCCGGCTGCCACTCGGTTGTGCAGCGGATGCTAGCGCACCCGCACGTTTTCGTAGGTTTCGATGACATCACCAATCTGGACGTCGTCGCTGCGGTCATGCAGTTTGATGCCGCATTCAAAGCCGGTGCGCACTTCGTTCACATCTTCGGTGAAGCGGCGCAGGGTTTCCACGCGGTTGGGGAAGATGACTGGTGTGCCATTGCGCAGCACGCGCGCCATGGCGTTGCGCTTGATGACGCCATCGAGAACGTTGCAGCCGGCAATGGAGCCGCGCCGCAGCTTGAAGAGTTGCAACACGGTGGCATGGCCAACGGTGCGCTCCTCGTAGACAGGGTCTAGCATGCCCTTGACAGCATCTTCAATGTCTTCAATCATCTTGTAGATGATGGAGTAGTTGCGGATTTCCACGCCCGAAAGCTCGGCGCGTGCGGCCGCGGCCTTGTCTGTGCCCACGGAGAAGCCGATGATGATGGCATCGCTGGCTTCGGCGAGCATGACGTCGCTCTCGCTGATGTTGCCCACGGCGCTGTGCAGCACCTTGATGTCGATTTCGTCGTTGGCAATGTCGTTGAGCGAGTTGATGACGGGTTCGAGCGTGCCCTGCAGGTCGGCGCGCACAATGAGATTGAGCACCTTGTTGCCGCCGCCCTGCACGCGGTCGAAGAGTTCTTCGAGCGACATGCGGGGTGCTGCGGCGGCTGCGGCGCCGGCGCGCGCGGTATCGGCGAGACGGCGCTCTTCGGCAATCGCCTTGGCTTCCTTGTCATTGCGCACGCCCTCGAGCACGTCGCCTGCGCCCGGGCTCTCCTGCAAGCCAAGCACGACGACGGGTGTGCTGGGGCCGGCTACCTTGATGGGTTTGCCGGTGTCATCAAACATGGCCTTGATCTTGCCCCAGGTGGAGCCCACCACAACGGTATCGCCCTGGTGCAAGGTGCCATTCTGGATGAGCAGCGTGGCTGTGACGCCACGCAATTTGTCCAGCGATGATTCGATCACTGTGCCCACAAGCTGGCCCTTGGGATTGGCACGGTAATTTTCCAATTCGGCCACGACGAGAATGTTGGCGAGCAGGTTGTCTATGCCTTCATTGCGCAGCGCGCTGAGCAGGACGACGATGGTATCACCGCCCCATTGCTCGGCCTGCAGGCCTTCCTTGGCCAATTCCTCGAGGACACGGTCGGGATTGGCGTTGGCTTTGTCAATCTTGTTGACGGCGACGATGATTTGTACGCCGGCGGCCTTGGCGTGGCTGATGGCCTCGCGCGTTTGCGGCATCACACCGTCATCGGCGGCGACCACCAGCACGACAATGTCCGTGACGCGTGCGCCGCGGGCGCGCATGGCGGTGAAGGCCTCATGGCCCGGGGTGTCGAGGAAGGTAATCAGCTTGCCATCGAGCGTGACCTGGTAGGCGCCTGTGCGCTGGGTGATGCCACCCGCTTCGCCGCTGGCTACATCGGTGTGGCGCACGCGGTCGAGCAGCGTTGTCTTGCCATGGTCCACATGGCCAAGCACCGCGACAACGGGCGGGCGGCCAACGAGGTTCTTCTCTTTTTCGGAACCGAGCACCTGTTTGACGAGTGTTTGCGCCTGTTCGGCCACGGCGACGCCATCTTGTTCCTCATCGTCTTCGTCGGCGGCCATCTGATCGGGGCGCAGGACGGCGACACCCAGTTCCTCGCCCAGAATAACGGCCGTGTCATGGTCGATATTGTGGGTAATGGGGGCCATGATGCCGTACTGCATGAGCACCTTGATCAAGTCAATGGGGCTGCGCTCCATGAGGCCTGCAAGGTCGCGCACGGTGATGAAATCACCGACTTCGACCTCTGTAATGACGCGCTTGACTTCCTTGGCCGGTTTGGGCGCGAGCGCGGCGATCACCGCCATAGGCGGCTCTTGCTCGCGATTGGGGCGGCCTCGGTTGGCGCCGGCGCTGCTTTTGGATTTGCCACGTGCGGCGGGGCCGCGTGTGGGTGCGCGTGGGGCGCTGAAGTCAGACGATCGCCCGCCACCGCCGCCACTGCCGCCGCGACTGGGGCCGCCGCCACTACCGCCGCGGCTGGGGCCGCCACTGCCACCGCTGCTGCTCCTGCTGGGGCCACCGGGCCGGTTGCCACCGCCACCACCACCACCGCCGCTACCACCTGATTGTCCTGCCATTTGGTTTTTCTCCCTCAGCAAATATCGCTGCTGATGCTCTTCTTCGTCTGGTTCTGACAATCTCTTTGTCAGCGCTCGCACATGCGAGCTTGCAGAATGAATGCGCACGCAAGGCGCGCGCAAAGTGGACAGGCGCACTGCCGCAATTGCACGGCGGGCGCTAGCCCAGGTCTACAACCAGCGGGTCTGCTTATACCTGCACTGCAACGGCTGTCGGTGCAAAGGGATGCCGGCGGGAGAAAGCGTTGTGGGGTGTGAAGCGGAGAATGAGCGTGGTCCAGCTTTGGCGGTGGGCGTTGTTGGCGCACCGACTTGGGCTTGTCTCAGAACATGCTCATTGCTTTGCTCCCATCACAACCACAACGTTCGTCTCGCTACGGCCCCCTTGCATGTCAACGACTGGGCGTTGCATGAGACGAGGCAGCGGACACGCGTTGCGCCTGGATCGACTGAATCATGATGTCCCTGATTTCCTTAATCCAGCACGTGTGGGCGTGCCCGACGGGCACTGCCGACGTGCAAAAGTAAACAATGGCTGGTGGCCGCCGCTCAGGCTTCTGTGCCTGGCTGCGCTGCGTCCACGGGTTGATCCGCCGCGTCGATTGGCGGCAGCTCTTCGCTGGCCGGCAAGGTGGCGGCGAAGGCCTGCAGTGCCTGGCGATTGGCGGCGCTTAGCTTGGTGCGCAGCGCCTGCTCAATGCGACTGCCCTTGAGGGCTGCGCTCCAGCACTGCTGGTTGGGATGCAGATACATCCCGCGGCCGGCGCGCTTGCCGGTTGCGTCAACTTCGACGCCTGCATCCGTGCGCACAAGGCGAATGAGCGCCCGTTTGCCGGCCACGCGCCGGCACGCAATACAGGTGCGCTGCGGCACGTGGCGGGTGCGGGGCTGCTGCTTGGCTGTCATGTCTCCTCTGTCACCAAGGGCCGAACAGCGGCCGCGATCCTGCCGCACATGCACGGCGAATTCCCTGGCGGCGGCTTCAGCCGCCGTGGGCATGAACCGCGTTTCATCCTTGAGAACGGCGGCTGAAGCTGCCGCTACCAACGCTGCCGCGCACCTGGCAGCATGCACCACTAGACCAGATCGTCGTCAACTTCGCCGGTGTCGGCCTGGTAGTACTTCTTCTTCTTGGGCTTGGCGGGCGCCGTCTTCACAGGCACGCCCTTTTTGCCCTTGGCCTTGGGTTTGACGCCCGGGATGACGATGTCGTCTGCGTCTCCCTCGATGTCATAGCCGGCGAGGAGCTCCTCGGGTACGACCATTTCATCGAGGTTCTTCATTTCGGCCTGCTTGCGCTGGGCCATGCGTGCGCGCAGCATGTCGGCTGTAATCACCTGCGGCAGCGCGTCACTGGTTGTTGCCGGTTTGGCGGGCTGCGCCGTCTCTTCCTGGGCGGTGGCCGGGGCCTCGTCTTCGGAGAAGGGCGCCTCGCTGGGCAGCACAATTTCGGGCGTGCTTTCCAAAGCAGCCAGGCTGCGCTGGAATGCGTCGTTGAGCTCGGTCGCGGCAGGTGCGTTGACGGGGCCAAGGGTGGGCAATTCACCCGCCGCAGAGATGCCTTCAGGCAGACCTTCGGCCAGCTCACTGTCGCCTGCGGCTTCAAGTTCGCGTGCCTTGGCTTTGCGCGCCCTCTGTCCAGCGGCCACATCAGCGGCCTCACCGGCGAGGTTTTGTTCGGCAATGTCAAGACCGGCGCCGGCATCCTGTACGGCTTGCGCGGCCTGCGCGAACTTGTCATCCGCGGGTGATGTCTGGCCCAGCAGCAGCCGCTCGGCCACGGCCAGCAGGTCACCCTGCTTGGTGAGCTTGAGCGCGGCGCGTTCGGCAACCAGCGT
>DIAV01000101.1:0-4820 GCA_002415895.1 Anaerolineales bacterium UBA5069 | reverse complement strand
GCAAGGCGTGCGTTTTGCCCTTCCTTGCCAATCGCCAGGCTCAGTTGCTTGTCGGGCACAATGACGACGGCTGTTTTGATCTGGCTCTTTTCGTCCAGCAGCACGCTGGTGACGCGCGCCGGGCTCAGGGCGTTGGCAATGTACTGCGCGAGATCGGCATGCCACTCAATGACATCGATCTTTTCGCCTGCGAGTTCGTTGACAATGTTCTGGATGCGCAGGCCGCGCTGGCCAACGCAACTGCCCACGGGATCCACATTAGGCACTGTGGCAATCACGGCGGCCTTGCTGCGAGCGCCGGGCTCGCGGGCAATGGCCTTAATCTCGACCATGCCGTCGCGCACTTCGGGAATTTCCTGCTCCATGAGGCGGCGCAGGAGATTGCGGTGGGTGCGGCTGAGCTTGATGACGGGGCCGCGCGTGCTCTTGTGCACATCGACAACGAAGACCTTGAGGTAATCGCCGCGGCGGAGCTTTTCAGTTCCGATCTGATCCTCTTTCATCATGAGGATTTCGTGCTTGTTGTCGAGCAGGAGCGTGACTGCGCCCGAGGCCACATCCACGCTGCGCACCTGTGCGGTGAGGATTTCTCCCACCTTGTGGGCAAAGTTCTCGTAGACGGTGTCGCGCTCGGCCTCGCGAATGCGCTGCAGGATGACCTGCTTGGCCGTTTGCGCGGCAATACGGCCGAAATCGTCAGGTTTGGAATCAACCTTGACGACATCACCCAGGCCAATGCCGGGGACGAGTGCGGCGGCTTCGGTCTGCGAGATTTCGGTGCGCGGGTTAAGGACGTCTTCCACGACTTCGCGTTCGGCAAAGACGCGCATCTCGCCTGAATCGCGGTCCACTTCGGCGGTGACGTTGGCCACCGAGCCATAGTTGCGCTTGTAGGCTGAGACGAGGGCTGCTTCGATGGCTTCGAAGATGATCTCGCGATCAAGGCCCTTATCTGTGGCAACCTGATTGATTCCTGCAATCAAGGCTTTCGACATACCTGCTTTATTCCTCCACTGGTTCTTGCACGCGTCGGCTGCAAGCGTCACCAAACGACTGGCCCTTGAATTAAGCCGGAGGGTCCACCGGCACATGATCAGATGCGGGCGACGGAAGGCCCTGGCTGCTTACAACAAGAAAAGTGGGGTTTTCCCCACTTCCCGGAAACAACTAGGACTGGCCGCAACGATTACTGACCCACTATACCACTGGACCGGGGCGAATGCAAGTTCCAGCGCGTATAAACAGGAAATCTTCGTCGACCATAGATCGTGGAGAGTAGATGGCCGTCGTAGCGGAGGGCCTCCCCGCCCTCGGTTGTGCGACCAGCGCGCCATAACAATCATCATATGGGCGCGCGCCGATTGCACAACCGAGGGCCGGGAGGCCCTCCGCTACGCGTGCTGACGCGTGCTCGTTCTCTGGAGAGACGTGACCTACGGCTGCAACTCGACTAATTGCTGATTACTGAGAAGCCCCGCAAGGCCCATTCTGTTGTGCTTGACAGCCTTGTATCTTCGCGCTATGCTTGATTCACACCCAACGCAATCGTTTGCGCCAATCGCATATAACCAATGCAAAGACGTGCATTCGTGCGCGTTGCGCGTGCAAAGTTACCCATCATTTCCCAACATCAATCCATATGGCAGGTCAAAGGAGATTCAGCTCATGGTACGAAATATGAAGCGCATGTCCGTATTGGGTTTGATCGTCGTATTGGCCATGCTCTTTACCGCATGTGTGGCGCCGGTTGCGCCCGCCGCCGCCCCGGCCGATGCTGCCGCGGCGCCTGCTGACGCGGCAGCCGCTCCCGCCGACGCTGCGGCCGAGCCGGTCAAGGTTGCTTTGGTCTATGGCGTGAAGGGTGACGGTTTCTATGTGACGATGGAAGCCGGCGCACGCGCCAAGGCTGAAGAGTTGGGCAATGTCGACTTCACAGCCGATGGCCCTGCGCAGTTCGATGCCGTTCTGCAGCGCCCGATTCTGGACGCCGTTGTGGCTTCCAAGCCGGATGCGATCTGCGTGGCCGCCACCGACAAGCAGGCCTTCATTGAGCCGCTGAAGGCCGCCTCCGAGGCCGGCATCAACATCTTCAGTGTCGACACCTTCATTGGTGACACCGCCGGCGACTACACAACCGGCGACGTCCAGTTCCCGCTCTCCTACATTGGCTCCAACAACGTTGAAGGCGGCACGATTGCCTGCAACGCCATCATCGAGGCCATGGGCGGCACGGGCAAGATCTACATTCAGAATGTACGCCCGGGCGTCAGCACCACCGACCAGCGCGAGCAGGGTTGCCGTGAGGCCATTGAGGCCACAAATGGCGCCGTTGAGCTGATTGGCGTTGATTATAACGAAGACAGCGCTGCCAAGGCTGCCGAACAGACCGCTGCTGTTTTGCAGGCCAACGCGGACCTGGGCGGCGTTTTCGGCACCAACCTCTTCAGCGCCGAAGGTGCTGCTCAGGCTGTCAAGAATGCCGGTCTCTCAGGCGTGGTGAAGGTTGCCGCCTTCGACGCTCCGGAAGCCGCGATTCAGGACCTGCGCGATGGTGTGGTTGACCTCGTTATCGCCCAGCTGCCCTACGAAATGGGCCAGACCTGCATCAACTACGCCGTTGCCGCCAAGAATGGCGACATGGCCGCGATTGAGAAGCGCTACCCGACAGGCTATCAGGTGATCACACGCGACAACGTGGACACCGAAGAGTCGCAGAACGCTATCTACAAGAGCGAATAACAAGTCTCCCGAGCGGGGAGCGACACTGGTTGCTCCCCGCCTTGTTCACCAGCGCATGGGCGCCCTGCTCATGCGCTGGTGAACAGCACACCGACTGACCGTCCGCGTCGACCGCGGCCGTTTCGCCGCCAGTCCAGGAACCTCCCGCATGGCAACCCTAGCATCTGCATCAGCCGTCGCGTCACGCCCACCCAAACGATCCTTTCTCGAGGTGCTGGGCTCAATATGGGCCTGGTTGTTTCTCGCGCTGCTCATTATTACCTTCTCATTTACGGGCGGCAAAGCCTTCTTTTCGCTGGCCAATTTCCAGAACATACTCGCCAATATGTCAATTCTGACCATCATTGCGATTGGTCAGACCTACGTCATCATCTCGGGCGGTATTGACCTCTCGGCAGGGTGGATCATGGGCATGGTGTCGGTGGTTTCGGCCATCGTCATGAACTACTTCGCGCCCGGCACACCGATGATTGTGATTGTGCTGGCGGGCGCGGCAGTTGGCCTTGTGGCCGCGTGGGGCGCCGGTTTGGTCAATGGCCTGCTGGTGGCCAGGCTGAATGTGCCGCCCTTTATTGCCACATTGGGCATGTTCGGCATTGCGCGCGGCGTGGGCTTCCTGTTATCGGGCGGCCTGCCCGTGCCCGTGCGCGTGCGTGGCATTGGCGAGCTGGGCAATGGCTATGTGGCGCAGTATTTGCCTGAGAAGGGCTATATCTTCTTTGAGCGCTTTACAGGGCTGGAAACAGCGCAAATGCGCGCCGTGGTCAACATTCTGCCCTATGTGCTGATTGTGATGGTGATCACGCTGCTGATCATGCACCTGGTGCTTTCACGCTCGCGCTTTGGCCTGCACACCTATGCCATTGGCGGCAACAAGGAGGCGGCGCTGCGTGCAGGCATTCCCGTGGCGCGCACAACGATCTTCATCTACATGGTCTCCGCGACGATGGCGGCGCTGGCGGGTCTCGTCTACAACGTGCGCTTCACAAATGGGGCGGCCAATTCGGGTGAATCCATGGTGCTGGACACTGTGGCCGCGGTGGTCATCGGCGGTGCGTCGCTCTTCGGCGGCTCGGGCACGGTCATCGGCACCTTTATTGGCGCGCTGATTATTGCCGTGCTCAACAATGGTCTGGTCATCACGCGTGTGGACCCCTACTGGCAGTTCATATCCGTGGGTGTGGTCATCATCGTCGCCGTCCTGATTGACCAGGCGCGCGAGAAGCTGGCGCGCTAGCCGGGAGGCGCACATGAGCAAAACACAGATTGACAACTCGACCCGCGTTGTGCCCCAGGCCCGAGGCGAACTCGCTCTGCGCGTGGAGCATCTTGTCAAGCGTTTTGGCGGCCTTGTGGCCGTTGATGATGTGAGTTTTGATCTCTACAAGGGTGAGGTGCTGGGCCTGGTTGGCGACAACGGGGCCGGCAAGTCCACACTCATCAAGATGATTTCCGGCGTCTACAAGCCGGATGACGGCAAGATTACCCTGAGCGGGCGCGAGATTACCATGGCATCGCCCATGGAGGCCCGCGAACTGGGCATCGAGACGATCTATCAGGATCTTGCACTGTGCGAGAACCTTGACGCGACGATCAACATCTTTCTGGGGCGCGAGCCCATGCGCAAATTCCTGGGCGTCTTTAACCAGGTGGACCGCAGAAAGATGAACGATGAGTCGCTCAAGGTGCTGGATCGCCTTGATATTGTCATTCCCAACCTGCAACGGCCCATCAAGCAGATGTCGGGTGGGCAGCGCCAGGCGGTGGCGATTGCGCGCGCTGTCTACTGGAACGCGCAACTGGTGATTATGGACGAGCCGACGGCCGCGCTGGGCGTGCCCGAGCAACGCAAGGTGCAGGAACTGGTGCTGACCTTGCGCGAGCAGGGCGTGCCCGTCATTATCATTAGCCACAATATGCAGGATGTCTTCGCCGTGGCGGATCGCGTTGTGGTAATGCGGCGGGGGCAGAAGGTGGGCGACCTGATTGCCCACGACACCAATGGCGACGAACTTGTAAGCCTGATGGTGGGCGCTTCTTAAGCAAAGTCAAACAACTCAACGCAAAGACAAACGTCTCAA
>DIAV01000065.1:553-2598 GCA_002415895.1 Anaerolineales bacterium UBA5069 | reverse complement strand
GGCATCATCACGCAGGCGGAAGCCGACGCCGCGTGGCAGCAACCGCTGGCCTACCACCCGCTGGAGTTCAACCTGCAGGCGCCGCACTTCACCCTCTATGTGCGCCAGCAGCTTGAACAACTCTTTGGCCCGGATGCGCTCTACAAGGCCGGGCTCGAAGTGGAAACAACGCTCGACCCACGCCTCCAGGCCGAAGCCGAGCGCATTGTGGCCGAGAACATTGCACAGTTGGGCGAGAACAACATTTCCAACGGCGCGCTGGTGGCCATGCGCCCGCAAACGGGTGAGGTGGTGGCGCTTGTGGGCAGCGCCGACTTCAACAACGTGGAGATTGACGGCCAGGTCAACATGGCGCTGGCCCCGCGCCAGCCGGGCAGCACCATCAAGCCCCTTGTCTACCTGCAGGCCTTTGCCCAGCCCGACAAGCCCCTCAACGAGCATTGGACGCCCGGAACGCTCCTTGCCGACATCAGCACCGAATTCCCGGACGGCGCCAACCCGCCTTATGTCCCCGTGAATTATGATGGCCGCGAGCATGGCCTGCTGCCTGTGCGCTATGCGCTGGCCAACAGCTACAACATTCCCGCGGTGCGCGCAATGCAAACTGTGGGCGTCCCCAACTTCCTCAACTTTGCACAGCAACTGGGCATTACCACCCTCACCCGCCCCGACTACGGCCTGAGCCTGGCGCTGGGCGCAGGTGAGGTGCCCCTCACCGAGATGACCTCTGCTTTCGCCACCATCGCCAATGGCGGCGTGCGCAGCGAGCCTGTCCTCATCCGCAAGGTGACGGACTCCTTCGGCACAGTGCTCTGCGAGGAAAACAGCGACCGCCCCTGTCAGGCCCGTGTTGACCTGAATCCGCAGGTGATCAGCGCGGTTGATGCGTTCCTGATGACTGACATCCTCAGCGACAACAACGCGCGCCTGGCCGCCTTTGGCTCCAATTCCGTGCTCAGGCTGGACCGCCCGGCTGCTGCCAAGACAGGCACCACCAATGACATTCGCGACATTCTCACACTGGGCTTTACACCCCAGCTTGTCACAGGTGTGTGGGTGGGCAACGCCGATAACTCGCCCATGCGCGATGTATCGGGCGTGAGCGGGGCCGGGCCAATCTGGAATCAGTTCATGACAACTGCACTCGCGGGCGAGCCTGTGGTCGAGTTTCTGCCGCCGCCAGGTGTGCGCCAGTATGAGGTGTGCGCCGACACAGGCACGCTGCCCAGCCGCGCCTGCCCCGAGAAGCGCGTGCAATGGTTTGCCGAGGATCGCCCGCCATTGCCCCCCGAGTACGACTTGTGGCAAAGTTTCCGTGTGGACAGGGTGACGGGCCAACTGGCCACCGAGTTCACCCCGCCTGATCAAGTGGAAGAGCGGACGTGGAAGGTCTACCCCGAGCCCTACCGTGCATGGGCGCAGGCGCATGGCATTGAGCAGCCGCCTTTTGTGCCACCTGCAGTCGCACCGAGCACGCCCGGCGCGGTCGTGATTCCCGCGACGCCCGCCGAGCAGACGCCGCCCGCGCCCAACCCAGCGGCGCAGTTGGCCATCTTCTCACCCGTAGAAGGGGAAACGGTAAGCGGTATCGTGACGGTTTACGGCACGGTCAACATACCCAACCTGCTCAGCTACGAGCTGCAGTATGGCGAATCGCATGATCCCGGCGCGTTTAGCGCCCCGGTGAGCGGCCCCTTTGGCGGCTCAGTAGACAATGGCCCCGTGGCGCAGTGGAATGCCACCAACATGGCCGATGGCCCCTATACGCTGCGCTTGCTGGCGCGCGACACGCAGGGCGCACTCTACGAGACGCGCACACGCATTTTTGTGGCGCAACCTGCACCCACATTCGCGCCGCCCACGCTCGCGCCCCCCGTGGCAACGCCCGTGCCCGAACAGTGGACGCCCGCACCGCAGCCCGTGGAGCCGACAGCCACATGGACGCCGCCCCCCACCGATGCGCCCGAGGTGCTGAGCGACACACCCACGCCCATTGCGCCGCCCGTTGAGGAGCCAACCGCCACGTGGACACCCGAGGCCAACCC
>DIAV01000065.1:0-418 GCA_002415895.1 Anaerolineales bacterium UBA5069 | reverse complement strand
TTGGCCGCTCCTGGCTGCGGCATTGGAACCCACGCGCGCGCCGGTTCGTTCTTGTGGGGCGGGGGAACCCGCACACAACGGAACCATGACGAGGCAAACGCAAAGGAGATAGGACAATGAAGACCTTGAACGAGCTTTTCCTGGCTGAACTCCAGGACGTCTACGACGCCGAGAAGCAGATTATTGCCGCGCTGCCCAAGATGGAGGCAGCAGCCACCTCGCGGGAACTGAAGAACGCTTTCCGCACACACCTGCAGGAGACTGAAACACAGGTCACACGCCTGGGCGAAGTCTTCAAGCTGCTGGAACAGCCCGCCAAGAGCAAGAAGTGCAAGGGTGCCGAAGGCATCATCAAGGAAGCCGAAGATGAAATTGCAAAGGGCGGCGACCCCGAGGTGATGGACGCTTTCCTGATTGG
>DIAV01000341.1 GCA_002415895.1 Anaerolineales bacterium UBA5069 | reverse complement strand
GCACATTCAGAATGTCAAGAAGCACGGCATCAGCCCTGTGGTCTGTGTCAACGCTTTCTCGTCGGACTTTGCCAGCGAAACCGAGGCCGTCTTTGCCATCTGTCGCGAGGAGGGCGTGCGCTGCGCCGTTTCCACACACTGGGCGGACGGCGGCGCGGGTGCAGTGGACCTGGCGCGCGCCGTCGAAGAGGCCTGCAACGAGCCCAACGAGTTTCACTCGTTGTACGCGCTCGACCTGCCCATCACGAAAAAGATCGAGATCATTGCGAAGGAGATCTATGGCGCGGGCGAAGTGACCTATGACGCGCGTGCCGAGGCGCAGATCAAGTCCTATGAGAAGAACGGTTTCGGCAATCTGCCCATCTGCATGGCAAAGACGCACCTGAGCCTGACCGCCGACCCGAAGATCAAGGGTGCGCCCACCGGCTTTGTGCTGCCCATTCGCGAAGTGCGCGCCAGCGTCGGCGCGGGCTTCATCTACCCCATTGTGGGCGAAATGCGCACAATGCCAGGGCTGCCCAGCCACCCCGCCGCGGAGCGCGTGGACATTGACTTTGAGACGGGNNCGCGCCTCTGCGTCATTGTAATTTTCACGAAGAGGACACGGCCGATGGCGCGTTCCCTATTCACCGCGCCATCATGTACAATGGGCGCACGCGTCCACAGCGTGTGGCCAGCGCCTGCATGGCGCAGGTACGCCCAGCCCGCACCCAGGAGTGTGCAATCATGAGCTATAAAGAACTGGACCTTGAAGAACTCTACCTGCAAATGCAGGACGATCTTTACGACGGCGTGCGCGAGGAAATTCCGCAGCAGGTGATGGAAGCGCTGGCTCGTGGTCAGACACCGCAGGAGGTGCTGGACGGCGGCCTCGTCGCGGGTATGGATATTGTTGGCGTGGACTTCCGCGATGGCATCCTCTTCGTGCCGGAGGTCCTCATGGCCGCCAATGCCATGAAGGCGGGCATGGAGGTGCTGCGTCCCCTGCTCACCGAAACAGGCGTGGCACGCGTTGGCACCATGGTGATCGGCACAGTCAAGGGCGATATCCACGACATTGGCAAGAATCTGGTGGCGATGATGCTCGAGGGTGCGGGCTTTGAAGTGGTCAACCTGGGCATCAATTGCGATGCCGACAAGTTTATGGCTGCGATTGTGGAGCACAAGCCCGACATCATCGGCATGAGCGCACTGCTCACCACGACAATGCCCTACATGAAGACAGTCATCGACACCCTGGGCGAAGAAGGCATTCGCGACGACATCTACGTTATGGTGGGCGGCGCACCTGTGACTGAGGGCTTTGCCCGTGACATGGGGGCCGACGCCTACGGGCGCGACGCGGCCGTGAGTGTGGAAATTGCCAAGCGCCACATGGCGCGCAAGCTTGAAGCCGCGCGCGCCGCCAAGGCCGCGTAGCCACCCCGCTCGGGAGGTTTGGCCATGAACAGTGCAGACATGTTCCGCACCCTCTTTGCCTATGATGTTGCCATGTGGCGCAAGATTTGGGAGACTGTCGTCACGCTGACGCCTGAACAATACAACCGCGAACTCCCGTATTCCCACGGCTCCATTCGCCACCAGATGACGCACGTGACACGTGTGAGCACGGCATGGCTCATGGGCCTCACAGGGGAACCCAATGGCCAGCAGTACAAAATTGAGCCAGACGAGTACCCCGACGCCGCCGCCCTGCGCGCACGCTGGGAAGAGGGCGCGGCCAGGACACTCGCTTACGTGGCTACATTGACGGATGAGCAGGTTGGCGAAACTCTGCCCGAGATGATGGGCCCCACGTGGCATGTACTCTACCAACTGGTCAATCATGGCACAGACCACCGCGCGCAGGTGCTCGCCGCGCTGCAGGAACTGGGCGCGCCCACCTTTGCGCAGGACCTCATCTTCTACTTGTGGTTCGCGCCGCGCTAGCGTCATACGGCAAGCAAAACAACGGCGCAACGTTTCATTCCAGGTGCTGCGTCGCTAAAGCACGCGCGCGATTGCGTAGCGGCGGTGCAAGCCGCCGTTCTCGAGAACGCGCCGCGCTGCATACCAACGGCGGCTGAAGCCGCCGCTACACATTCTCTCGCGCAATTGCCGCCTTTGCGTTGCGATTATGATGGTGCTGTGGGTTCTTCTCTACTTGCGGGTCAGTGAATGGAGCGGCTGTGGCTGATCTGAGTGCAATGCTCGAGGCGCATGTGCAGTTTGAACTGGCGCGCTGGAGCGATGAAGGGCTGCGCGCCGCCCTGGCCGCAGAGGTGGACGCAGCCTATGCATGGCTGGCACAGATTACGCTGGGCAGGCTGGTTGCGCGCGATCATCTGCTTGCGGCCCTGCGTCGCGTGCTGGAGGAAGCACCTCTCACGGATGGCCTCGTGGCGGCGATTGAGGCAGGCGTCAAGACCATCTACGCGACGCTGCACAACGATAACGCAACCATCGCCGATTTGATCGACCGCCGTCAGTATGACCAGATCACCGAAACCATTGTGGGGCTTAAGCCGCTGCGGCGCGAAGTGACGCGCCAGATTGTGGATAGCTCTGTCTACGCGCTGCTGGTCTCGAATGTGCTTTACAATGGCATCAAGGGCTTTGTGCTTACCGAGAATGTCTTTGCACGCAAAATTCCCGGCGCCTCCTCGCTTGTCCGGTTCGGCCAGAGTGCGCTGAATTCGGCGGCCCCCAATCTTGAAAAGGGGGTGGACAAGCAGCTTGTCTCCTTTATCCGCGCCAATATTCAAGAGACACTCAACGAGAGCGAGCGCTACCTGAACAGCGTGCTGGATGATGCCATGATCTGGCAACTGGCCGATGAACTCTGGGAGCGCAATGCACAGTCCACCACCGCGGAGCTGACGAAGCTGGTGGACGCGACGCTGCTGGTGGACATGGTGGATTTCGGCAAGCATGTTGCGCTGCACCTGCGCAGGACGCGCCTCTTTGACACGTTGCTGGAGCGTCTGCTCGATGGCTTCCTGGCTGCCCACAGTGAGAAGCCGGTTGCGGTGCTGCTGGAGGAGATGGGCATGACCCAGGCGCAGGCCACTGATGCGCTTTATGCAGTCGCTCAGCCGGTGGTTGCTCAGGCGCGTGAGGATGGCTATCTGGAGGCGCGCATGCGCGTCCGGCTGGCAGCGTTCTACGCAAGTTACACCAGTGACTAGGCTACATGTTATGGGCTGTAGTCGATAAGTTATAAACAAAAGGGACACAAGAGAGCCAGAACGCAGATTTAGTCGGCAACAGCAGGGATAACGATGGAAGGCAGTCGTTATCCCTGCTGTTGCCGATTTGATCTGTGCTCTGGCTCTTTTGCGTTGACAATCAGGCTATGTCACATCGCGTATCAGCGCCTCGTGCAATTGGGGGATCGGCTGCGCGGCGAAGGTCACTGCATCGACGTCGCGAAACTGTTGGGCAAAGCGCATAAACGCATGCGCGTCAGCGAAGTTGGATGCGATACCCAGCGAAATGCGGAAGGTTGCAGCCGTCTTGCCACTCTGCTGCATCTTCTCATAAAGCTGGTTGTAGGTGAATGGTTCGCTACCGGCGAAGCATTGCGCCATTTCGTCGTGCGTAATCCCGTGGGCAATCTCGCCCGCGCCCGGGTTGCAGAAGCAGCCCGTGCGCAGCGAAATGTGCGCGTCCGAGGCCAGCCCCTCAATGTGGCGATAGTCCAGCACGGCGCCTGTCGGATCAGCAAAATTGAAGGCGATTGTGCCGCCGCGTGCCGTTGTATCCTGTGGGCCGAAGATGTGCAGCATGGGCGCGCCGTTGCTGTGGCGCAGGNNGCGCATTTCTTCGAGCAGCCAGCCTGTCAGGCAGGCCACGCGGCTGTGGATTGCCTCCATGCCCACCTTTTCCAGATGTTTAAGGCCAATTTCGACGGCAGGCAGGCTCAGATAGTTGACTGTGCCATCCTCAAAGCCCGCTTCGCCCTGAATGAGGTAGTGCCAGCCGCGATCCTGCACAGATGCAATGGTGATTGTGCCGCCGGCGAACCAGGGGCGACGCAGCCGCTGGAGCGCGGCGCGGCGCATAATCAACGCGCCCACGCCCGTGGGATAGCCAAAGAGTTTGTAGAAGGAGAGCGGCACGTAATCGGGATGCACCTGGCTCAGATCAAGGCGGTTGGTGGGGGCAAAGGCCGCGCAGTCGAGCAGCACATCCCAGCCCAGCGCTTGCGCCTCCGCCACCCACGCCAGATCGTGCTGCACGCCGCTGAAGTTGGACTGTGCCGGGAAGGCGAAGATACGTGGCCCGGCCGCGGGCCTGCGCAGGTGGCGGCGCACCTCGTTTGCATCAAAGCGCATGTCGGGCGCGTGCACCGGCAAATATGTCACCGTTGCGCCGCGCGCCTGTGCAAACTCGCGAATGCCGTTAACCGAATTGTGGTTGTCCCACGCAAGCAAATACTCGGCGCCTGCACCAAATGGGTAGGCTTCGCCCACAAGCCGCAGCGCGCCGCTGCAGTTGGGCGTGA
This sequence comes from Anaerolineales bacterium UBA5069, assembly GCA_002415895.1. Lineage (GTDB taxonomy): Bacteria > Chloroflexota > Anaerolineae > Caldilineales > Caldilineaceae > UBA5069. The sequence goes on along the minus strand of DIAV01000341.1, from coordinate 8,704 downwards.
AGATGACGAGATACTCGTTGGGGTCGGCGTGAAAGAAATTGAGTACGGCGCGGCGCGCGTCTTCCACAAGGTGCGTCATCGCCAGCGAAGTGGGGTTGTTGCTGTGCGGGTTGCCGAAGACATTGTTGCGCAGCAGATCCATGTGCTTGCGCAATTGAGATTCGGCATAGAGGCCGCCGCCCGTATAGTCGAGATAGACATGACCCATGCTGTCCAGGCGCGCGTAGTCAGCGCTGCGCAGAGCGTCAATCGGGTGGCTGGCGGCATAGGCAGGGAAGCGTTGCAAAAAATCTGCTTCGGACCCGGCCTGCGTTATCTCTACAGGTTTTGTTGGCGTGGCGCCGTGCGCCGGTGCGGGGATCATGGCATTCACTCCAGTCGTGGCTCGGCATGGGAAACCGGGCAGTCAAACGGCACGCATCGAGGATCAGCGAGGCCGGGGATGCGCTGATGCAATCAGTATACCGTTTGGGAGAGGATGGGACAATGACGAGAGAGAACGGCTTGCAGCACAAGAGGATGAGACACACCGTCTTGCCGGCGCTGCTGGCATTGGCAAGTGCGCTCGCCGCTGGGTGCACGGCGGCGCCTCTGCCGCCCCACAGCGCGCCGGCATTTGCAGAAAGTGCGCCCACAGGCGAAGCCACACCTGCGCCCCTTGTGCTGCCTACAGTAACGCCGCAGAGTCCCTATGCTGTGCAGGGGGCGGCGCCGGAGCTTACCAACGATGTGTGGTTGAACAGCGAGCCGTTGCGTCTGGCCGGCCTGCGCGGTAAGGTCGTGTTGATTGACTTCTGGACGTATGGCTGAATTAACTGTCGCCACACGATTCCTGCGTTGCAGGAATGGAATCAGCAATATGCGGACGACGGCCTGGTGATCATCGGTGTGCACACACCGGAATTCGGCTACGAGGCGGTGGTGGAGAATGTTGCCGCGGCGGCCAGCGAACTGGGTGTGACCTGGCCTATTGCCATTGATAATAACAAGGCTACGTGGCGTGCCTGGGCAAATCGCTATTGGCCTGCCATGTACCTGGTCGACAAGCAGGGGAACATTCGCTACCTGAAGATTGGCGAGGGACGCTACACCGACACGGATGCAGCGATCCGCGCGCTGCTGGCCGAGCCGGGTTAGCCCTGCGCAGGATACCTTTGTGTGAAACGAGGCTTCCAATTTTGGAAGCCTCGCCTTGATCGCGCCTACTCCGGCAACTTGAGCGGGCTGGGCCGCTTGATGTCCACATCGCGCGCGCGCAGCCAGCGCACCGCGTCAGCATAGCCAAGCGCAAGGGCGTAGCCTATCTGCTTGTCTTCGCCGTAGATGCTCTCTTTGCCAATCAACGCTGAAATGCCCGTGTCGTCGAACTGGCGTCTGATCTGCGGGCTGGCCCCAACCACAATCAGGCGGTTGCCGTTGGCGTGCAACTGGCGCACATAGCGTTCCAGCACCACAATCAGCGTGCTGCCCACATCCTGATGGCCGCGGATGCCCAGAAGCACCACGGCGTTACGCGCGCCCGATGCCTCGGGCAAGCGATTCTCCATGTTGGCGGCGGCGGCAAAGAAGAGGCTGCCGTGGACGTAAAGGCTGGTAATGCTGTTGCTCGGCAGGATGCGAGGGGCCGGTTGCTCAATGGGAAATTGCGCGTCGGACCAAACCAATTCTACCAGCCGCACCTGTTCCGACTGCTGGAAGAGGTTGATAAGTACAGCAACGACGACGCCTACCAGAATGGCATAATGCAGCGGGATCAGCAGAGATGCAGCCAGCGTAAGCCCAAATGATGTGCTGGCCAGTCGGCTTGTGTTCCACACAGAGGCAATTGCACGCAGATTGATCATGCGCGCGCCGATGACAATGAGTAGCCCCGCCAGTGCAGGCATTGCCACCTTTTCGGCCAATGAGCCGAAGAGCAGCACAATGACCAGCACGAATGCGCCGGCAAAGATGTTGGCCCAGCGCGAGTGGGCGCCTGCACCCACGAGCACGCCCGTGCCCGATGCTGAGCCACCCGCAGGCAAGCCCTGAAAGAAACCGGCGACAATGTTGCTCAGCCCCGTGCCCATGAAGTCGCGGTTGACGTTGCCATACTTGCCGTCGGGATTGGGAAACGACTGACCCACTGCCGCGCCCTGCACCAGCGCCAGCATACTCAGGGCAAACGCCGGCACAACGAGAGCCCGAAAGAAAGTCCAGTCGAGCGCAAAAGGCTGGGGCAGCGATGAGGTAATTGTGGCCACATCGCGTACAAACGCCACATTGACCATGCCAAAGGCCAGCGCAATTGCCGAGGAGATTGCCAATGCCGCAAGCATGGCAATCCCACTGAGGCGCGTACGCTCGAGCAGCAGGATGAGCATAATCGTCAGCAACCCGATGGCCATGGATTCGTTGCGGATAAAGTGGTAGTTGACAACCGTATCGGCCAATTGCATGACCTTGTTTGCTTCGACGCTTTTGTAGGCTGTCAACTCATCAATCTGGCTTAGAACAATGTTAAGGGCAACGCCTGTCATGAAGCCAACCATGACGGAATTGGGCACAAAGCGCATGACCCATCCCATGCGAAAAAGCCCAAACAGCAGTTGGAAGATGCCCATGAGGACAACCAGCAGGCCCAGTGCAACAAGGCGGCTTTGCGGAGGGGCAAATTGGAGCGTGTCGGCAAGAGAAGCGGAGACTGCGCCCGTTGAAGACACGTTCATTAAGATGGAGCCGGTGAAGAGCGCCGCCACAGGCGTGGCGAGCATGAGCGTATAGAGGCCGTTGACGGGCGTTACGCCTGCCATGAGGGCATATGCCAACCCCTGCGGAATGTTAACGGCGGCAAAGGTAAAGCCTGCCATCAGGTCGCCGCGGATAGTTTTGGCATTGGGGGTCAGCCCGCGCAGAGACTTTAGCACCTGCTCGCGTGATGCTTCAAGGTAACTTTGCATTGTATGGAGATCGCGATCCGGTGCGATGGGGCACAACTGCGTTATATGTCAGTTGTGCCAATGAGTTGAGAGACCCAGCGTGTGGACTCGTAGCGTTGGCAGGTAAGCATCAGCAGGACGGTAATCGGCATGGCGACGATTGCGCCGATTGCGCCAAGCAGCCAGATCCAGAACGCAAAGGAGAGGATGACCACAGCAGGAGACAAGCTGAGAGATTTGCCTGTGAGCGACGGTGCGACAACATTCTCGATCGCGAAATTCAGTAGCGTAATGCCGACAACGACCCCAATCGCCATTGTGGGGCCACTGCCGGCAAGCGCCAGCAGCACCACCGGTATGGTTGCCACCACCATGCCGATGTAGGGCACGAAGCTCATGACACCCATGAGCAGCCCCCACAGGGGTGCAAAGGGAATGCCGATCAGCCAAAAGAGGAGGCCGGTGATCAATCCCGTCAAGGTGTTGATGCGCAGGCGCACAAAGAGGTACGTTACGGCTGCGTTCATCACTTCCGGCGTCAGGCCGATGAAGGGCAGATCCTTCATTGACGTATTGAGCAGGCGGCCAAAGCGGGGCGCCTCGATCAGGAGGAAAGCGGAGAGAATCAGGCTGAAGACGATCGATGTCAGCGCAGGCGCAATCGAGAGCACGATACTGGCCATGAGTCTTGCGGCCGCGCGGCCGGTTTCGCCATCGGCGCCAAGGCCTGCCTGGAGCGCCACCGCATTGACGGCGTCCTGGATGACATTCGTGTAGCCACCCAGCCCCTGAATCAGGCGTGTGACGGAGAGCCACGCGAGCAGGTTGAGGCCCAACCCAATCACCAGCACAAGAAGCACAATGAGTGGCAGCACAAAGGCCGGGTTCATGCCACTGCGCTTGAGCCGGCGGTAGATGGGAAGCGTCAGTGTCACGATATAAACGCTCAGAATGATCGGGTTGAGAATCGGGGAGCCTATCCGCAGCATGGCCAGCGCCCCGCCCACGAGGACGAAGACGGCAAGGGAGAGCAGCGGCGGCGAAATCGCCTGCGCCATGCCCAGCGCACTCAGAAGACTTCTCTCGAGATTGGGGGTGGCCGCATCCGGCGCAGGTAATACAGGTTCGGCTGCACGGTTGGTGGCTTCAAGCAGGGGTGCGTTGGTTTCAGCAGTCACAGGCAATGACGTCCTCTCACACAGTTTGAATCAAGTCTTGTTGCGTGCAGCCGGCCACGTGTTCCGAATCGGCCAGTTGGCATGCACCCCAAGGATGACGCATTTCCTCTATGCCCGACGCGCGCTTCCACAGTGATGATATCATCCTGCGTCTCTCTGGTTGCACGACGTTTGCAGTCCCACCCATGGTCGGCGGTCACCGTCCCAATCGGCGCAATCTGGGGTGCATGTAATCTTAGCATAGTTGTTAACGGACAAGCGCCTGCGTGAGGTTGACTCGCTGTGCAAGTGCTGCAGAATTGAGTCTATGGCGTGGAGTGTAATCGGTTTGAGCCGGAACTGCATCACCTGAATTTGCTTAATTGCTGTGGATACCTGTTGATGCGGCTGCGCGTGCACCTAAAGTGATACCGCAGTGAAACCCACAGCCGAATCGCAACGCAAAGTCACAAAGGAGCGCGAAGCAACGCATAGCAAGGCCACAACCATGAACACAGATAACAGCGGAACAAGCATAGATACACGCAGATATCCGCAGTGANNTTTCATGCCGGTATCACTGTAGGGTGTTGAACCCTTCCAGTTCACGGTTTCGATTGACAGGTGTATGAACTCCCGCTAGACTTGGCAATGCACATGTGGCTTTGCACCCAATTCGCCGCACCTTCAATTGTCTCCGACGCACAATGGCCCATCAAGCGGCATGGCTGATTCGCACGAAACTCATTCGCCCCAACATGGGTGAGGACGCGCTCATGCGCCCGCGCCTGCTTCAGCTTCTGCGCAAACAGCCCCAACGTGCGTTGACGCTGGTTTGCGCGCCCGCCGGCATGGGCAAGACAACGCTTGTTGTGCAGTGGCTGCACGATGCCAGCGTGCCGGTGGCTTGGTATTCGCTTGAAGGTGGCGGCAGCGACCTGACGACCTTTCTGCGCTACCTTGTCGCTGCGGTTCAGAGTGTCTTTCCCCGTTCCTGTGCAAGCCTCAAGGCGCTTACTGAGGCGTCCAATCAACCCCCGGTTGAGCACCTGGCTGTGCAACTGATCAATGACCTGGCGGAATTGCCTGCGCCGCTCATCCTCGTGCTGGATGACTACCACTGCGTGCGCGATCTTGACGTGCATGAGGTTATGTCGCGCCTCTTGGGGCACATGCCCGCCTCCTTGCACCTCGTCATCACCTCACGCATGGAGCCTCCTTTGCCCCTCAGCGCACTGCGCGCCCGTGGCCGGATGGTCGATATCCGTTCGGCCGATTTGCGCTTTGCGCCGGACGAAATGCAGATGTTCGTTGCTGCGGCGACGGGCCATCCTGTACCCGCTGATCTCCTGCCCGTCCTGCTTGATCGCACCGAGGGCTGGGCGGTGGGCCTGCGCATGGTGGCGCTCTCGCTGGGCGCCGCCGCAGATGAACAGAAGATGGTCGACCTGGCCGCACGTCTGGCGGAGACGCCCCAGTACGTTTTGGATTATTTGATGGACGAGGTGCTTGCGCGCCAAAGCGTTGAAACGCAGACATTCCTGTTGCAGACCGCGATTCTCGAGCGTTTCTGTGCCCCGCTTTGCGCTGCCTGCCTCTGTGCCGCGGAAAATGGCGCCGGCGCAGACGCTGATCAAAGCATGGTTGTGACAGACGCACAGGCAATGCTCGATCAATTGCGGTACGCCAATCTCTTTCTCGTGGCGCTGGATGGGCAAAACAAGTGGTTTCGTTATCATGCCCTCTTCCGCGAGCTGCTTCTTAACCGGCTTGCTGCCACATCCAGACCCGAAGCAATTGCCGCGCTGCATCGGCGCGCGGCGAACTGGCTTGGCAATTCCGGATACATTGAAGAGGCTATTGCGCACGCATTACGGGGCGGCGACAGCGAAACCGGCGCGCAGTTCCTGGAGCGCAGCTTGCCCGCACTTCTGAACAGTCTTGACCGACCGCTGCTCGATCGGCTTGTGAATCGCCTGCCCGCTGATGTGATTGAGAGCCGCCCGGCGCTGCTGCTGGCGCGTGCCTGGTCCTATCACTTTCTGGACAATGCACGCGCCATTGCGCCGCTTGTGGAAAAAGCACGCGGCCTGCTGCATGTTGTGTCGCCGGCCGAGCAAGAGGTGCTGCTGGGACAAATTGATACGCTGGCGGGCCAAAGCGACTGGATTAACATGCAGCCGGACGCAGCCATTGACGCGTGTTCGCGCGCGCTGGCGCACTTGCCCCACGAGCACAAGTTTGTGCGCGGCGTTGCGCAATTGTACCAGTGTGGCGGCCTGCTTATGAGCGGCCGCGCCGAGGAAGCTGCCTCATTGGTGGATGCTGAGCTGGCACAGTGCGCACCGGAACTCGACTCCTACAGCGCGCGCCTGCTCATGTTCAAATCTATGGGGTACATGATTACGGGCGAATGGACGAAAGTTGAACAATGGAGCGGCGCGCTGCTCGAGCGGTCGCACCAGCGCGGTTATCACCTGATGACGGCGTGGGGCCGCTATGGCCTGGGGCTGGCAGCACATGAACGCATGCAGATACAGATGGCGCTACAGCACTTTGCGGCGATTGTTGATCTGACATACATCGCGCATATGCGCTGTACATTCGAAAGCCATGTTGCCATGGCGAATATCTACAATGCGGCTGGGCAACGGGAGCTTGTGGAGAGCCATCTGGCTGACCTGGATGGAATCGTCTATGGGCAATCGCTCTACGCTCTAATGCCCCGGCTGCATTCCCTGCGTGCGCGTCTGGCGCTCAACCGCGGCGAGATTGACGAAGCCATGCGCCATGTGCGCGCGCAAGGCGACCTGGCACAAATTACAACTACGCTCTTTCAGAATGAGGTGCCACCGTTGACTGCGGCACGCGTCTATGTTGCTGCAGGCGGCAGCGCGAATCTGGCGCAGGCGCGCACGTTGCTCAATACCCTCAATACCTATGTGCGCACGATGCACCACACGCAGTGGGCCGCAGATGCGTATCTTGTACAAGCGCAACTCCATGCGAAGGAGGAGCGTGAAAACGAGGCGTTGGCTGCTTTGCGTCAAGCGCTGGAATTGTGCGAAAGAGAGGACGCGCCCCGCCCTCTCTTTGAACAAGGCGCCACATTGCAGCCACAACTGCGCTATCTGCTGGGGCGTGGCGTTTCTGTCGGTTTGATCACGCGCGTGCTCGAAGCGACGCCCGGATCAACTTCGACGCGATCGACATCTGTGGGCGGCTTAGTGGAGCCGCTGACCAACCGCGAAATGGATGTGCTGGATCTGCTCGTCGATCGCCTGACGAACAAGGAGATCGCCACGCTGCTTGGTGTCAGCACCGCCACCATTCAAACCCACCTGAACAACCTCTACCAGAAGCTGGGCGCAGAAAACCGGCGTGACGCTGTCATGCGGGCGCGCAACCTCAAAATCCTCGCCTGATGATCCCCCGGTTGTAAACATCCTGCACTTCTCAATGCAAAGTGTTGAAGCGCGCCATTACGCGCCATGTCACAATTATAGTGCGGCCGCAGTGGACGTGAACCTCCAGGTACGGGCCTCCCCGCGGCCTTTCTTGTCACTTTGGCGCCAGGTGAAGCCACCCAGGAGGCGCAATGACTCCGCACGTGAAGCCCACCACAATTGACTCTCGCATGTGCTATCGGATTCGCGCGATTGGGCACGTTGGCGAGCGTTGGCAAGACAATTTCGGCGCAATGACGCTGGAATCCCAGACCATTCCCTCCGGCACGCCCAATAAACCCGCCATACGCGTCGCTGTACTTTCGGGGCCAGTGGCAGACCAGGCCGCGCTCCTGGGCGTGATCAACCTGTTGTATGACTTGGGACTCAGCCTTGTTTCAGTGGAGAAAATCGCTCCTGCGGGGTGCGAAGACCGATTTGACGGCCTCTCCTCTGTCGCGTAGGCCAGGCGCTTGGCGCTTGACGGTGAAGATGGATTAAAGCCACCTACCCGCGCTGCTGTAGCCGTGCGCTGAAGAATTGCTATGGGCGACAGCGTTCGCCCCAGGAGAAAAAGGGGGAGCGTAACCCAAGGGCTGAAAAGCCTCTGGGTTACGCTCCCCCTTTACTTTCTTGCTTCCTGCCCTTACGCGTCAGTCACGCAGCCCCGGGAGGCTGATGAAACGCTCTTGAAGTACTTCCACAGGACGCCCTTGGTAAATTTGGGCGCGGGCTCGGTCCATGCGGCGCGGCGTGCGGCAAGCTCCTCGTCAGATACATCCATCTCCAGCCGATTCTGTTCGGCGTCAATCGTAATCATGTCGCCTTCACGCACAAGCGCGATTGCGCCGCCGTTCTGCGCCTCGGGCGTAATGTGGCCTACCACAAAGCCGTGCGTACCGCCCGAGAAGCGGCCGTCAGTAATCAGCGCCACGCTCTTGCCCAGCCCAGCGCCCATAATGGCCGAGGTAATGGAGAGCATTTCGCGCATGCCCGGGCCGCCCTTGGGACCCTCGTAGCGGATGACGACGACATCGCCCGCCACAATGTGCCCCTGCTGGATCGCGTCGAGTGTCAATTCTTCCGAGTCAAAGACCTTGGCCGGGCCGCTGAAGCGCGTACCTTCCTTGCCGGTGATCTTGGCCACAGCGCCATCAGTGGCCAGGTTGCCGTAGAGAATCTG
>DIAV01000280.1 GCA_002415895.1 Anaerolineales bacterium UBA5069 | reverse complement strand
TTTGGCATGGGGAGGCATGACTCGGCTGGGGTTGAGTACAATTCCTGGCAGTGTGCAGTGACGCTGCAAGATGCAGCCACTGCGCTCGCCTCGTTATGGTAATCTGAAGTGACAATGAATGACAACCCAGGCCAGGCGATGCAAGCTCGCCTGCGCTGTGCGGTGCCGCCACCTTGCCAAATCGAAACGTTTTTCAGGTCGCGCACAACAGCACCTCACCCCCTGCCCCTCTCCATGCGGAGAGGGGAGCAAGAGCGCCGTTTTCACCCCTCTCCGCATGGAGAGGGGCAGGGGGTGAGGTGCTGCTTGCGGACACACAACTACAAAACAGGGCCGCTATGCAACCCGACGAGTTTTCACTCTATGATCTCACCGTGCGCGTCGAGCGCATTGACGGCAACTGCACCTGCGCCATGGCCGTTGGCGATTGCTTTTACGTGCAGGGGGGCAAACTCTCGCTGCCCCCGGGCAAGGATTTCTGCCTCTACGCGCTGGCATCCACGCTGCCGCTGCTGCCCGCACGCCAGCGGCATAACCACCCCGCCGACTGGATGGAAAGCGACAGCCGCGTGGCCTGCCCCGACCCCGCCTGCGGCCTCGTCATGCGCATTGCGCGCACCGCCGAGCGCACGTTACGCCACGATGATGTGAGCGCAACGCCGTGGGTGGATGAAAATGGAGGTTGATACACTGATCAATACGCATCGATCATAAAAAACTCCCGGCCCATTGCTGAGCCGGGAGTTGTCCTTGCGTGCCTGTCCTTGCATCGGGAGGGCCGATAGGGCAGGCAAGAGGAACGATGGTGCTGGAGCAGCCGGTTGGCCGATAGTTTCGAGTATAGAAAAGGAACGCGCGCATGTCAAATTGCTCTGACGGCCGGGGGCGCGTGTTCGCAATCTGCAGGCGCCGGTCCTAACCCGCGCGGCCCGACGCCCCTGCCGCACCTGAAACTTGGGGTGCATGCGCCGTTGCCTTAACCGGGTGCAAGCGGTGGTCCAGTGCGGTCGCGGCCAGCAGCACAAGCGCGATCCAAATAAAATTGGTCATCAGTAGATGCACCATTTGAATCCACACAGGCGCTTTAAGCGCGACATTGAGGGAGCCGACCAGCAGTTGCGCCACAAACAGGGCAAAGAGCGCCGTTGAAAAGCGGCGCGTGTCGGGTGAGGGGCGCTGCGTGCGCGCCACCCATGCCGCCAGCGTGACCAGCAGCCCCGAGATGATTGCGATCATGGGGTGATAGATACGCATCTCCACCAATCCGGCCACAATTGTCGCTTCCGTCGTAGAGACGCCCGCTGCCGTCAGGCGGGGAATCAGATCAATCGCATCCTTGTTATCCACAAGCCCCTCCAGCAGCGTGTCACCCAGTGCTGCCACGGCTCCGCTGGCCCCCAGCACGAACATGGCCAGCACGGCCAGCAGCAGTGTCCAGCCCACCGCACCCTGCCGCTTGAATTGCAATTTTTCGCCGCCGGATGCCCACCACGCCAGCAGTGCGGCGACGCCGAGCAGACCCAATGTATTGAGCAGGTGGCCGGCCATCCAGTAGGCGCGCGCAATGGAGACGTTGTAGGCCACCAATTCCAGCAGCACAAGCCCCGCGCCAATGGCAGATTCGGTGATGATAAAGAACGCTGTCAGCCACGCCCCCAGCCGTACCAGACTGCCGCGAGGGTAGGCGCGCAACGCCCAGACGACCAGCACAATGGTCATGATGCCCAGCACACCGGTGCTCATGCGGTGCGAGAATTCAACCCACGTGTGCCAGGAAGCGTTGCTGGGGATGATGTCGCCGTTGCATGTGGGCCAGTGCGCGCCGCAGCCCGCGCCCGAACCTGTGGCGCGCACAATGCCGCCCCAGATGATGACGATCACATTGAGCGCCAGGTAGAACCACGCGAATTTGGCAAAGCGCGTCAGTTTGGTGTTCATGAATCTCACTCCTGCATGGTGCGCCCCGCAGGCGCAAAACGTTCGTGCATTTTACCACAAACCCGGGTTTGTGCAGTTTCAGGAGCGTCGTGCCGACGCGCGCCTGCCTGTATATGCGCCCCCATTTTCAGCGCGTTTGAGGTACGGCGCGCACCCGGTTAAGATAGCCATGACAACAATGCCGTTGCAACTGCAAGCAGCTCCGCCGGCCGGCCCGGCTCACACCAGAAGGATGCGCCAATGTCCGCACTGTCCATGTCCGCCTCGCCCACACGCCCGCAGAATGCGGTGATTCCGGATGTCCCCACAATCCTCTGCCTCAGCAGCTATTTCAAGGGCAACGCGTTCTTGCAGGAAGCCAAGCGACTGGGCGCGCATGTAATCCTTGTGACGATTGACGAGTTGAAGGATGACCCCTGGGACCACGCCGCAATCGATGAGTTCTTTCACCTGCCTATAGCCGGCCTCTCCAAGCAGCCCGACATTACCTACGCAGTCAGCTATCTGGCGCGCAGCCGAGTAATTGACCGCATTGTGGCGCTGGACGATTTTGATGTGGAGACGGCGGGCGATCTGCGCGAGCACCTGCGCATGGCAGGCATGGGCGCATCGGAGGCGCGCCTTGTGCGCGATAAACTGGCCATGCGCGTGGCGGCGCAGGCGGCCGGCGTCATGATTCCCCCCTTTGTGCACACACTCAACCATGCGCAGGTGGCCGACTTTATGGCGCGCGTGCCGCCGCCGTGGGTGCTCAAGCCGCGCGGCGAGGCCAGCGCGATGGGCATTCGCAAGCTGCACCATGCCGATGAACTGTGGGCGCGCCTGAATGAACTAGGTGATCGCCAGTCCTTCTATCTGCTCGAGCAATTCATCCCTGGCGATGTGTACCATGTGGATTCGGTGATCTGGGATGGCGAGGTGCTTTTTTCGGCAGCCAGCAAGTATGGCGTGCCGCCCATGGCCGTTTACCACGGCGGCGGCGTCTTTGCCACAAGCAATGTTGCCTCTACTTCGCAGGAGGCCGCAGGATTGGCGGTTGCCAACAGCGCGGTTGTGCACGCGCTGCAAATGCGGCGTGGCGTGGGCCATATTGAGTTCATTCACAGCCACGCCGACGGCAAGTTCTACTTTCTGGAAGCAGCCGGGCGTGTGGGCGGAGCCAGCATTGATTTAATGATCGAGCATGCGACAGGCGTCAACCTCTGGCGCGAGTGGGCGCGCCTGGAGGTCGCACAGGCGCGCCACGAGAGCTACACCGCGCCCGTGCCCGAGCAGCACTTTGCCGGCCTGCTGGTTTCACTGGCGCGTCAGGAGTGGCCGGACACAAGCGCCTACAATGACGCCGAGGTGGTGTGGCGGCTGCACAAGAAACACCACGTGGGGCTGATTGTGCGCGCCGAAACATCTGCGCGCGTGCAGGAGCTGCTGGCCGGCTACACCGATCGCGTGGCGCGCGATTTTACCTCCAGCGAGCCGCCGCTTGAACATGCGCCCCATTGAGCCGAACGCTTGAGCCGAAC
>DIAV01000039.1 GCA_002415895.1 Anaerolineales bacterium UBA5069 | reverse complement strand
TGCTATGCGTTGCTTTGCTGTGCTATGCGTTGCTTTGCTGTGCTTTGCTCTTCGCTCTCTTCGCTCCTTTGCGTTGAGATGTTGTTTTTATGCCGGTATCACTGTAGGAGCAGCAATGCACAGAGAGAGCGCCGGTCAGCGACCGGCGCTCTTGTTGTGTTGGCGAGGCGCAGGCGACGGGCAATCTTCGCATGCCCACACGCCGAACCTCTGGGTGGAGCAGCCGGGCGATGCTTCTGTGCGCCTGCACTCTTCACATGCGACGCATTGCGGCGGCCTCGGTTCTGCTCTGTGCACAAGATACGGCACGAACTTTAGCGCAAGATTGCGCGCACGTTAATGTTGCGCGCGTTGTGTGTGCGGGTCTGAATGACGGGTGGTGTGATCGGCACGTGGAGAGGCACACTCCCTCTTGACACCAAATAAGTCTTCATATATATTGTATTTAGTGTTGGCTAACATATATTTTGTATATTTGGAATATCTGGAGTCTGTGCAATGGTTCACTCAGCAAATGCAATTCTTACTCGTCCTGTGCGCCCGCTGGCGCTGCTCGCTCTCCTCGTTGTCGCACTGACGCTGGCTGGCTGTGGCGGCAAGCGCGCCGAAGCCGCTGATGGCGCAGACGTCACAACCGGCACGCTGCGCATTGTCACCACCACAGGCCAGATTGGCGACATTGCCCGCAACATTGGCGGCGACGGGGTCACAGTCGAATCGCTCATGGGGCCTGGTGTTGATCCGCATCTTTATGTTGCCAGTGAGAGCGACGTCGAGCGCCTTGCCAATGCCGACATGATCCTCTACAACGGCCACTTCCTTGAGGCGCAGATGAGCGATGTGCTTGAGCAAATTGGCGAATACAAGCCCGTCATCGCCGTCACCGAGGGCATTGACCCGGCTCGCCTGCTGCCCTGGGCCAAGGACGCCGACGAGTTCGATCCCCACATCTGGTTTGACGTCAAGCTCTGGTCGATTGCTGCCACAGCCGTACGCGATGGCTTGGTTGCACTGGACGCGGCGAATGCCGAAACCTACAACGCCAACGCCGAACGCTATCTGGCACAGCTTGATGAGCTTGACGCCTACGTCCAGGCACAGGCCGACACGCTGCCCGAAGAGCGGCGCATCCTCGTGACAGCGCATGACGCTTTCAGCTACTTTGGGCGCACGTATGGCTTCACCGTGCGCGGGCTGCAGGGCATCAGCACGGCCTCCGAAGCGGGCACGTCGGATGTGCGTGAGCTTGCCATCTACATTGCCGAGCACAAGGTGCCCGCGCTCTTTGTCGAGTCATCCGTGCCTGTACGCACGATTGAGGCGCTCCAGGCCGCCGTGGAGGCACAGGGTTGGCAGGTGGAGATTGGCGGCAGTCTCTTCTCCGACGCGATGGGTTCACCCGACACGCCCGAAGGCACCTATGACGGTATGGTGCGCCACAACATCGACACAATTGTGGCCGCGCTAAACCGATAAACTCCACACACCCCAGGTTCAATCAGAGGTTCACGCATGAACGAATCAGACCAGAGTGCACTTGCCATCGAAATTACCGACCTCACCGTGGCCTATGGCGAGAAGCCGGTGTTGTGGGATGTGGACGTTTCTGTGCCCGCGGGCACGCTCATGGCGATTGTGGGGCCCAACGGCGCGGGCAAGACAACGCTCATCAAGGCCGCGCTGGGGCTGCTGCCCGTGGCCGCCGGGCAAATCCTCATTTACGGGCGCCCCTACACAGAACAGCGCAGCCTGGTGGCCTACGTGCCCCAGCGCGGCAGTGTGGATTGGGATTTCCCCACCAGTGTCCTCGACGTGGTGACCATGGGGCGCTTTGGCGCGCTGGGCTGGTTCAAGCGCCCGGGCCGCGCCGAGAAGCAGGCGGCGCTCGAAGCGCTGCGCAAGGTGGGCATGGTTGACTACGCTCACCGCCAGATCAACCAGCTTTCGGGCGGGCAGCAGCAGCGCACCTTTCTGGCGCGCGCGCTGGTGCAGGATGCGCAGGTCTACTTCATGGATGAGCCTTTCCAGGGCGTGGACGCAACCACCGAGCGCGCGATTGTCACGCTGCTCAAGCAGTTGCGCGCCGAGGGCAAAACTGTGGTGGTTGTTCACCATGACCTGCAAACGGTGCCAGAATACTTTGATTGGGTGACGTTGCTCAATGTGCGGCGCATTGCCGGCGGGCCGGTTGATGAGGTCTTTACGGAAGAAAACCTGCGCCTGGCCTACGGCGGCCAGGTGGGCTTCCTGAGCCGCGGCGCGCCTGCCACACCGCCTGCGCCGGCCGGCGTGAGCAGTGTTCTGATTGAGCAGGGAGCGGCGGCATGACCGCGCCGCTCGAGTTGCTCTTCTCCGACTACACGCTGCGCATTGTGGCCATGGGGGCAGCCATCCTTGGCATCCTGAGCGGGGCGCTGGGTTCCTTTGCCGTGTTGCGCGGCCAAAGCCTGCTGGGTGATGCCATGTCGCACGCGGCGCTGCCTGGCGTCGTGCTCACCTTCATGCTTACCGGGCTCAAAACGCCCGCTGCACTCATGATTGGCGCGGCCATTGCCTGTACGGCTGGACTGCTGCTGATCCTTGCGGTCACGCGCAACACGCGCATCAAGGAAGATGCAGCGCTGGGCATTACGCTCTCTGTCTTCTTTGGCTTTGGGCTGATGCTGCTTTCGCTGCTGCAGCGCAACCCCGATGCACGACAGGCGGGGCTGAACAAGTTTCTCTTTGGCCAGGCAGCCACACTGCTGGCCAGCGATGTGATCGTCATGCTCATTTTCGGTGGCGTCGCGTTGGGGCTGCTCCTGCTCTTTTGGAAAGAGTTCAAGCTGCTGGCCTTCGACCGTGACTATGCGGCCACACAGGGCCTGCCTGTGCAAAAGCTCGAGGTGCTGCTCACCTTCCTGCTCGTGATTGCAATTGTGATTGGACTA
>DIAV01000071.1 GCA_002415895.1 Anaerolineales bacterium UBA5069 | reverse complement strand
CCGCTCGAATTCGTGCAGCGCGCCGGCGTAGGCGCGCTGCGCATCCTCCAGGCGATCCATGGCCTCCAGTGCAAGGCCACTGTTGTTGAGCGCTGAACCAATCAGGCCGTGGTCGTTGCGGCGCACGCCAATGCGCAGCGCCTTGCGATGCTCCAGCAGCGCGCGATCAAAATTGTTGACGCTGTAGTAGGCGCTGCCCAGATTCATGTAGGCGGTGGCAAGCCCGGGCTGATCGCCGCTTTGCGCCACGCAGTCGAAGGCGGCGTGGAAGCATTCGAGCGCCTTGCGCGGCTGGTCCAGCAACCGCAGCGAGGTGCCCAGGTCCGTGAGTACATACGCCAGCTCAGTGAGCAGATCGCGCGGGTCAAAGATGGCGCGTGCGCGCTCAAACCAGGTAATGGCGCGCTCAATGTTGCCCAGGAAGAAGAACTGGCGGCCAATGCCCATGAGGAACCAGGCGTAGTCGCGCGGGTCGGCCAGGGCCGCCGCCGCCACTGCGCCTGCCGCCAGCCAGGCCACGCTGCCGGGCGGATGGCGCCAGAAGGCGTAATGACCCATGGCCAGCGCATAGTCGCGCACAAGACGCAGATCCTGCTTGATCTCTGCTTCGTCTGCCTGCACCTCGGCGGGCAAAGTGAAGGAACCCCCGTCCAGCAAGGGGTCACTTGCCATTTCCAGCGATCGCCGCTGCCAAATGCGTTCCACGCGCTGCTGGCACCAGTCCGCCGCCTTGAAGATGTTACCCCACTCCACATCCACCTCGCCCCAGCGCTCAAGCGGCAGCTCAAGGTAACGATTGGCTGTGGCCAGATAATAGTGCGCGTGGCGGCGCTCCCACTCCTCGCCCAAGAGCACGGCGTTTTCCTCAAGATAGCGGCGCACGACGGGGTGGAGCACAAAGCGCCGCCGGTAGTTGTCCTGATCCACAATGCCACGCGCAACAAGCTCGTCCAGCGTGGCCTCGAAAGTGGGCGTACCTGCGCCTGGGGTCCAGAAGAGCTCGCGCGCCGCTGTAAAGGATGCGCCACCGCGCGCAGTGACCAGGCGATCGAGGAGTACACCCACGTGCGGCTGGGCAATCGCCAGCGTCTCAATCGCGACCGCGGCCACGCGAAAGACGTCGGCCACGCCGTCCGAGGAGGCAAAGTCGCGCAGCAGCGGCGCCAGATCGCGCCAGGGAAGGTCGCGCAGCAGCCCCAGCACAAGCCGCATGCACAGGGGCGCACCTCCTGTGAGCGCGTGCAATTCCTCATGGTGCGCTCGCGCGGCAGGTGCAACATCGGGCGCCCGCCGCTCGATGAAAGGCGCGACATCCTCCAGCGCCAGCCCGCCAATGTGCAGTTGCTGGAACTGCACCAGCTCGGCAATGCCCGGCTGAAAGTTGCGGTCAATCAGCAGCAGGCGCGAGTTGCCGCCCGCCTCATGCAAGTGGCCAATGATGTCGACAAGTGTGCGGATTTCGGCCTGCGTGGCCCCCGCCAGTTTGTCAAGGATCAGAAGGCGGCGGCGCTGGTAGAGCTGTTCGAGAATCGCGATACCCCAGCGCTCGGGGCTGGTACGCGTCATGGTGGTGCCCAGCACCAGATCCATGGCGCGCACAACGTCGTAAAGGCGAAAGGGCGATGTGCCCGCTGGGCTCACACGCAGGATGCCATCGGTGAAAGTGTGTGCGTGGGACCACGCCGCAGCCGTGGCGAGGGTGCTCTTGCCCGCGCCCTGCTCGCCGCTAATCGCGATCGCGGGCAGGTCATCGCCGCCGGTGAGCCATTCATCAAGGCGCACCAGTTCGTTGCGGCGGCCCGTAAAGCCCTGCAGGCGGTAGAGGTCCAAATTGTGCTTGAGTTCGGCTGGTTGCCCAGCCCGTTGGCCGGCCGGTTGCCCGGCCGATTGTACAGCGCCGATAAACGACATGGCGGTTTATTCCGTTTGGGTGTGAAAAACAACGTGCCTTGCTTAGATCACCAGCACGGGGTAATCGCTCGCAGCGGACATCTCGGCCTGGAGCGCTTCGGCAAAGGTCACGCCCCCCGCCATCTTGCCCAGGGCGCGCTGCAATGCGCCGCCGTCGACAAGAATCAGGTCAGGGCGCACACGGCGCGCGAGGGTGTTGACATTCATCGCGGTGACGCTTTCCACGTAGTCAACGCGTTCAATTACATTGTCCACCACGGCGCGCGGCGTCGCGGTGGAATCACTCACAATGATTTCGGCGGCGGGGTTTTTGCGCAGTTGGCGCAGCGCCGCGCTGCCGGCCACATCGGCTCCAATCAGCCAAATACGCATACGTGCCTCCTGTACGATAACGAATTTCAATGCGGGTGACTACTGCCGGTCGGTTGCAGGCGCACTTCAGGTCGCGGCAAAAGGCACAACACCCCGCCGGCGCTACGAATCAACCCATTCACCAATTCAGCAATTCACCAATTCACCAATTACGAATGACCCATTCCCCGTTCTCTGCTGCCTAAATCCACCCGGCCCACGTGAGGAGCAGAAAAAAGAGATATACCACCACCATGGAGGGGATGCCCACGATGATCCCCGTACGCACCATCTGCTTGCGCTCAACGGCCCCTGTGACGGCCACAAGCGCCATGCGTGCCGAAGCGCTGGGCAGCATATAGGCAAGCCCCACGGCAATGATCGTGGGCACCACCAGGCGCGCCGGCGGAATGTCAATGGCCTGCGTGAGCGCGACGAGAATGGGCGAGAAGATGGCGCCCAGCGTGACGTCGTTGATCACCTGTGTGAGCGCAAAGCCCGCCACGATGACAATTAGCAGTGTGACAGCAAAGGGGAGTGGTTGGAGCACCGGCTGCGCCAGTTGCGCAATCCACGCATTGGCGCCGGTGGCGTCCAGCGCGCTGCCCAGCGCAAAGCCCGCCCCAATCACCAGAAAGACACCCCAGTTGACGCCCTTCATGTCGTTCCAGTCGACGATACCCTCAAAGGAGAGATAGGCCACCGCCCCAATCGCCACGATCACACTGCTGAGCATGGTGGGGGGCAGCCCCAGCAATCTTTCCACCTGCTCGCCCGTTACCCACAGAAAGACCGCAACCGCCATGACGACAAGGATTTCGCGCTCGGCGCTGGTGAGCGGGCCACTGCGCGCAATCTCGGTTTCAACGGTGCTGGTGTCCAGGCGCACGTGGGGCGTTGGATTGGCGCGGCGCAGGAGCCACCACGAGAACGGCAGCAAGAGGCAAGCAACAGGTAGACCGTATTTCATCCACTCCATGAAGCCGAAGGGCTGCACCTGATTGATGACGCCCGCAGCGATGGCGTTCTCGCCGCTGCCCACAATGGTGGCAAGGCCGCCAATGCTTGCGCCATAGGCCACGGCCAGGACGAGAAGCGGCAGCGCGCGCCGGCCATCCTCGGCGGTGGGCATGCGCTGTGCGATGGTCAGCGCGACAGGCAGCAGCACGGCGGTTGTGGCTGTGTTCATCACCCACATGCCCAGGAGCGCCGTCAGCAGCATGAGGCTGAGGCAGAGCATGGGCAGTTGCCCGCCGCTCAGCACAATGGCGTGGAGCGCAAGGCGGCGCGTGAGGCCGTGCTTGCGCAGTGCCTCGGCCAGAAAGAGGCTGGTGAGAATCAGGAAGACCGAAGGGGAGCCAAAGGGCGCAAATGCGCCGCTTACGGTGTCAATGCCCAGCGCAACGAGCGCCACAGGCACCAGCAGCGCCGAAATGGGCAGCGGCGCGGGCTCCAGCGCAAGGATGGCGCCGGTGAAGACAAAGAGCGCCAGCGCACGATGACCTTGCTCGCTGAGCCCTGCGGGTGTGGGCAGCAGCAGCACAATCACCGTGAGGCCAATCACGATGAGGAAACGGCGCAGGTCAAAGACTTTGCGGCTGGCAAGCAAAAGCGGCTGTTGGAGGATGTCGAGGGGTGTCACGCGCCGCTGCAAACGGCGTTTTGTGGTGCTGGTGCGTTCTGTCTGGCGGCGTGCAGCTTCGGCGGCTGTGAGGCTTTCGGCCTGACGCAGTGCAGCCTCTGCGGCGGGCATGGCTGCGCCACTGCCTGCGCCGTTTCCCTCGTCGCTGTCGGCGCCCGCCGCCGCAGCGCTGTCGGTGGGTGCAGGCGCAGCCGCGCGTGGCGCGCTCGCACGCGCCGCGAAGGTGGCCTGCTCGGGCAAA
>DIAV01000122.1:1723-3884 GCA_002415895.1 Anaerolineales bacterium UBA5069 | reverse complement strand
ACTGGTAATTGGTAACTGGTAACTGGTAACTGGTAACTGGTAACTGGTAACTGGCTCATGGCATTGTTCGTTACCAGTTACCAATTACCAGTCCACCAATCAACCAATCAACCAATCAACCAATCAACCATTCATCCGTCTTCCCCGCTGCGCCTGCTGCTGGCTGCGGCTGCCTCGGTAGCCCGCAGCGTTGATGCCGCAGAATTTGCAGCGCGCTACATCCAACATGCGTGTGCGCAGCCACGGGTCAATCTCCTTGTGATCGCGGCTTGTGGTGATGACTGTGGGCAGCGCTGCCTCGTAGCGGTAATTGAGCAACTGGAAGAGCTTTTCGCGTGCCCAGGGCGTGGCGCTCTCGGTGCCCAGGTCGTCCAGCACCAGCAGCGGCGTGCGCTTGATTTCGTCAAAGCGCCTGTCGTAGGAGGTGGCTGAATGGGGACTGAAGGCGGCACGCAGGTAATCCAGCAGGTCGGGCACAACGACAAACATCACGTCCATGCGCGCCCGCTCAATCTGCTCGTTGGCAATGGCTGCGGCAAGGTGCGTCTTGCCGCAGCCATAGACGCCCGCGAGAATCAGCCAGCCGCGGGGCACATCGGCAAAGTCGCGGCACTCCTGGAAGACCTGCTTGAGGTTGAGCCGCTCTTCGCCCGACAGGTCACTGCGGTTCGCGTCGAAGCTGCTGAAGCGGCGGTCACGGTGCAGTGCGAGGCTGCTCAGATCGCTCTGCGTCTGCCCCATGCCCGTGCGGAAGTCGGCGGCAAGAATGGAGATGCGCGTGACGAGGCCAATATCGCCCAGGCGGCTGCGCAGGCGCGGCTCCATCTCCTCCAGCCGCTGGTTCGTGGTGATGACAGTGGGCAGGCGCAGGTTGTAGCGGTGGTTGAGCAACTGGAAAAGTTTCTCCTGCGCCCAGGGCGTGCTCGATTGCGCGCCCAGATCGTCGAGCACCAGCAGCGGTGTGCTGCGCAACTGCTCGAAGAGGGTGTCGTAGGGCAGGATGTTGGTGGGGCCAAACGCAGCGCGCAGGTGATCCAGCAGGTCGGGCAGGGTCAGGAAGAGCGCTGTTTGTCCCTGCGCCAGGCGTGCGTTGGCAATGGCGGCGGCAAGGTGCGTTTTGCCACAGCCATACGCGCCCGTAATCAGCAGCCAGCCCTGTGGGTCCAGTGCGAAGTTGACGCAGCTTTCATAGGCGCGGCGCAGGTTGAGCGCGCGGTCAGGCGGCAGGCCGTTGCCCTCGGGCAAAAAGCGCGCAAAGGTCAGGTGCTGCACAGTGGACTGGCCGCCAATCGCACTCGTCGACCTGAGACGGCGCTCGAGCCGCTCGCGCTCCTTGCACGTACAGGCAATTGCTTTGCCATAGGCAGGATCGCCAAAGGGAACGTCGGGTATGACGAAACCTGCGCCGTTGCAAATGGGGCAAACCGGCTCGCCGGTGCGTGCAGCGCGATTGGCTGTGGCGCGGCTTGCTGTGGCGGGCGCGGGGGCCGGCGGCGTATCCCCCGGCGCGTGGGCAGGCTGGTTCACGTTGAGCAGGCGGCTGCGAGGCGGTGGCTCCTGGCTGGCGTCTGGCGCATCATCGCGCCCGCTTGTTTCAGCCACGGGGAGTCCCTGCGTCTGCGCTGTGGCCTCGCTCGGCAGCGCCCCAGTCCCAGTCTGGATCGCTCCCGTCTGCGCCGCTGCTGGATGGGTAGTTCGCGAGTTCATCGGGTGTATATTTGCGCCGACGACTCTCGGCACTATCTCGCTCATGGGTTTCACCGCTATTCTTCCCCTCCGTCTCCCACCGTTTGAGGATGGCCTGAATATAGCGCAGTGAGCGCTTGTTGGAAGCGACGGCAATGTCAAATGCCTCGGCTATCCAATCAGGCGGGTAGTTCTTTTCGGTGTCACGCAGCTGGTCGGCCAGCAGCGGCGTCAGCATCCCAACGTTCTGCTCGTAGAGAATGAAGATGTTGGGCCGTTCCACGCGCAGGCGCACCTCGTCGGGGGCGACTGCGGCTATGTCATGCAGTTTGCCCGTGCGAATCATGGCAGCCGCCTGCCGCCCCTTGACCGTGTTGAGGAAGTACCAGTCCTCCCAGCGTTGTGCACGCTGCGCACCTGCGCCGGATTCCGGCGCACTGTCAACAGGCGCTTCCACGTCAAGGCGAATGAACGT
>DIAV01000122.1:652-1521 GCA_002415895.1 Anaerolineales bacterium UBA5069 | reverse complement strand
TCGCCGCGCAGGTAGCGCACCTCCGTCTCCTGCGTGTTAAGCAGCCAGAAGGCGTGGAGCGTCACCTTGAGCTCGGCAAGGTCATCAATCTGCGGCAGCAGGTCGGTAAAGAAGAAATCGGGCACCTTCACAGGCTTCAGCTTGCCGTCGGGGAAGCCAATAAAGCCGGTCTTTTTCAGAGGCATGATGAACCTGCTCTAGGGCAACTCGGTGCGCTGGATTTCAAGGTCGCTGAACTGCGTCAACTCCTTGCGGAAGAGGAGGCTGACCGTGCCCGTAGAGCCGTGGCGATGCTTGGCAATGATCACATCGGCTATGTTCTGGCGATCACTGGCTTCGTCATAATAATCATCGCGATAGATGAAGAGCACAACGTCCGCATCCTGCTCAATCGATCCCGACTCGCGCAAATCTGACAGCATGGGGCGCTTGTCGGCGCGGCTTTCGACGGCGCGGCTGAGCTGACTGAGCGCAATCACAGGCACATTGAGTTCGCGCGCCAGTGATTTGAGCGAGCGGCTGATAAAGCTGATTTCCTGCTGGCGATTCTCGTTCTTGAAGCCGCTGCCGCCGCCCTGGCCCGACATCAATTGCATGTAGTCAATCATGATCAGGTCCAGCCCTGTCTCCGAGTAGAGCCGACGCGCTTTGGTGCGAATTTCGGTGACGCTGGCTGCGGGTGTGTCGTCGATGTAGATGCCGGTGTTGGCCAAATCGTTGGCGGCGGTAATGAGGATGGTCCACTCCTGGTCGTCGTCAATCGCGCCCAGGCGCAGGCGGTGGCTGTCAATCCCTGTTTGCGTGGAGAGCAGGCGATGCACCAATTGCTCGCTGCTCATCTCCAGGCTGAAGATGGCGACGCGCTGGTT
>DIAV01000122.1:0-464 GCA_002415895.1 Anaerolineales bacterium UBA5069 | reverse complement strand
TTCCACAATTTCGGTGGCGGCGCTAATGAGGCGGCGCAGTACGGCCGTGCGCTCGACAATGCGCGCGTAAAAATCCACATACATCGCGGTGGGCGTGGTGCTGATGAGGTCGGCAATGAAGGCCGGGCCGCCAATCTCTTCCAACTGGTTGCGCCGCGCGAGTTCGTCCACCACGGTAATGAAGTCAAGCGGCTCATGGCGCTCGTGGAGGCTGAACATGGCCTCATAGAGCCAGGCGTGGCGCTCGCGGTAGAAGTCTTTGGGGCGCAGGAATGCAGCAATCTTGACAATGGCGTCGGGGTCAATCAGCAGGGAGCCCAGCACCGCCTGCTCGGCCTCGAGGTTGGCGGGAATGGCTTTGATGGGGGTATCGCGTTGTGCACGCGGCGCAGGCTGCACGGAGCCATCGCGCCCCGCGCGCGCAATGGCGGCATTGCGCGCGGCGAGGGGCTGGGGCTCAGGGC
>DIAV01000095.1 GCA_002415895.1 Anaerolineales bacterium UBA5069 | reverse complement strand
TGCGGGGATGTAAAGCCGAGATGAGCAGGGAAAGGTGCGGGATGATGCCCATGCGTGCAAAGCAACTGATTGGCTGTGGCTGGGTGTGTCTGCTGCTGCTGGCGGGGTGCGGCGGGCGTTCGGCGGCGACGCCCGCGCCGCTGCCCACAGAGATTGCGCCCGTGGCCACCAGCGCACCCCTTGCGCTCGCCACGGAAATCCCCACAGCAGTCCCAATTACCACGTCGAGGGAAGCGCCCACGGAAGCGCCCACGGAAGCGCCCACGGAAGCGCCGACAACCATCACGCAAGCGCCTGCGCGTGCCGCCGCTCTGGGCGAAATCTATGTGGATGCAAACGCTGCGCGCGGCGTTGTCAGCCCCTATGCCTCGGGCGTGACGTGGGGGCCGCTCTGGCAGGTGCGCATGGAAGTCATGCCCCTTGCCGAGCAACTCGCGCCTGGCATGATCGCCTTCCCCGGCGGCGAGTATGGTGACACCAACAACCTGCAGCCGCTGGAGATCGATCGTCTTATGGAGTTGAGCGTCAGGCTCGGGGCCGAGCCGCTGATCCACGTGCGTTTGCCGGGCGGCACGCCCGAGCAGGCTGTGGCGCTCATGAATTACACAAACGAGCAAAAAAACTACAACGTCAAGTATTGGGCAATTGGCAATGAGCCCAATCTTTATGCCGGCAAGCACACCGACGTCCCGTGGGACGCCACCTACTTTGCCACCGAATGGCGGCGCTTTGCCCAGGCCATGAAGGCGGCGGACCCCGGCATGATCCTGGTTGGTCCCGAGATTACGCAGTTTGTGGGCACCGAAAACGTTTCACGCAGCGATGAGCAGCAGGCCGCCGCGTGGATGCGCACATTCCTCGAGATGAATGGCGATCTTGTGGATGTGGTTTCCTTTCACCGCTATCCCTTTCCCACGGACATGCGCAACCCAGTTGACACAAAGGCTGCCGATCTCTTTGCGAACGCGTCTGAATGGGATACGATCATTCCCGCACTGCGCGCACTCATGATGGAGACGACGGGCCGCGAGTATCCGATTGCGGTGACCGAGGTCAACTCGCATTACACCAAGACCTTTGGCCGCCCGGCCTCACCCGATTCGCTGCCCAATGCCCTCTGGTGGGGCGATGTTTTCATGCGTATGCTGCGCGCACAGGTGGAGATCGTCAACTTCTGGACGCTCGTCACCAAGGACAGCGATGGGGGCTGGGGCATTCTTGGCCGCAACGCTGAGCGGCCCGTCTTCCACACCTTCATGCTCTACCAGCAAATGGGCAAGCAACTGGTTGCTGCCGACGCCGGCCTGGACAATGTGCAGGTGCTGGCCGCACGGCGCGACGACGGCGCGCTCACCCTCATGCTGAGCAACCTGAGCCCAACCGCGCAGGCCGCCACGCTCCAGATTGACGGCGCGGACTTCACAAACGCCGCCATATGGCGCCTCGACGCCACGCACATGGGCACAGAGGTGGAGGGCGAAACAGTGGCCAACGGCGCAACTCTTACCCTGCCACCGGAATCATTGACGTTGTTCGTGCTGCAATAGCGTTGCGCGCCGCGGCCTCGTGGGTGCGTCTTCCAGGTTGCTGCCACGCAGCGCGCAAGCAAAGGATGGTTGATCATGAAAGTTGTTGTGATGGGTGGCGGCTCCAGCTACACCCCTGAGCTTGTCAAGGGATTTCTGGATCGCACAGCCACCTTCCCCATGACAGAGCTTTGGCTCGTGGACATTGCGCAGGAACGCCTTGACATTGTGGGTGGCTTTGCCCAGCGCATGGCGCACGCGGCAGGCGCGCCCTTCAGCGTACACCTGAGCACAAACCGCCGCGAAGCGCTGGCCGGTGCAAATTACGTCACAACGCAGCTGCGCGTGGGCGGCATGGCAGCGCGGCGCGAGGATGAGTATCTGGGCATGCGCCACGGCCTCGTGGGGCAGGAGACAACGGGCGTGGGCGGCATGGCCAAAGCGCTGCGCACAATCCCCGTCATCCTTGATATTGCCCGCGACATGGCCGACGTGGCCCCCGGTGCGCTGCTGGTCAACTTCACCAACCCCGCCGGGCTTGTCACCGAGGCGCTGAGCCGCCATGCGCCGCATGTGCCTTCGGTAGGCGTTTGCAATGTGCCGATTACTGCCAAGATGCTCATGCTGCGCAAGTTGGAGGCCGCAGGCATGCACGTGGACGCAGCAACGGCGCGCCTGGACACGCTGGGGCTGAATCACCTTTCATGGCACCGCGGCTTCACGGTGGACGGCGAGGATGTCTGGCCGCTCATTATTGAGCAGACGCTCTCCGCATTGCGCGCGGCCGAGGAGCCCGAGTGGTCCCCGCGCCTGGTGGAATCGCTGCGCATGATTCCGAACTACTACCTTGAGTATTTTTACAATACAGCCCATATGATTAGCTTGCAGTCCAAGTGGCCGCCGTCGCGTGCCGAGCAGGTGATGGAGGTGGAGGCGAGTCTCCTCGCTGAATACGCCGAGCCCGACCGCACAGAGCCACCGGCAGACCTGATGAAGCGCGGCGGCGCGTGGTATTCTACGCTGGCCACGCAACTGCTGAACGCGCACTGGAACGATTTGGGCGAGACCCACATTGTCAACGTGCCGCACGGCGGCGCGGTGCCGGGCTGGCCCGCCGACTGGGTGTTGGAGATTCCCTGCACTGTGGGGCGCAGCGGGATTGTTCCGCAACCGGCCGAGCCGCTGCCCACGGCCTGCTTTGGGCTGCTGGCCAACGTCAAGGCCTATGAGTTGCTGGCCGTGGAAGCCGCCGTGCATGGCGATTACGAAGCGGCCTACCAGGCGCTGCTTGTGCATCCACTGGGGCCGCCCATGGACGAGATCAAGCCGCTGCTGGATGAAATGCTTGCAATCAACCAGCGCTATCTGCCACAGTTCTCTGTGCATTGAGTGCATTGCGCAACCCTAAAACGGGGGATCCATCCCAATGAGCGATTTGCCACCTAATCCCGTCCTGCGCAAGCTGGGTTTGCCCAACGATGCGCGCGTCGTCGTCCTCCACGCCGACGACATTGGTATGTGTCAGGCTTCCGTCACAGCATGGGAAGAGTTGCTCGATGCGGGCATCATGTCGTCGGCGGCAACCATGGTGCCATGCGCGTGGTATCCCACCGTGGCGCGCCTCTGCCGTGAGCGCGCGGGCGACAAGCGCATTGATATGGGCGTGCACCTGACGCTCACCAGCGAATGGCATGGTTACCGCTGGGGGCCGCTCAGCAGTCGCCAGCGCGACACAGGGCTGCTCGACGAGGAGGGTTACTTTCATCATCGCGCCGAGGCCGTGCACAGCCGCGCCAGCGCCGACGGCGTGGCCGAGGAATTGCGCGCCCAGTTAACGCGCGCGCTTGCCGATGGTATCGATGTGACGCACATTGACACGCACATGCTGACGCTCTTTCATCCTCGTCTGCTGCCCGCGTATGTGGCGCTGGCGCTGGAGTTTCGCCTGCCGCTATTTCTCATGCGCACGGCGCAGGCCATGTACGGCGCGGCCAAGGTGGGGCCGCTGGAGGCCGGCGAGACGCGCGCCCTGGTGGCTGCGGCGGAGGCGCACGGCATTCCCGTCTTTGACTACCTGGCGGTGCTGCCCCTCAACCAGCCCGAGAATCGCCTGGAGACGGCGCGTCGCGCCCTGGCCGAAGCGCCTGTGGGATTGACGAACTTCCTCTTTCACCCCAGCGCCGCCACGCCTGAACTGCGCGCCGTGACGGGTGATTGGCGCAGCCGTGTGGCCGACATGGAACTCTTTCTGAGCGATGAGTGGCGGCGGGCCGTGGCCGAGGCGGGGGTGCATGTGATCAACTTCCGCACACTGCGGGCGCTCGTGCGCGGCGAACCACTGGATAGCCGTCCATGACGCACCGCTACTTCCTGGGCGTGGATGTGGGCGGCACCAAGAGCCACGCCCTGATTGCCAATGAACTGGGCGAGGCCGTGGGCTTTGCCGTGGCAGGCTCCGGCAATCATGAGGTGGTGGGCTATGACGGCACAGCACAAACGCTCTGCGCCGTTGTGGACGAAGCGCTTGCCGGTGCGGCCATTGAGCGCACTGCAATCGCAGGCGCCGGCTTTGGCATTGGCGGCTACGATTGGCCCTCCGAGCGTGCAGAAACGCTCGCTGCGATTGCTGCAATCGGCCTCACCTGCCCTGTGGAGGCGGTGAACGATACCATTATTGGCCTGGTGGCGGGAGCCGAGCAGGGGTGGGGTGTGGCGCTTGTGGCAGGCACCAGCAACAACTGCCGCGGCTGGGATCGCACCCATCGCGAAGGGCGCGTCATGGGCAACGGCATTGAGTTTGGTGAAAATGGCGGCGCC
>DIAV01000297.1 GCA_002415895.1 Anaerolineales bacterium UBA5069 | reverse complement strand
TCGCTTTTCCTGTGCCGCTTCTCCTGTACCGCTCTTCCTAATTGCGCGAACGCAGCAGCGCGAGCAGGCGCAAAATGGAGACATACATCCAGATGATGCTAATCATCAGCCCGAACGCCCCGTACCACTCCATGAACTTGGGCGCGCCCGCTGCCGCCGCGCGCTTGATGAACTCAAAGTCCACGGGCAAGTTGAGCGCGGCCAAAATCACCACCATGAGCGCGAAGGCAATCCCCAGCGGCGTGGGGCTGAAGAGAAAGCCAAAGTTAACGCCAAAGAGCGAGAGCAGCCATGTTGTCAGGTAGAGCAGCAGCAAGCCGGCCATAGCAATTGAAATGCCCATGACAAACTTGGAAGTCACCTTGATGACATTTGTCAGGTAAAGCAGCAGTGTCCCCGCAAAGACGAAGACCGTCGCCAGGATGGCCTGCGTAACGATGCCGTCCCATTCCAAACTGAAATAGCGCGACGAAATGCCCAGCAGCGCACCCTGCGCCATTGCATAGAGAATGGCAATGACAGGGATGGCACGGAAGGCGACAATACCCATAAAGGCAAGAATGAAGGTCGCCAGTACGGCAACCCATGTCCATGCCGGCTGGAGGGCAATCTGCTGGCCGCCCAATTCCACAATACGCACCTGCGACCAGCCAAAGGCCCCGCTGGCCATAAGCACAACCAACAGCAGCAGCGTTTTGACATAGGCGCCGGTCGCCGTCATTTTGCCGCCGGCTGTGCCGGCTTCGCTCTTGGCGCGTGCAAACGACTTTTCATTGAGCGCAGGGTTTTTGGACGCGCTGTCGACGTCGTTCATGACGCCGGCGCTGGAGGATGCTGCCATGCTTTGGGGTCCCCTTCAAATGATGATGGATTTTGTAATGGAAATAAGGCGTGGTTGCCGGTCTCTTGCAGCTACAAAGTGCAGGCTTTGTGTATGAATTGCACTTTGTGCAGCGCATTGTAGCATAGCGGTTGGCGCGCTTCGCTATGCAGCGAGCGCGTCACGCTGCGCGCGTGTGAGGCCGCGCACCACCAGCGCGTATGAGTGCGCAATCCACTCGCGCACCTCCTCGTCGGGTACGCTGCCGTCCATGGCCACCGAATTCCAGTGCACTTTGTTAAAGTGCCAGGCCTCTGTGACAGCCGGATAGGTATCGCGCAGCATACGCCCAATGTGCGGCTCCGCCTTGAAGACCACATGCGCTGTTTCACCTGCCTTTACCTCCTCCGGCAGCAGGGCAAACATCTTGTTCATCACCTTGTAGACAAGCGCGCCGGGGCCGAAAGGGAGCGATTCTTCGGCGGCAGGCAGCGCCAGACAGCAGGCGCGCAGTTCATCCAGTGTCATAATCCTGATTCTCCTTTGCGACGGCCGCCTGTGCATGCACACCATGCGGGCGGCGCGTTTTTGTGCTTGGGCAGCAACGGCGCGCCGTGCTAGAATGGCCTCAGCCCGACCAGAAACTGCTTCACTCGCGACTGACTTGCTCATTGCAACTGTTCGTGTTGACTGCTGGGCGTGCGGCCCGCTTATTGTTGCGGCTTCGCTGCTCTCTGTCAATCGCCGTAACGCAGTGGCCCAGTTGCGCAGCACTGTACGCACTTGTCCGATTTCGCTTGTGTGAACCAAAGCGCCGTGCCCACCATTGCACGCTGCAACCAACAGGAGTCTATCTATGTACTGGCTCAATATGAGTTGGATCACTGAAAACTGGGTGCCGCTTTTGGTGGCCCTTGTCCTTGGCTATCTCATCGGCTGGCTGCTCACAGGGATGTCGCCCGCGCGCCGTGTGCGTGAACTGGATGCTCGTGCGCGCGATCTGGAAGCCAAACAGCGCAAGACTGACCGCGAACTTGCCGACGCGCGCAGCGACAACACCAAGGCCAAGGCCAGCCTGACTACGGCGCTGGCCGATTTGGAGAATGCGCGCACACGCACGCGCACGCTTGAGGAGAAGGTGGCCACGCTTGAAGAGGCCGCCGAAGAGAGCGCTGCATCTGATGCCGCAGTCGCTGATCTGCACCGCGCCGTGGGTGCGGCTGCAGAAGAGGATGCCGACGAAACCGCCGAAATGGAAGTCCTGGTTGCGGCCATGCGCGCGGCTATGGACGCGCCCGTGGATGAAGGCGCAAGCGAGGATTTTGCAGGTGCAGATGAAGATGCGTATGCGAGGGACAACGAGCTGGCTGTACGCACCGCTGCGCCGGTGGCGCTGGCCCCCGACCAGATTGCCGAAAGCTTTGCCGCCGTGGCGCGCACGCCCGAGGCGATTGAGGCTGACAACGCCCGCCAAATTGCCCTCACTGAAGCGTACAACCGCGCGGCGCAACTCCAGGCCGAACTCCAGGAGCGCGATAAGGTGCTGGGCGCACGCCAGGCCGAGCTTGAATCTGTAAAGGCCGAACTGCTCACCGCCAACGCCGCACGCCATGAGCTGGACAACCGGCTGGTGCGCGCGCGCGAGGACGTTGCCTCCGAACTGGCCGTGCTCGCGTCAACCATGATCAAGATGAAGGATGATGCACTGGCGCGCGCCGAAGCACGCATGAGCGCTCTGAACAATGAACTCAACGGGCTGCGCGCCGAGCTAGAGACACTTGCTGCAAGGGGATCACAGGCCGCTGTCGAGCCAGCAGTCATTGAAGCGCCTATTGCCGACGTTGCGGCAGGCGAAGTCACAGACGAGCCATCGGACGCCGCATAAAGCCGGTGCAAACGCCCGCGACGGCGGGGGCGAACCCCCCCCGCACGCCTGCACCGCTTGGAGAGGAAACGCCGCACCCATGTCAACGACCTTGACCATTGGGCTGACCCTGCTCGGCTTCCTGGTGGGATTTGTCATTGCCGCCTTCTTTAGCCAGTCGCGCGTGCGCAATCTGGAGGCTGCCCACTCGGCGCGCGTCAATGCGCTGCAGGGTGATCTTGACAAACGAACGCAGGAACTTGCCTCGGCCAGGAGCGCGCTCGAGGTTGAGCAAGCGCAGCGCCGCAGCGAGATCGACGCAGCCCGCAATGAGGCAAACGGCTTGACCGCGCAACTCAACATTGTGCGCGCCCAGCTTGAGGAATTCCAGGCCGACGCCGGTGAAATGGAGGATCGGCTCAACGCTGCCGAGGCGCGCATCCTCAGCAGCGAAGCCGAGATGGCGCAGAATCGCAACGACATTTCGCAGTGGAGCGGGGCGTATGCGCAACTGAAGGCGACGCACAGCCGCCTCTCTGCCGAGAACAGCGAGATTCAGGAGCGCCGCCGCCGCCTTGAGCAGGAACTGGCGCAGCGCCACGGTGAAATGGAAGCGCTGGGCGCACGCCTCGAAGCGTTGCAGAGCGCGCATCTGTTGCCTGTGGAAATGGGCAGCGACGCGCAGCAGACTGTGGCCGCAATCGCCTTGGCGCGCGCCGATGCCGAGTCATCACTGCGCCGGCGCGAAGTTGAGTTGAGCGAGCTGCGCAGCCGTCTCTCTGCCATGCGCTACAGCATTAATGTGCTCACGTCTGCGGGCGCAGAACTGGCCGCAGAAGTGGCTGCGCAGAATGTGATTGATCTTGAGCCGCGTGACGGCGGGCAGGGTGATCCGCAACCTGTGCGCTCTGCCGCGACGGCCGGCGCGCCGCTTCCGGCGGCCGCCGCGCGCGAAGAACTGGCCGACCTGCGCGGCGTCATTGCCGACTGGTTTGGCGCACTGCGCGCCACGCTCCCCTATGACAACGCCACGCTGCGCGCATTTGGTGGAGAGAGCGCCACAACGCGCCTTGCCGCTGCTGCGCCTGTGATGATTGAGGGCGTAGGCGTGACGGTTGAATTCGCGCCGAGCGGTAGTCATACGGACGCTGCGCCGCCGCTTGGCGCTGCCGTGGCGAGCGAGCCCGAGATTCCCCATACGGTCATGTTGGCGTCCATCAAGGCGGTGACTACATCGCGCCTGGATCGCGCCGCCTCGCGCCAGGTGGAACTGGCAACCGAACTGGCCGACAGCCGCCGCCAGTTGGGCATGCTCACCGAGCGCATCCACGCCTGGCGCACAATGCTCACTGTGACGCTGGCGCGCGAGCCCGAATTGCTGGCCCTGCTCGACGAGCCGCGCGAGACCAGCGCGGGCGATATGCTCTCGGCCTGCGCGACTGTGGCGCTCACCGCGTATCAGAAGAAGCAGATGGCGCAGCTCGAGATGGCGCAGCGCCAACCGGAGCGATCCCCCGCAAGCGCCGTAGCAAGCGCGCCCGAAGGCGTTCTGCCCGACGAGCCGCGCAAGGTTGCCCGCGAAGGTACGCCTGGGCTTGCGCTGCGCGAATGGCGGCCTGTGCGCAAGGCGAAGAAGTAGCCGGCAAAGGGGTTCTCAAAACAGCAACCTCATCTCTGGCTGCAAACAAAAAGCGAGGCTTCCAGAATCGGAAGCCTCGCTTTTTGTTTGCGTTTACACCGCCGCCTCTTCCTCCAGGCGCATCCTGTCCAGCACCATAATGCGGTTACGCTCACAGTCAATCACGCCCTCGGCCGACAGGCTGCGCAGGGCGCGGCCCACCACCTCGCGCACGGTGCCCAGGCGCGCCGCCATATCCTCCTGCGTGAGTGCGGCCGGCAAGTCACCCCGTTCGGCTGCCTCGGCCTGCTCCAGCAGCAGGCGCGCCAGCCGCCCGCGCACGTTGCGCTGGGCAAGGTCCTGCACGGTCGCCACCAGGTAGCGCGAGCGGCGCGCGATGCTCTCGATGAGCGCCCACGCCAGTTCGGGGTAGGCTGTGGCAATGCGTTTGAGGTCGTCGCGGCCAATGTGCCATACCACGGCATCGTCAAAGGCAATCGCGGTGGCGGGGTTGGGGCCGCCATCAAGCGCGGCGACGTCGTTAAAGCTTGCGCCTGCGCCCACCATGTGCAGCGTGTGTTCGCGCCCTTCGCGCGAGAAGCGGCTGATTTTGACGCGCCCGCTGGCCACAAGAAAGAGCCCGGCCACCGCTTCGCCCTCAATGAAGATGGTCTCATTGGCGCGCAGCGTGCGGCGCGTGGCGACAGCGGCCAGCGCCTCGAGCACATGGGGCGACAGCGCAGCCAGGTAATCCACCCGGTGCCAAAATGCGGCTGTCTCGGTTGCGGTTGCGTTTGCTGGAGCGATCATGGGCGCGTGTGCACTGGATTCTACAGTGATACCGGCATGAAA
>DIAV01000025.1:5071-7888 GCA_002415895.1 Anaerolineales bacterium UBA5069 | reverse complement strand
AGGTCATCCGGCCCCGCAGCGCGAGCCAGCGCCAGCAACGCTGCGCCCGCGTCCAGCCCGGCCTGCGTGGGCACGGGATGACCAGCCTCGTGCAGCTGCACGCGCACCGTGGGCGCGCTGTGCCCTTCCTTGACAACCACCATGCCCGCAGTCACGCGGTCGCCCAGCAAGGCCTCGACAGCCTGCGCCATGGGCGCGCCCGCCTTGCCTGCGCCCAGCACAATCACGCGCCGGACACTGTCCAAATCAATGGGCACACCGCCCACGTGCAGGGTAGTGCCATCCAGCCGCAGCGCGGCAGTGACGGCGCGCGCCGGCGCCACGGCATCGAGTGCCGCCAGCAAAACCGATCGGTGGCGGGGTGAGAGATTGGCAAGCATGGCAGTGGGTCGCACGGTTGAGGAGTTTGCAGATGAACAGGCGGGCCGCAAGGTCGACCTTTGCTTTATCTTTGGCGCTCGCGTGAATGGTAAGGTATCATACCTTTACATTCTCGACACAAGTTCGTGGGTGCCATTGCCACAGGTGGGCCCGGCCAATTTCGTCTGAAAGTCATTCTTCCGGCGCAGGCCAGGCTGCAAGCAGGCCGCCCCTGCGACGTTGTCGCGTCTATTCTCAAAACATGCAATCCGATTTTTCTCTCTTCTTTACTCTCCCTTTTCAAGCCTGAACCAGGAGGTTCGCATGGCAGCTGAAACCAAACCCGTGACGCTAGGCGTCATTGTGGGCAATCGCGGCTTTTTCCCCAAGCATCTCTGTGTCAGCGGACGCGAGACCATTATCAAGGTGCTTGCGCAGGAAGGCATCAGGGCTATTCTGGTGGATGCTGACGAAACGCCTTATGGCTCGCTCGAAAGCATCGCCGACTCCCAGAAGTGCGCCGATCTCTTCCGCCGCCACCGCGACGAGATTGATGGCGTCCTCGTCACACTCCCCAACTTTGGCGACGAACGCGCAATTGCCAACACACTGCGCTGGGCCGAACTGAACGTGCCCGTGCTCGTGCAGGCCTTCCCTGATGACCCGAACCTGATGGCTGTCTCGGACCGGCGCGACTCTTTCTGCGGCAAGATGTCCTGCTGCAACAACCTGCGCCAGTATGGCATCAAGTACTCCCTCACCACCCGCCACACGATGGACCCCGAAAGCGCCGATTTTATCCGCGACCTGCATAATTTCGCCGGCGTCTGCCGCGTGGTGCGCGGCCTCAAGCATGCACGTGTCGGCGCCATCGGCGCTCGCCCCGCTGCCTTCAACACCGTGCGCTTCAGCGAGAAGCTGCTTGAGCGCTCGGGCATCTCCACCGAGGTCATCGACCTCTCCGAAATCTTCGGGCAGATCGAGCGCCTGGGCGACAACGAAGGCATTGTCCTGGCAAAGCTGGCGGCCATCGAAAACTACATTACCACCCAGGGCGTGCCGCAGAAGTCCGTCCTCAAGCTTGCCAAGCTGGGGGCCGTAATCGACCGCTGGATGGACGAGCATGACCTGGACGCCAGCGCAATTCAGTGCTGGACCTCGCTCGAAGAGTATTACGGCGTCGTCCCCTGCACCGTCATGAGCATGATGAGCAATCGCCTCATGCCGTCGGCCTGTGAAACAGACATTGCCGGCACCGTGGGCATGATGGCGCTGGCCTATGCGTCGGGCAAGCCCAGCGCCATTGTCGACTGGAACAACAACTATGGTGATGACCCCAACAAGGCCGTGATTTTCCATTGCTCCAACCTGCCCAAAGACATCTTTGTGGCCGATGCCGATGTGCAGGCCGCAGCCGGCCTCATTCGCCCCGACGACATCCCTGTGATGGACTGGCAGGAGATCATTGCCGGCACAGTGGGCAAGGACAACACGTGGGGCACAGTGGCCGGGCGCGTTAAGGCGGACCCCTTCACCTACCTGCGTGTCTCGACTGACGACGTCAGCGGCCGCATGCGCGCCTATGTGGGTGAGGGCAAGTTGACCAATGACCCACTGAAGACCTTTGGTGGCTATGGCGTGGTGGAAATCCCCCGCATGCAGAAGCTGCTCAACTACATCTGCACTGAGGGCCTCGAGCACCACGTCGCCATGAACCTGTCACAGACCGCCCCCATCATCAACGAGGCGCTGACGAAGTACCTGGGCTGGGAAACCTACTACCACGAGCCCGCTGAGATGTAAGATTGCAACGCCAGGGGGAACAGGGCACAGGGAACAGCGTTGCGCGGCGCACTGCCGCGGTGACAATGTGCCTGCAAACAGGCAGGTCGCCCTGTTCTCCCCTCTCTGTACCCTCAACAGAAACCGAGAACTGGTATGAGCGAATTTGAGCGGAAGATGGCGGCGGCGGAAGCTCTGCTGCGTAGCCACAACCTAGACGCGCTGGTGCTCAAGCGCGTGAGCAGCGTGGCATGGGCAACCTGCGGCGCGCCCACCTATGTCAATACCGCCGCCGACACCGGCGTCGCAACACTCGTCATCAAGCCGGGCGAGCGTCACCTGATCACCTCACGCATTGAAGCGCCCCGCCTGGAAAACGAGGAAGGGCTTGTCAAACAAGGCTGGGCCTTCCACGTGGGCAATTGGTACGAGGCCGACAAGGCGCAGGCGCAGTTGACGGCCAATTGCCGCGTGGGCAGCGATGTGCAACTGCCCGGCATGGCCTACCTGGCCGACGCCGTAAGTGCCATGCGTTCGCAGTTGCAGCCCGAAGAGGAAGCGCGCTTCCGCGAACTGGGCGCGCTCTGTGCGCAGGCCATGCACGCTGCCATTCTGCGCGTCAAGCCCGGCCAAAGCGAGCAGGAGATTGCCGCCGGTCTGGCCTATGAGACACAG
>DIAV01000025.1:0-5010 GCA_002415895.1 Anaerolineales bacterium UBA5069 | reverse complement strand
ACTCGACAAATACGCGATGGTGGTGTTGTGTGGGCGCAAGCAGGGGCTGGTTTGCTCCATTACCCGCCTAATCCACTTTGGGCCGCTGCCTGCCGACATCCAGCGCAAGATGGAAGCCGTGGCGCTGATTGACGCCACCTTCATCAATGCCACGCGCCCGGGCGCAACCCTGGGTGATGTCTTTGCCAGGGCGCAGGCGCAGTACGCTGAAACCGGCTTTGCCGACGAGTGGCAGTTGCACCACCAGGGCGGCACGGCTGCCTATGAGGCGCGCGAGATCATCGCTACCCCCGGCATGACAACCGCCGTCGCTGCGGGCCAGGTCTACGCGTGGAACCCGTCAATCGCGGGCATCAAGTCGGAGGACACCTTCCTGGTTGGCAAGGAGAGCAACGAGTTGCTCACCGTCATCGACGGCTGGCCCACGCTGTCCGTCACAGCCGAAGGGGTCTCCATCAAGCGTCCGGCCGTTCTCGTTGTCTAACAAACAACCGTACACAGCCTTCATGGAGACAGACCATCACAGATGAATTGCACAATCGTTCGTGGTCGTCGTTGTCATGAGAATCCATGCAAGCTGTGTATGGCCGTGATTTCAATCAAGGAGCCGAAATCGTGACTTCCAAATATGCAATCGGTGTGGACTTTGGCTCGGAATCGGGGCGCGCGCTGCTGGTGGACGTGGCCGATGGCCGCGAAATCGCCACGGCTGTGCACCCCTACAAGAACAGCGTCATCGACGAGCGCCTGCCCGACAGCGGCGTTGTGCTGGAGCCGGATTGGGCGCTGCAGGACCCCAACGACTATATCGAGGTCTTCAAGCAGGCCATCCCTGCCGTGCTCAAGCAGAGCGGCGTCAATCCGGCGGATGTGATCGGTCTTGGCATCGACTTCACGGCGTGCACCATGCTGCCCACCAAAGCAGATGGCACGCCGCTCTGCTACCTGCCCGAGTGGCGCAACCGGCCCCACGCGTGGGTCAAGCTTTGGAAGCATCACGCCGCGCAGCCCGAAGCCAATCGCCTGAACGAGACGGCGCGCGCGTTGGGCTACGACTTCCTTGACCGCTACGGCGGCAAGATTTCCTCCGAGTGGTTCGTGCCCAAGGCCATGCAGATTGTGGACGAGGACCCCGAAATCTACGCCGCTGCCGACCGCCTGATTGAGGCTGCCGACTGGGTTGTCTGGCAGCTCACAGGCAAGGAGACGCGCAACCTCACCACCGCCGGCTACAAGGGACTTTGGTCTCGCAGCGAGGGCTTCCCGCCTGATGCCTTCTTCAAGGCGCTGGACCCCCGCCTGGAGCACATGGTGGACGAGAAGATGTCGCGCGAGATCGCCATGCTTGGCGAGAAGGCGGGCGGCCTGACGGAAGAGGCCGCCGCGTGGACGGGGCTTTTGCCCGGCACAGCCGTCGCCATTGCCAATGTGGATGCACACGTGGCTGTGCCCGCCGCAACTGTTACGGAGCCCGGGCGCATGGTCATCAACATGGGCACCTCCAACTGCCACATGGTGATGGGGGCGGAGGAGCACGTCGTTCCCGGCATGTGTGGCTACGTGGCCGACGGCATTATGCCCGGCCTCTTTGGCTACGAAGCGGGGCAATCCTGCGTGGGCGATCACTTCGCCTGGTTCATTGAGAATGGCGTGCCCGGCGCATATGAGCGCGAGGCAGCAACACTGGGCATCTCCATTCACGAACTGCTGGAGCAGAAGGCGGCCAAACTGCGCCCGGGTGAGAGCGGCCTGGTTGCGCTTGACTGGTGGAACGGCAACCGCAGCGTGCTGGTGGATGTGGACCTCACGGGCCTGCTGGTGGGGATGACGCTGGCGACCAGGGCCGAGGAGATTTACCGTGCGCTGATTGAGGCCACCGCCTTTGGCACACGCGTGATCATCGAGACCTTTGAGCAATATGGCGTGCCCGTGACGGGGATTGTTGCCACGGGCGGCCTGCCCGACAAGAACAAGCTGCTCATGCAGATTTACGCCGATGTCTCGGGGCGCACGATCAACGTCTCGGGGGCCACACAGGGCGGCGCGTTCGGCTCCGCCATGCACGGGGCCGTGGCGGCAGGCAAGCAAGCAGGCGGCTTTGAGGACATTACGGAAGCGGCGCGCACCATGGCGCGCCTGCGCGCTGAGAGCTACACGCCCAATCCCGAAGCCAAGGCCGTCTACGACCGCCTCTTTGCCGAATATCTCAAGCTGCACGACTACTTTGGTCGCGGCGAGAATGACGTCATGAAGCGCCTCAAGGCGCTCAAGGCTGAAGTCATCAGGAACTGAGACGCGTTGGGGGTTGAATGGTTTAGTAGTTGATAGGTTTATTGGTTGATTGATTGATGCGGCGCTGCCACCAATAAACCAATAAACGACTAAACCATTCAACCCCCAACGCTCCAACTGGAGCGAAACATGCTGGAGAAAATCCGCGCAGAACTGCTGGAATTGCACCTGGAGTTGCCCAAGAACAACCTTGTGGCGTGGACAAGCGGCAATGTGAGCCGGCGCGATCCCGCGTCGGGCCTTGTGGTGATCAAGCCGTCGGGCATCCGCTATGAAGAGATGCGCGCCGAGCACATGGTGATTGTGAACCTTGAGGGCGACATCATCGAGGGCAACCTGAAGCCATCGTCGGACACGGCCAGCCACCTCTACATCTACCGCGAAATGCCCGAAGTGGGCGGCATTGTGCATACGCACTCGCGCTATGCCACGGCCTTTGCCGCGCTGGGGCGCTCAATCCCCGTCTACCTCACGGCGCAGGGCGACGAATTCGGCGGGCCTATCCCCTGCGGCGGCTTTGCGCTCATTGGCGGTGAGGAGATTGGGCAGGTGGTTGTGGAGTCCATTGGCCGGTCGCCTGCGGTGCTGCTCAAGAACCACGGCGTCTTCACAGTGGGCAAGGATGCGCTCTCCGCCGTGAAGACGGCTGTCATGGTGGAGGATGTGGCAGCTACGGTGTGGCTTGCGCTGCAACTGGGACAGCCCGACGAAATCCCCGCGCACCTGGTGGCCAAGCTGAACGACCGCTACCAGAATGTGTATGGGCAGAAGTAGGTCGGACTGGTTGACTGGTTGATTGGCAACAATAAAAGCCGGAGGCTGCGATGCCTCCGGCTTTTATTATTGGTGTCTGCGCACGAGTAGGGAGTAGGGAGTCGGGTGTCGGGTGTCGCCTGCTATCCACACCTGACACCCGCCTCCTGACACCCGACACCCGACACCCGACACCCGACTCCCTACACCCTACTCCCTAACCCCTCGCAACCATCTCCCGCACATGCGCCACAACCGACTTCACCTCGGCGGCGGGGAGAGCGCCTACATCGAAGGATGTGTGGAAGCTGTCGCCCGGCTCCAGGTAGAGGGCGTTGCCCTTCTTGCGTTCGAGAATGGCGCCGTCAGGCTCGGAGGTGCCCACCTCGGCCATGGCCAGCGAATCCTGATTGGGCGTGCGGCTAATCCAGCGCGTCACATGAGGCAGCTCGGCCACGCGGTGGCGCACGTAGTCGGCGCCCCCGTCGGGGTGCACCTGCAGCGTGTGGCCCCAGCCATCCGCGTCCGCCACATAGTCAATCAGGAAGACAACTTCGGGGTCAAACATGCGCCCGGGCTGGATCGTCTCGTGCTGCGCCGGGTTCGCCTGCAAGTCCGCAATGAGTGCGGCGTAATCCGGGTTGGCCATCACATGGCTGGGGATATTGGCGCGCACGCGCACACCGGCGCTCGGGGCCGAGTAGACGAGGCGGGCGTTGTCGACGGGCAGAAAGTTCACGTGCGCCAGATAGAAGAGTTCCAGCGGCGTATGCGCCTGATTGGTCACCTTCATCTCCACAGTGAAGAGGGTCGCGCTCGGGTAGAGCTTGACGAGCGGCTCGGCAATGTAGTCGGTGGTAAAGGCAATCGCGTTGTGAAAGCGCCCACCCAGCCCCAGGTATTCACCATGGGCGTCGCTGCCCACCTCAATCCAGGCCTCCTGATAGGGGGCATTGGGCAATTCACCGTGCAGCGCGTGGGTGTCGTCGGCGCTGGGGCCACCCACGCCGGAGATGCCGCAATGCTGCATGAAGCCGCCAAAGGTGGCAAGGAAGGGCACGTTGGCCACCGGCTCGGTCACCATGGAGCGCCAGCCCAGGTTGCGCCCGTCCACCACGGCGGACCAGATGTGCTGCCCCTGGAAGGGCAGGATGACAACCTCGGCGCGGTCGCTGCGCAGGCGCACGGCGCACACGCCCGACGCAAAGCGGAATGTGGATGCGCTCAGCGTTCCCGACTGGACGATTGGCGTTTCACCGCGTTGGAAGTGCTCGGGGTAGAGGTTGAAGTGCGTAGGTGTGATCATGGTGCAGGCATCCTTGCCGTTTGACGTGAGAATGGGTTTGGGTATTGATTTGGGGGCTTGTATTGGAGAATGGCTTGTGGTTGTGCCCTCCAGTGTACGAGCGTGCCGCAGTGCTGTCAATCTGCGCGCCAATTCATTTTGGGGGCGCAGCGGCGCGGCAAATGTGGCAGGTGCGCAATCGATGCTACAATCATCCACTTGACGCCCCGCATCGCTGGGTGCGGGCAAGCCAACAGCGCGTTGGTTACGGGTGCAGGGGGGAGATTGCAATGGGTGGTTTGGCAGAGACATGGTGGTTGATTTTGCTTTCGGTTGCATCGGGTGTGACGGGACAAACGCTGCTCAAGCTGGGCGTAGGCCAGCCGGGCGGCGAAGCGATTGAGCAGGGGATGGGCGGGCTCATCCGCACCATCTTCACGCAGCCGCTGGTGTTGGCTGGCCTCTTCTTCTACGGGCTGGGCGCGCTGGCGTGGATATCCGTCCTGCGGCGCATGGACCTGAGCCTTGCCTACCCCTTTCTGGCGCTCAACTTTGTGCTGATAGCGCTGGTCTCGCGCTTCTTTCTGGGCGAAGAGGTGCCGCTTCTGCGCTGGGCAGGCATTTTGATCATTGTGGGCGGCATCCTCGTGGTGGCGCGCAGCAGCGGCCAGTAGAAAAGT
>DIAV01000362.1:3642-4982 GCA_002415895.1 Anaerolineales bacterium UBA5069 | reverse complement strand
TCCTGCACATGCTGGCTGACGGCGGGCTGCGTCATGAGCAGCCGCTGCGCCGCGCCGCTAAAGCTGCCCGCCTGTGCCACCGCGGCAAAAATCTCCAGCTTGTGTAAATTGAGCATAATGGGGCACGCTCCCCGCCCTGTAATCCGGGTTTGTAGTTATAAGCGATTGCTTATGCCTATGATAAGCACCTCGCGGGAACTGGACAAGCCGGTATGGGCGTATGATTGCCATAACAGCAATGCGCAGGCAATTGTGCGCGCGGGAAGCAGCGCCACGGACATATCCGGCACGAACGAAACTGATTCGAATAACACCACGAAGTGGTACGGGAATGAGGCAAAAGCGATGAGCATAACGAGCAGAGTGCAGAATGCAGGGCGGAACGGGCGGGTGCGGCGCGCCGCCGCAGGTGCGCTCTTTGTGGCGGCGCTGGCCGTTGCCGGCTGTGGCGCGCCGCAGGCTGAGGCGCAAACTGCGGCCCCGGTTGAAGCAGCGGCTGCGCCGGCCATTGCCATGAACGACGCGCCGCAGCGGGTTTCGCCCGAAGCCTACATGAGTGACTTTGTGGATTCCGGCGCGGCGCATCAGTTGATCGACGTCCGCACGCCTGAGGAGTACGCCACGGGGCATATTGCCGGCTCCATCAACATCCCTGTGGAGGAAATCGGCGCACGCCTGGGCGAAATCAGCCAGGATGAGCCGGTGGTGCTCTACTGCCGCAGTGGCAACCGCAGCAACCAGGCCGCGCAAATTCTGGACGGCGCAGGCTTCACCGGCGTCTACGACCTCGGTGGCATTAACAGTTGGCAGTCGGCGGGGTACGCGCTGGAATAGGACGTAATCACCGAGATGAATCGCGACGATTAATGATCAATTATCAATGATCATTAATCATTGATCATTGATAACTGATCACCAAACGGAGACACAGCCTCATGGGTTTTCTTGCACGCATGTTTGGCCCGGCAGCGGCCACACGCATATCGGCCACCGACTACAAAGCGCGCTTCATTGACGGCAAGGAAGCACACACGCTGGTTGATGTGCGCTCTCCCGCCGAGTTCGCTTCGGGTTACATCCCCGGTGCAATCAATGTGGATGTGCAGGAACTGGCGCAGAAGATGGCGCGCATTCCCAGGACAAAGCCGGTGGTGCTCTACTGCCGCAGCGGCAGCCGCAGCGGTCACGCCGCGCACATGCTCAAGGATGCAGGCTACAGCGATATCTACGACCTGGGCGCCGTGGGCGGCTGGGCAGCCACCGGCGGCGCGTTGAAGAAGAAGTAAGTGGTTTATTGGTTGAATGGTAATTGGTAATTGGTAATTGGTAATTGGTAAGTG
>DIAV01000362.1:0-3522 GCA_002415895.1 Anaerolineales bacterium UBA5069 | reverse complement strand
GGTAAGTGGTAAGTGGTAAATGGTAAATGGTAAATGGTAACTGGTAAATGGTGACTTTAGGTGTCAAACGTTACCACTTACCACTTACCACTTACCAATTACCATTCAACCAATAAACCAATAAACCAATAAACCAATCACCACTTACCAACCAGTCAACCAGTCCCGCCTTTCGCTCAAGGAGAACCTCCACATGATCCTACGCTACTTTTATGACGATCGGCTGGCGCAGGCGTCCTATCTGGTGGGTTGTGCCAAAACCGGTGAGGCGCTGGTGATTGACCCAGCGCGCGCCATGACGCCCTATCTCAAGGCCGCCGAGAAGGAAGGCTTGCGC
Source organism: Anaerolineales bacterium UBA5069 (assembly GCA_002415895.1). GTDB lineage: Bacteria > Chloroflexota > Anaerolineae > Caldilineales > Caldilineaceae > UBA5069. Next base: position 3,185 of record DIAV01000362.1, on the reverse strand, counting down.
ATTACCCATGTCACCGAGACACACATTCACGCCGACTTTGTCAGCGGCAGCCGCGAACTGGCCGCCGCCACAGGCGCGACGATCTATCTGAGTGATATGGGTGACGCCGACTGGAAGTACCAATACGCGCAGGAACCCAACGTGATCCTTGTGCATGACGGCGATGCGTGGATGGTCGGCAACATTCGTATTGAGGTCATCCACACCCCCGGCCACACGCCCGAGCATATTGCCTTCCAGCTTACGGATACGGCCGCCTCGCAGCGGCCCATGGGTGTCTTCACGGGTGACTTCGTCTTTGTAGGCGATGTGGGCCGCCCCGATCTGCTTGAAGAAGCTGCGGGTTATGTGGGCACAAAGGAAAAGGGCGCACGCGACCAGTTCCAGAGTGTAGAGCGCTTCAAGCAGTTGCCCGACTACTTGCAAATCTGGCCGGGCCACGGTGCAGGCAGTGCGTGCGGCAAGGCATTGGGCGCTGTTCCTTCCACCACGCTTGGCTACGAAAAGATCGCCAACCCCGCCTTCCAGTTTGAGGACGAGGATGCATTTGTAGAGTGGCTGCTCGACGGCCAGCCTGAGCCGCCGCGCTACTTTGCCGAGATGAAGCGTGTGAACAAATACGGGCCGGCGCTGCTGCACACACTGCCGCAGCCCATGCACCACCAGCGCCCCGAACTGAATGCGCTGCTGGCGCAAGGCGGCCAGGTTTTTGATCTGCGCGATCGGGGTGCATTTGCCTGGGGCCACGTGCCCGGCACCGTCAACATTCCCAGCAGCGAGACGAATTACACCACCTATGTGGGCTGGCTCGTGGATTATGGGGCGCCTCTGGCCATCATCCTGCCCGACCTCGACGCCCTCGCGGCAATCCTCAGCGACCTGCGCGCGATTGGTGTGGACAATGTGACGGGCTACTACGGCCCCGACGTGGCGGCGCAGGCCAGCCAGTCTCTGCCCACAATCACGGCCGAGACGCTTTCTCGGCGCATGGCGAGCAATAATATTCTTGTGATCGACGTGCGCGGGCGCAGCGAGCATGACGAGGCGCACATTCGCGGCGCGCTGAATATTCCTCTCGGTTTTCTGCCCCGCCGCCTGGACGAAGTGCCCAGCGACAGGGAGGTGGTGACGCAGTGCGTGAGCGGCTATCGCTCGCAGATTGCCGCCAGCTACCTGCAGTCGGCAGGCTTCAGCAATGTCCATGTGCTCACTTCGCACATGGATGTCTGGTCGAAGCTGCTGCCCACAGAAAGCGCCGCATGAGCACGCACGATTGGGCGCGCTGCGCATGTGTGTGCAGCGCAAGGGCCAGCGTTGCCCACGCAGACAACGCAAGGGTGGCGCGCTAATGGCCTTCACAAGCGCCCCCAACCAGAGGCTTCCGATTGGGCGCACAACCGGCACTGAGCATGCCCCCGCGCTGCTGCGCTGGCTGCGTCGCTACCGGCGCAGTGACCTTAGCGGCGACCTGCTTGCCGGGCTGGTGGTCGCGGTAATGCTGGTGCCGCAGGCCATGGCCTACGCCATGCTGGCTGGGCTGCCCCCCAAGGTGGGGCTCTATGCTTCCATGCTGCCCCTCTTCGTCTATGGGCTGCTGGGCAGCAGCCGCGTCCTCTCTGTGGGGCCTGTGGCCATTGATTCACTGCTGGTGGCGGCGGCGATTGCGCCGCTGGCCGCGGTGGGCGGGCCTCAATACATGCAGTTGGCGCTCACGCTGGCCTTTTTGGTAGGGCTAATCGAGCTGGTCATGGGACTGCTGCGGTTGGGCTTTCTGGTCAGCTTCATCAGCCAGCCGGTGCTCGTAGGTTTCATCAATGCCTCGGCGCTGGTGATCGCCGTCAGCCAGATCAAGAATCTGTTGGGCATGAGCATCCCCAGCAGCGAAAGGTTCATGACGCAGATAGGGCTGCTGCTGGCCAATCTGGGGGCCATCCATTGGGCCACGGTGGCGATCAGCATCCTGAGCCTGGCAATCCTTCTCTTCTTCAAGGGGCCGCTGGGTCCACTGCTGCGGCGCGCCGGTTTGGGTGAGTTGGCAGCGCTCACCATCGCGCGCAGTGCGCCCTTGCTGGTGGTTTTGCTCACCACCGTTGCCGTAGCGCTTTTACAGTTGGACACACGCTATGGTGTGCGCATTGTGGGCCATGTGCCCGCCGGGCTGCCCATGCTCACGCTGCCGTCGCTGGATATGAGTACGCTGCGCTCGCTCGCGCCGGCGGCGCTGGCCATTGCCGCCGTCGGCTACATGGAGGCAATCTCGACGGCGCAATCGCTGGCGCGCAAGCGGCGCGAGCGCATCTACTCCAGCCGCGAGCTGGTGGCGCTGGGCGCGGCCAACCTCAGCGCAGCGCTGACAGGGGGCTATCCCGTCACAGGCGGACTCTCGCGCTCGGCAGTGAATGCCAGCGCCGGCGCGCGCACGGGACTGGCCTCCATGATCACGGCCACGCTCGTCGCGCTGACGGCGCTGCTGCTCACGCCCCTCTTTCGCCAACTACCCAACGCGGCGCTGGCCGCGATTATTCTTGTGGCCGTGCTCACGCTCTTTGACTTCAAAACGCCCCGTTTTGTTTATCGCTACAGCCGCAGCGATGCCGCGGCCATGGCGGCCGCCTTTCTGGCCGTCCTTTTTCTGGGTGTGGCCAATGGCATTCTCGTGGGCGCCGGGCTTTCGCTCCTGCTCTACATTGCGCGCACCAGCCGCCCCCATGTGGCCGTGGTGGGGCGCGTGGGCGAGAGCGAGCATTACCGCAACGTGTTGCGCCACGAGGTGACTACCTGGCCCGCTGTTGTGCTTGTGCGAGTGGATGAGAGCCTCTACTTTGCCAACGTGGGCGACCTGGCCGATGTGATCATGGCCCAGGCGGCGCAGAATCCGGATACACCGGATGTGCCCTGTGTGCGCGCAATTGTGCTGATTTGCGTCGCAATTAATTCCATTGACGCAAGCGCACTCGAGACACTGCGCGCGCTGGTGGATGATTTGCGCCGCGCGGGCGTGGAACTGCACCTCACCGACGTCAAGGGGCCGGTGATGGACAAGCTCGCGGCCATTGGTTTTGTCGATCACATTGGGCGCGACCACATTCACCTCAGCGCGCATGAGGCCATGAAGGCGCTGGGGTATGTGGAGACGGGTGGCACAAAGGTCTCCATTAGTAATTAATTACATGTCTCGCATTTGC
>DIAV01000283.1 GCA_002415895.1 Anaerolineales bacterium UBA5069 | reverse complement strand
GGCCACAAGGCCAATGCGGCCAGCCGCCTCGAGCAAATCGGCGTCGCCGGGCTGCACGCCAAAGGGCGACAAATCGAGATAGGGCGAGCGCCACAGGTCTGCAAAGGGACGCCGCGGCAATATGGGGTTGCCCGCGCCATCGGGCAGCAGCAGGTGCAGCAGTTGCAGGATTGTGGCAATGGCGGGATTTGAGGCCAGCGGGAGCCCGCCTTCAATGTGGACGGGCAGGCCAAACTCGGCGGCAATCTGGTCAATCAACTGCCGGTAAGGTTGCATGGAGCGGGCCACCAATGCACACGCAGCAGGCGAGACGCCGTCGCGCACAATGCGCAACTTGAGCCAGCGCAGCGCCGCACGCACTTCCAGCGCGCGGCTGGATGCTTCTATGAATTCCACTGCGTCATCGGCAGGTACGGACGTGCCGCCTGTGGTTAGCAGCGTGTTGCGCAGGTGAAGCAATGGCACGCGCCACGTCGTGTCGGGGCGGATGACGGGCAGCGATACGCCAGCAACGCCGAGCGCGGCTTCAAGGTTGCGGCGCGTTGCATGAAAGCGGCGGTGCACCGTGCGCGCGGGATACGCTTCGGTGTCGTCCGGATCTCCCGTGAGCGTGACGATGACATTGCTGCCTGGCTGCGCCGCCAACGCGCGCACGAACGCAAGCTGCACCTCCGTGAAGCTGTCGAAGCCGTCAAAAACCAGGGGCGACCAGGCCGCGGGCGTCGTGACGTGCCCCTGTTCAAGCTCCTCTACGGCGAGCCAGGCGATGCCTGCCAGATCAACCCAGCCGCCGCGGATGAGACGCGCCTGCCACTGCGCGTAGATTCTGGCAAGATCCTGCAAGCGGGGCGGGGCGTTTTCGGCACTCCATAGGCGCTGGAGCGCAGCAGGGTCCACACGTGCGCCCTTGAGCTCGGCCACAAGGCGGCGCGCTTCGGCAATGAAGCCGGGTTTGGCTGCAATGGGCGCATAGTGCACAAGTTCGCCCTGCGCGGCAAGGGTCTCGATGACATCGCGCATGAGGCGATATTGCACGGGATCATCAAGTTCCACATAGGGGGATGGAGCGCTCGCAAGGATGGCCGTGTAGAGGGTGTCGAAGGTGAGCACACGCACGCCCAGCACGCCACCATGGCGCGCCAGACGGCGCTGCATGCGCGTGCGCTGCACTGTTGTGGGCACACAAATTACAGGCTGTGCGTTGAGGTCGCGCGCCGCGGCGCGCACCAGATCCATCACATGGTGCGTCTTGCCGCACGCCGCGGCGCCAATGAAGAGAGTAGCAGGCATAGGCGGCAGCAGTCTCCGTGGGGAAGCAGGTTGTTATTCGTTGTGGGTTGAAATGCTACGAGTTGTGTTCCGAGATGAAGGCGTCGTGCGCGACAACGGCGCGCAACGGGCGCTTTGTATGCAATGCGTTGGGGTGCTGCCGAGGTGCATGTGTTGCGTTTATGGTATGTCAGGATGGCAGCGCTTGCACGCGCGAAAGCCGCTCTCACGCGCCTGGGCGGCTGTCGCGAAGAAGCGCACATGCGCGCGCAGCGGTGTGCGGGCCGGGCAGCCGGGGCGGCAGTAGACACCGGTTGTGGTGACGGCGTAGAGGATATCGGTGCCCACGCTGCGCATGATTACGGCCTGCCAGCGCTCTTCATCCTGCGCTGCCATCACACTGGGGGCGATTGGGGTGACCAGTTGGTGGGTCATGGCTGTGGCTCCTCGCTGGAAAGTGGCGGATTGGCCGCTACGGCTGCGCATGTGGAGTATAGCGTGTGTGGAGCCTCCACCCCACCCGTTTCTTGCGCGGGTGCCGCGTGGCTGTGATGCCCGCCTTGCGCGAAGCGAGGCTTCCGATTTCGGAAGCCTCGCTTCATGGAAGGCTACGCTGGGCTACTGGGTAATTGTGAAGAGTGAGCCGCCGCTGCGTCCCCACACTTCGGTAAAGTACATCATTTCGGCGTAGGCGGGCAGCACGCGGAACTCACCCGGCACGGTGGCGCGCATGAGGAAGGTGTATTGGTAGGTGCCGGGGGCTACATAACTCTGGAAGAGCGCCACCTTGTCATCGCGGTAATCCTTGTAGGTGGGGTTCCAATCGAACCAACTCCAGCGCTCAATGGGCATACCCGCTTCGTCGAACTGCGGCGCCGTATCCAGATTTGGGTCGACGATCTCCGCACCGGCGGGGATGGGTGTCTCCACGCGCATTTGGAAGAGGCTTGTGGGCGCAATCACCGTCACGGTGACGCTGATGAGATCGCCCACCTTTGCCGAGGTGACAGGCTCTCCATCAATACTAAACTGGCGATCCACCACAATGCCGCGGCTGGCGGGCTGCACGGCAAGGGCATCGAGGAAGTATTGCAGGTGCGCCGTGTAGTAAAGGCGGCCCGTTTCATTGCTGCGCTGAATACGCAGGGTGTTGGCCTCGTCGCGCAGCAGGTCGGCCACGGCCGTACGCAGGAGGACGGGCTCTGCCAGATTCGACGCTTCGACCGAGTTCTGGCCGATGGCGGCGTCGTTGAGCGCAGCATCCCACGTGTAGTCTGCTTCGAGTTCGCCCGTGGCGCTCATCCAGTCAGTGAGGGCGATGATGGACCACGCATTCTCTTGCGTGGTGCTCCATGCGCCCGCGCTGCGCGCCTGCATCAGCCAGCGCACGACATTGGGCAGCAGTGAGTTCTCTGGCTGAATGCGTGTGAAGGCCTCGAGAATGATCGC
>DIAV01000365.1 GCA_002415895.1 Anaerolineales bacterium UBA5069 | reverse complement strand
ATGTCCACCTCTCATTCAACCAATTTACCCTACTTCTTTGCCCGCTCCTGATCCACCAACATGCGGCGCAGAATCTTGCCGCTGGAAGATTTGGGCACCTGCTCGATGAACTCCAGCAGGCGCAACTTCTTGTAGGGGGCCACGCGCTCGGCCACATAGCTCATCAGCTCGTCCGCCGTGGCTTCACCCTTGAGCACCACAAAGGCCTTGGGAATCTCGCCCGCCTCTTCATCGGCAACGCCAATCACGGCGGCGTCGGCCACGGCAGGATGACCCACCAGCACTGCTTCAAGCTCGGCCGGCGCAACCTGATAGCCCTTGTACTTGATGAGCTCCTTCAGGCGGTCGACAACGTAGAAATAGCCTTCGTCGTCCACCAGCGCGATATCGCCCGTGTGCAGCCAGCCCTCTTCATCCAGCGTGTTGCGCGTGGCCTGCGGGTTGTTGAGGTATCCCTTCATCACCTGCGGCCCGCGCGCCCACAGCTCGCCCGTCTCATGCGTGCCCAGCTCTGCGCCTGTGGCCACGTCAACAATCTTCACCTCTGTGTCGGGCACAACCCAGCCAATGCTGCCCGGCTTCTGCATACCTGCAGGCACGGGGCGAATATGAATGACGGGGCTTGATTCCGTCATGCCGTAGCCCTGTGTCACCGCGCAGCCAAGGCGGGCAATGACGGCTTCCTCCACCTCGGCGCCCAGCGGTGCGGCGCCGGAAATGATCAGCCGCAGCTTGGAGAGATCGTATTTGTCCACCAGCGGGTGCTTGGCCAGCGCCAGCACAAGCGGCGGCGCAAGGGGGGCGAAGGTAACGCCATACTTCTGGTTAATCTCGAGGAACTGCTCAAGGTCAAAGCGGGGCATGGAGACCACCGTCGCACCCTTGTAGAGCGCCAGCGACATCACCACGATCATGCCGTAAATGTGAAAGAAGGGGAGAATGCCGAGAAGGACATCATCGGGCGTAATCTCCGCCTCGCCCGCCAGCCCGGCATCGGTTTGCACGACGTTGGCCACCAGATTGCGATGGGTGAGGAGAACGCCCTTGGGCAGGCCGGTGGTGCCGCTCGAGTAGGGCATCACCACCACATCATCGGGGGCAATCTGCACGGGCGGAAACTGGCCGTCGCTCTGCAAGAGGCTGGCAAATGGCGTGGCGCCTTCAGCCTCGCCAAAGACAAAAATCTCCTCAATGCCCGCTTCGGCGGCGGCTTGCTGTGCCTGGGGCAGGAAAGGGGGCACCGTGAGCAGGAACTTTGCGCCCGCATCCTGCAACTGGTGTGCCAATTCGTGGGATGTGTAGAGCGGATTGGCCGTTGTGACAATGCCGCCCAGCGTGGCCACGGCGTGGAAGGCAATGGCATACTCGGGCACGTTGGGGCTGTAGATGGCAAAGACATCCCCCTTTTTGAAGCCGCGCTGCGAGAGGCTCGCGGCCACGAGGCGAATGGCTGCCACCAGTTGGCCGTAGGTGATTGTGCGCCCCGAAGGGCCGTCAATCAGCGCGGCTTTGGTGGGCATCTCGCCGGCGCGCGCCAGTACTGACTGTGTGAAAGACGTGGTGGGAATGGCGACTTCGCCATAGGGGCTGGTGTGGATCATGGTTCATCTCTCCTGGGGATGGCACCGTGGCGGCCCCACCATAGCTGGTAAAGGGCCGAGGATGCGGCAGTACGGCAGGCAAACGGCTCGATAGCGCAGACAGGTAGGAGCAAATAGAGTTGTACCGTATGGAAGTGGGCGCAATCATAGCACAGCCGCATGTGGTGACAAACACAAAATGCGTCGGGCGCGAAGAAACGCAGACGCAAGGCCGAAAACAAGATCTTTGGTGCAGGCGAGGAGAAGTTTGCTGCGGCGTTGCATCACGCAACGCCGCAGCAGAAGAGGAAAGAGAAAATGTGGACTTGGCAAAAGCCGAGGAAAAACTCAGGAGGATTGAAAGGCAGCACCCGCTCCCCGTGGGTGCTGAGTGCTCCGTTGACCATCATTCTTCCGCTGGAGCACTGGCCACAGTATAGCGCCGGTGGTGGGCAGAGTCATTGAGCACTTTGCACAATGACAAAGTTATGACGCGGCGCGATGTGCATAACTATGCTGAATGCTGCACAAAATGTACGCGAAACCCGAGCGTGCAGACTTGTACAACAACCGCCGCCGCAAGAGCAGCGGTGTGATGGGCCAGATACGCCAAACTTGCATATGTGCATATAATCCTCATGGGCATGAAATACGCGGCCGGAAAGGAGAGAGTCGCCTTGGAAGCAAACAAGCGGCTGGATGCAGTTGTGCGCGGGCGCGTGCAGGGTGTGGGCTTTCGCCAAAGCACCGAAGCGCAGGCACACATGCTGGGGCTGACGGGTTGGGTGGCCAACCGGCGCGACGGCGCTGTGAGCGTTGTGGCCGAAGGCTCCAAGCCGGTGCTCGAGCGTTTTCTAATGTGGCTGCAAAACGGCCCGGCCATGGCGCACGTGGATGACGTGGACATCTATTGGACGGAGGCCACGGGCGAATTTCGCTCCTTCTCCGTGCGCGGCTAAAGTGAAACATACAACCACAGCCAATACTCAACGCAAAGCAGCAAAGGTGCGCAAAGAAACGCAAAGGAAAAGCAGTAGCGCACGATGATTGTTGCATTCCTTTGCGTTTCTTTGCACACCTTTGCTGCTTTGCGTTGAGTTGTTGTTCTGATGCCATTCCCGAGAAACGCCCATGTCTTCAACGCCCACCCGAATGCAGAATTTCGCGGCTGCCATCAGCCTGACATGGCGGCGCGCGCTGGCCGCCTTCGCCAATGCGCGCCGGCGCGCCGGCCGCAAGCAACTGCCCGATTACGTGACCTTTACGCTCGACCGCGCGCTCACCGACATCGCGCCCGACCAGCCCTGGTGGATGCGCTGGGTTCCGGGTATGCAACCGCCGCTCTCCATCCGCGCCCTGCACGCGGCGCTGCGCCGTGTGGCGGATGACCCCGACGTGCGCGGCGTGCTCTTTCTCGTCAAGGGTGCATCGCTCCAGCGCACGCACGCGCAGAATCTGGCGGCGCTCTTCAACCGCTTCCATGGCTGGGACCGCGCACTCAATCCCGAGGCCGCGCCCAAAACGATTCACCTTCTGCTCGAGCAGGTAAACGCCGCCACCTATCTGGCGGCCTGCGCCGCCGACTTCATCTATGTAACACCTCTCACTACGTGGGAGGTGATCGGCATGCGCATTGAGGCCGAATACTATCGCGATGCGCTGGCGCGCGTGGGCGTGCGCGCCGAGGTGGTGAAGGTGGCGCCGTGGAAGACCGCCGCCGATAGCCTTGCCGAACCCTCCATGACGCCCGCCGCGCGCGATCAGTATGAGTGGCTGCTCGACAGCCTCTATGCAGACATGGTGCAGGCGATTGCTGCCGGGCGCGGGCTGGAACCTGAGGCCGTGCGCGCGCTGATTGACGGCGCGCCGTGGAGCGCCGAGGAAGCACTGGCCGCCGGCCTTGTGGACGCCATACTCTATGAAGACGAACTCGCCGCGCACCTGGCTGTGCCGCCCGCTGCCCCCACAGCTGCCCCCACAGCCGTGCCCACAGACACCGGCGAGAGTGCCGCTCCTGCCATGCCCACAGCGGCGCGCCTCAAACGCTACGGCGCCGCGCACGGGCTGCTTTACCGCCGCGTGCGGCCGCGCAGCGCCAGGGCCATTGGCCTGCTCGACCTCTCAGGATCCATTGTCTCGGGCGACAGCCGTTCCTTCCCCGTGCCGCTGCCGCTGCTGGGGGGCGACATGCTGGGCAGCAACAGCGTGCAGCAGGTTGTGCGCGCGGCGCGCCGCGATGATGATCTTGCTGCTGTCGTGGCCTATGTGGATTCACCGGGCGGCTCGGCGCTGGCCAGCGATATTATGTGGCGTGAGCTTGCGCTGCTGGCACAGGAAAAGCCGCTGGTCATTTACATGGGCCCCATTGCCGCCAGCGGCGGCTACTACATTGCCGCGCCCGGGTGCTGGATTATGGCGCAAGCCGCCACGCTCACCGGCAGCATTGGCGTGATTACCGCGCGCATTGTCACGGAAGATGCGTATGACAAGCTCTCGATTACGCGCGACGCCGTGCAGCGCGGCGCCAATGCCGACCTCTACACCGACGCGCACGCGTGGAGCCCGGCGCAGCGCGCAAAGGTCGAAGCGGGTGTTGAGATGGTCTATGCAACCTTCAAACAGCGGGTGGCGGCCGGGCGCAATCTGGACATTGCCGCCGTAGACAATGTGGCGGGCGGGCGTGTGTGGACGGGTGCGCTGGCGCTTGATCATGGTCTTGTGGATGCGCTGGGCGATCTGCCCGCCGCGCTCGCAAAAGCCGCCGCCCTGGCCAACCTGCCCGCGGATGAACTGACGACCGAACTGCGCGTGACATACGTCGATGCCGGCGATGGACGCCTGCTCGCACAGCCGCTCAAGCAGGCGCAGCAGACCGCGGCATTGCTCAGCGGCCAAACACCCTCTGCGCTGACCATTGCCGCACTGGCAAGCCAGTGGGCGCGTCTCCTGCGCAGCGACCACGCCTGGCTCATTGCCGACGGTGTACCGCGCGTGGAGTAGGGCGCAAGTTTGTTATTGAGAAACGTTGATTGGTTGATTGGTTGAATGGTTGATTGGTGGGCTGGATGACCCGTCCCCCCATCAAACAGTCAACCAATCAACCCATCAACCAGTTCAGTCAATCCCCTATGCCGCGCTCGTTGGCCTCCGGGCGCCGGGCCCGCGCGGCCCTCGGGCCCCGT
>DIAV01000181.1:642-2528 GCA_002415895.1 Anaerolineales bacterium UBA5069 | reverse complement strand
TGCGCGACTTTGCGTTGCGATTTGACTGTGGGTTTCACTGCGGTATCACTTTAGTTGTCATCGCGGCGTACGATGATGAGCACTGGCCCCGTGTCGTCACGCTGGTCGGGGCGATAGTAATCATAGGCGGTGGCCCCGGGTGTATTCACCCGCACGGGTAGCCGCGCTTGCAGCCGGTAGCTCATTGCAATGGGCTGATTTGTGGCCACGCGTGACAAGTAGGCGCGCACCTCATGCGCGCCCAGTTCGTAGTCGCTGATGACGCCGTTCGCCACCAGCGCCTGCCAATCCTCGCGCAATACGTTGAAGCCGGGCGGAATGCCCAAGCGCACGAGCAGCATGTTGGCCCCCCCTGGCGCAAGCAACTCCACCGTGGCCGTGGCCTGCACAGTGTCATTGACAACAAGCTCCGTGCGGTCGTAAACCACATCCAGGCGCATGCTCGTGCGCTCGATGCTGCCTGTCTCCGGCCAGGGGCGATAGCTGTTGACGACCATCTGCCACGCCGGGCGCTGGGGGCCATCAATCGCCACGTCGAAGCTGGTGATACCGGGTTCAAGGCCCGCGAAGTACAGTTCCTGCACCACACTCGTGCCGTTCTCGGGCAGGTGCATCACCTGCTGCTCGCCCGTGTCGCTGCGCGTAAAGGTGATTGTTGTGTCGCCGCGCAGTTCCTCCACGGTGAGCAGGAGACTCTTGAGCATGAAGACCGTGCCCTGTGTCGTGCCGACCATGCCGCCGGGGTTGCGCTGACTTAGCAGCCAGTCCAGCCCAGCGTGGGCCACTGCGTCATAGCGCCCGTCGCGCATGAGCGCATAGGTTGCCATGGCCGAGGTGTCCACGTCAGCCCAGTAGCCATTGGCCCCCGTCCACGCCGTGGCGTTGGCCGACCAGACAACGCCTTCGGTGTAGCTGTTCATACCATAGGGGTTAATTGCCTTGGCGGCAGGTTGCGCCTGGGAGGCCAGCAGGTCCAGGTAGGGCTTTGCATCCAGCCCCGCCGACTGGAAGGCGTTGGCCACCATGGCCATTGTGTACATGTCGAAGCCCATGAGCGCGGGCGGCGCCAGCGGTGAATCGGGCTGGGGCGGCTGGGAGGGGCGTCCCTGCCCTGCGGTGGAGCCACCGCTCAGCCCGGGCGTTGAGGATTGAGGCAGCGGTCGCGGCTGGGGCTGCATCTGGGGCTGCGGCTGGCCGACCATCAACTGGCCCCACATGTAGTCAAGGCCACGCTGCACAGCGAGAGTGTCGGTGTAACCGGCGTCGGCCAGCGCCCACACCACCCAGGCCGTGCTGCGCAGCGATAGGTTGGTGGCATAGGATCCCGACAGGTACTCGGAGGTCCAGCTGCCGTCCCATTGCTGCTGCGCCATGAGGTAGTTGGCGGTGCGCTCAACCAACGCGGGATCCACCCAGGCCACGCGCGCCATGTCGGAGAACTCCATGATCCCCCATGCCGTCAGGTCGGATTGAGGCGGCGGGTCGCCCCAGTAGCTGAAGCCGCCGAAACCATCCACCTCATAGCTGAGCAACTGCTGATAGCCCGAGAGCATGATGTCGGAGGCGCGCCGTTCCAGCGCGGAGTCCGTCACCCCGCCGCGCCGCAATGTTTCCAGCGCCAGCACGGCTGGGTAGAGCGTGCTCGTCACCTGCTCAAAACAGCCGTGCGGCTGCTGAATGAGCGCCGCCAGCCCGTCGGTCATCTGGCTGAGCGCACCCGGGTAGACCTTGAAAGTGACCGACGACGCGCTGGCCAGGCTGTCGCCGGGGATGTTGGCCTCGATGGTGGCGGCATCACTGCGCAGCGTGCCGCTGCTGCTTTGCGCCTGGGGTTCGCCATTGGGGACAACGGTGATGGGGCGCAGTACGGCATCGGCCAGTGTGGC
>DIAV01000181.1:0-632 GCA_002415895.1 Anaerolineales bacterium UBA5069 | reverse complement strand
AAGGTGAACCACGCGGCGGGCTCCACCTGCAACTGCACCTCCTGCGGGCTGTCCTGATAGTTGTAGATGCTCACGGGGAGTTCCAGCTCGTCGTCCACGGTGAGGCGCGTGGGCAGGTCCGGCTCCACAAAGAAACCCTGGAAGGCGCGCAGGCCAATTGTGGCGCTGCCCAGGTTGCCCGCGCGGTCCGAAGCGACAATGCTCATGCGCCAGGTGGTGATTGTGTCGGCCAGCGCCACATCGATTTGCGCCTTGCCCTCGGCGTCGGTCTTGAGTTCGGGCAGCCAGAGCAGCGTCTCGGGGAAGAATTGACGCAGGCGGGGAGGGGCCACACCGCCACGGGTGGCTGTTGTCTCCATGCCTGCCGGTGCGGCGGCGGCTTCGCCTGCAGGTGCGCTGGCCGGTGCAGCGGGGGCCAGCGCAGGCGCGGCGCAGGATACGAGCAAGCCTGTTGCCAGCGCGGCGATCACCAGTGCCAGCAGCAGGCGGCGGCGCTTGCGCGTGCCGTCATAGAGCGCAATCCCCAGCAGGGGCAGCGCAAAGGGCAGGCGCGCGGCGTAGGCCCACAAGCCCGCCCACACCGGGGCCGCCTGCACGCCCGCAGCCGTTGTTGCGGTCGCGCTGCCCTGCTG
>DIAV01000028.1:4010-6085 GCA_002415895.1 Anaerolineales bacterium UBA5069 | reverse complement strand
CAGCGCACAATGGGCTACCGGCGCGTCTCTGAGCAGGCGTGGGAGTATCTGTCGGAACGAGGCAAGGCGTCACTGCAAGCCTACGCCGACGGCGTTAACGCGTGGATTGCCGAAGGCCACACGTTGCCCCCCGAGTTCATCCTGCTGGGTTTCTCACCCGAGCCGTGGAGCGTCTTCGACTCGCTGGTGTGGATGAAGATGATGCAGTACGACCTTGGGGGTGACTACGAAATGGAATTGCTGCGCGCACAGGCGGGTGCGGCGCTGGGGCCCGAGCGCGCCGCGCAGATCCTGCCTGCCTATCCCGAAGACGGCGTGCTGATTTTGCCGGAGGGCGTGCCCGGCGTGGGCGGGGCGGCGCTTGATGGCGCAAGCGCAACCGCGCTGCTCGACATCCGCAAGCAGATGCAGGCGTTGATCGGCATCACCGGACGCGAAAAGGGGAGCAACGACTGGGTGATTGGCGGGAGCCGCACCGAAACGGGCATGCCACTGCTGGCAGATGACCCCCATCTCTCCACCTCCATCCCCTCCATCTGGTATCTGGCCGAGGTGCAGGGCGACACCCTCCACGTGACGGGTGCAACGTTCCCGTCGCTGCCGCTCTTCCCCATTGGCCACAACGCGCAAATTGCGTGGGGTGTCACCAACATGGGCCCCGACGTGCAGGATCTCTACCTCGAGCGCGTCAACCCCGAGAGCCTCAATCAGGTGGAGGTGAACGGCGCGTGGGAGGATATGACAATTGTTACTGAGGAGATCATCGTCAACGGGTGGGATGCACCGCTGCAGTGGGCGGCGCGCGCCACGCGTAACGGCCCCTTGCTTAGCGACGTGACCCCAACCGCGTCCACCGTGGCCCTGCGCTGGACGGCGCTGGACCCCGACGACACCACCTTTGACGCCTATCTGGGCATCAATTACGCGCAGAACTGGGACGAATTCACGGCGGCCATGGCACCCTATATTGCGCCCAGCCAGAACTTCGTCTACGCCGACGTGGAGGGCAACATTGGCTACTTCGCGCCCGGGCGCATCCCCATTCGCAAGGCGGGTGAAGGCATGCTGCCCGTGCCCGGCTGGAATGACGACTACGCATGGACGGGCTCGATTCCTGTGGCTGAACTGCCCCACACCTACAACCCTGCGGCGGGCTATGTGGCCACGGCCAACAACCGCGTGGTCGATGATGCCTATCCCTACATGCTGGGCAACGACTGGGCCCCGCCCTACCGTGCCGAGCGCATTGTGGAACTGATTGAAGAGCAAAGCAGCAACGGTGCAAGCATCTCCGTGGCGGAGATGGCCTCGATTCAGGCAGATCAGGCGGGCGCCAATGTGCAGGAGAGCCTGCCCTTCCTGCAGGCGCTGCCCGCATCCACAGAGCGCCAGCGCGAGGCATTGGGCTATTTGCAGGCGTGGGATGGCGTGTCGCGCATCGACAGCGTGGCGCAGACGCTTTACGCCGCCTGGCGTGTGGAGTTCGAGCGTGCGCTCTTTGAGGATGATTTGAGTGGCGGCCTCTACGATGAGTTTGCCGATATGTCGGTGGCGCTCTTTGGCGGCAATGTGCTGGCCGATGAGGCGCTGGGGCGCACATGGTGCGACAACGTGAACACGGCCCCGCAGGAGAGTTGCGGCGACACCGCGCTGGTCGCGCTTGACCGCGCCATTGCCTCGCTGGAGGCGCAGGTGGGCAATAACATGGCGCGCTGGACCTGGGGCGACCTTCACCAGACGCAGTATCCCCACCGCCCCTTTAGCGACGTGGCATACCTCAAGTGGCTCTTCCACCGCTCAATTGCCAACGGCGGTGATGCCTACACGGTGAATGTGGCCCCCTTCCGCCGCAGCGATCTCTACAACCAGTACCACGTGCCCGGCTACCGCCACGTGGTGGATTTGCAGGACTTCAACCGCAGCCTCTTCATGACGACAACGGGGCAATCGGGCAACCTGCTCAGTCCGCACTACGACGACCTGATTGAGCGCCACCGCAACGTGGAGTATCTGCCCATGACCTTTGGCCGCGACCACGTGTCCGGTGAGGTTCTGACCTTGCAGCCATAACGGCA
>DIAV01000028.1:621-3915 GCA_002415895.1 Anaerolineales bacterium UBA5069 | reverse complement strand
GGCGCAGAGACGCAAAGGAGCGCAAAGAAAGGCAACGGCAAGAAGAACATCTCTTGTTGTTGCCTTTCTTTGCGATTTCTTTGCGTATCTTTGCGCCTTTGCGTCGCAGGATTATTGTGCGTTTTCGGCGGCGAGGAGGGCGAGCGCGTGGTCCCACTCGGCGGGCGTGTTGGCGTTGACGAATGAGCGCAGTTCGGGGTCATACCGGCGCAGCGTCTGCTCATCCACGTAAAGCACGCGCATGTCGGGCAGAAACGAAATGACGCGCCGCTCACCCGCAGCAAGGCGCGCCTCGATTGCGGGCAGGCAGCGGCGATGATAGAGCGCGTGCAGCGGCTCCTCGTAGCCTCCCACAACAGGCATCACGACGTCGTACAAATCTGCGCCGTCTTCGCTGTGTGCAGCCACCAGCGCAATCAGCGCGGCGCAGAGGCGCACGCTCACCAGCGGCAGATCGCACGCCATCAGCAGCGCCCAGCCATCATCTGCCAGCGCGTGAAGCCCCGTGGCAATGCCGCCCAGCGTGCCGCTGTCGGGGTAGTGGTCGGCGACAAAGCGCGGGGGCGGCGCAAAGTGCAGCTGTGCGATGACCTCCGGATCGTTGGCCACAATGATCACCTCTTCGCCAGCCAGCGCGCGCAACCGCTCCACCATGTGCACGAGCAGCGGCGTGTTGTGGGGGGGCACGGGCAGCAGCGCCTTGGCGCGCCCCATGCGGCGGCTTTGGCCGCCCGCGTTCAGCACAAGCGTAGGTTTGATGGGCAGCATGTTTGTCATGGCTCCGTTCATACCCCAGGAGATTACACTCTGTCAATCCCGCGCACCCCATATGAAGCGAGGCTGCCCACTGTGGATGCCTTGCTTGGCCGGTGTTGACAGCAAATTCGGGGCCGCTTATACTTCCCGTGTTGCGTGTAGCAACGACGCCGACATCGCAAATTTGGGCCACGCGCGCAGGTTGCTGTGCAGCCTGCAACGCGCCACCGCACACCCGAGGAGCCGCTCCATGTCCGACGCACCCGCCACGACGCCTCCCGCTTCGACAACCGACACCAAGCAAACTGCTGCGTCTGCACCGGCTGCGTCGCCCGCGCCGGTAGGCGCGTCTGCTGCGCCTGAAGTGAGCAGCGCGCCCTCACTGCGCGCCGACAGCACCGTGGCCGAGGCGATTGTTGGCTTTGATGAGTACATGTTGCGCAAGGGCTTCAGCGAGAACACAATCAAGGCCTTTGACAACGACCTGAAGATTATCTCCGGCTTTCTGGGGCAGGATACAAAGCTGGCGCAGGTGGGCACGGCCGACCTTGAAGCTTTCCTCCAGTGGCTGCAATATGAACGCGGCAAGCCGTGCAGCGCCAAGACGCTGGCGCGCCGCATTACCACGATCAAGGTCTTTTTCGGCTGGCTGCACGGTGTGGGCGTAATTGGCACAGACCCGGCCGAGCCTGTGGTGCAGCAGCCCGCGCGCCCGCCTTTGCCCGAAATTCTGCGCGATGACGAGATTAACCGCCTGCTCAGCGTTGCGCGCGATATGCTCTGGGACAGGCAGAAATCCGACGCGCGCCCCTATCTGCTTGTGAGCCTGCTTGTGCAAACGGGCATGAAAAAGGCCGAGGTCGCGCGCCTGCTGCTGACCGATATGGATGCCACGCAATCGAACGCGCCTGAGGTGACAATTCGCTACGCTGACGAAGCGCACGCCCACAAGAACCGCACGCTGGGGCTGCACCCCAGCATTCTGCCGGTGCTCCACCAATATGTGGAGGAGTACAAGCCCAAGGAATTTCTCTTCGATTGCACGCCGCGCAATTTGGAGTATGTGTTGGAGGAAGTGGGTGACAGGGCAGGCATCAAGCGCTTGCAGGTGGGCTTCGAGTCACTGCGCTGGACGGCGGCTGTGCGCGACTTCCGCATGGGCATGCCGGAGGAGCGCCTGCGCCAGAAGATGGGGCTGAGCAAGATTTCGTGGCGCGAAACGCGCGAGAAGATTCACAAGCTCGCCGGACGCTAGCGCACAATAAGCAACACCTTCGCGTCAAGATGTTGTCTTGCGTGTTACGTGCTGGCCAGAGGCAGTGGGCGGCGCAGTGTGTTTTCAATCGGCACGGCTTCATAGGTGCCTTCTTCTGTCCGCACCGTGCGGTAAACCTCATCAGCGCGGTCGGTCATGAGCACGCCCAGCAGATGGTCAATCTCATGCTGAAAAATGCGCGCCAGCCAATCATAGGCCTTGATGCGCACCTCGCGGCCGTGGCGGTCCTGCGCACGCACCACAACGTGCGTGGCACGCTGCACGTCGGCGGCCAGCCCGGGCATACTCAGACAGCCTTCCTGCCCTTCCTCACTGCCCCGCGCCTTAATGATTTCAGGGTTGATAATCTCGTAGAGGCGCATGGGGCTGCCTTCCTCTTCGTCATCCTCGGGGTACTCGATGACTGCCACGCGCAGCGCAAGCCCAATCTGCGGCGCGGCCAGGCCAACGCCCGGTGCGTCGCGCAGCGTCTCCACCATATCATCCAGCAGACGGTGGAGGTCGGGGCCGAAGTCGCGCACGCGTGCGGCGGGCGTGCGCAGAACAGCATCATCAGCGTCGCCAATTTTCACAATCGGTAGAAGTGCCATGCAACTCTTGCTCTGTGTCTGCACTGCCTCAGCGGGCAGGAAGGGGCGCGCATGTGCGTCGCACGCGGACGCTTATCCTAAAAGAAGCGGAGATGAAAGTCAAAGCGATACGGCTAAAGGGCGCAGAAGCAACACGCGCTGAGTCCCCATGCGCTCTCAGGCGGTGAAAGTGCGCAGCAGATCGGGGTCCACGCGCACGGCGGCAAGGTCCGCCGGGTGGATGTAACCATCCACAATGGGGATGGGTGGGGTGACAATGTCGGCTTCAAGTTTGAGGAAGAAGCTGAGCTCGGCGGGGTGATCAATGCCCAGCCGTGCGGCAAAGAGCCCGGCGCGCGCCGCGCCCAGCCCCGCGCTGGCCTGCGAACCCACCATAATGCCCTTGCCCGCGGCCAGCGCCAGCACGCGCATTTGTTCCGATTCGGTGTAGCCGGTGCGCGCGGTCTTGATGTTGAGGATGTCGAAGGTGTCCAGTGTCAGCTCGCGCGTCAGGTCGCGCACGCTAAAGGCGCTGTCATCGGCAATCAGGGGCAGCAAGCCTTGCGCGCGCAGGGCGGCGCGCTCGCGCACCAACTCCACAGGCAGCGGCTCCTCGCAGTAGAGCAAGCCCCGCTCGCGCAGCATGGCGAGGATACGCGGCGCGTCATCGGGCGCAAGGCACTCATTGGCGTC
>DIAV01000028.1:0-435 GCA_002415895.1 Anaerolineales bacterium UBA5069 | reverse complement strand
GCCAGGTCTGCGGCAGGGTTGCGGCCTACCTTGACCTTGAGCACGCGCACGCCTTGCGCCACCACCCGCTGCGCTTCGGCCATGACCTCATCGGGGCTGCCCATGCCCAGAATGTAGGAGACGCGCAGGGGCGCAGGGCTGCACGCCAGCAGCGCCGCCAGCGACAGGCCGCGGCTCTGTGCAGCGGCATCGTAGAGCGCCATGTCCACCGCGCCCCTGGCGGCATGGTTAAATTTGAGTTCCTGGAGGCGGGCAGGAGCGGCGTCTACAGGCGCGCCCAGCAGGCGCGGGGCCACTTCTTCGGCAATAACGGCGCAGATCGTTGAGGCGGTTTCGCCGTAGATTGTGGGGCGCGGCGGCGCTTCGGCCACGCCGCTGCTGCCGTCAGAGAGGGTGACGCGCACAAGTACGTGGCGCGCCTCGTCCATGGTGCTG
>DIAV01000230.1:4758-5044 GCA_002415895.1 Anaerolineales bacterium UBA5069 | reverse complement strand
GGCGCTTCTGCAACGACGGGCGCTGCTGTGGGCGCGGCTTCCTGGCCAATGGGCGTGGCCGTGGGCAGCAGAACGCCCGCTGGTGCGGTGACGGTTGCCGGATCCACCACGGGCAGGGCCGTGGGTGGGGCGGCAACAAGCTGGGCAAAGATCCATGCGTTGGTATCCATGAGATACCACTGCGCGTCGGCTGTTTGGCCGATTAGATTGATCTGGTCATTAACCTGTGCCGCACCCACAATCTCGGCGTCCAGATTCGGAGACGCGCGCAGGTTGGCCTGCACGG
>DIAV01000230.1:4379-4620 GCA_002415895.1 Anaerolineales bacterium UBA5069 | reverse complement strand
GCGCGCAGGTTGGCCTGCACGGCCACGGTTACAGGCTGCGCCTGCGGTGTGGGCGTGGGCGGCACAAGGGTTGGCGTGGGCGGCGCGAGCGTCGCCGTGGGCGGGGGAGGCAGGGTTGCTGCCGCCACAGGCGCCGCGGCCTCACTTGCAGGCGGCGCGACAGCCAGCGGGTCAACTGCAGCAATCTCGCCTGTGCGGTTGGGGTCAATGCTTGTATCGGCGGGGGGGCCCGCGGCGGGGG
>DIAV01000230.1:0-4278 GCA_002415895.1 Anaerolineales bacterium UBA5069 | reverse complement strand
CCCCCCCGCCGCTCCGCCGGTAACGCCCGTGTCAAAGACGCTGGTGGAGGTAGGCGTGGGGCCGCCTTCGACCAGCACGGCGAGCGAACGGGTGGGCGTTGGTTCGGGGCCGGCAGCAAACCAGCCGGAGACAGCGCTGCTCGCGCCGGAGGCGGCGTCGGCAATACCGGCCATCATGCCGCCGCCAAAGCGGCTGAAGCCCCAAATGACAAGCAGCAACGCGGCAATGCCACCAATCACAGTCAGCAGTGGGCCGAGCTTGATGGGTGTGCGTTCTTCCAGCGTGTCGTCATCTTCGCGCAGGCCCACGTCCTTGGGGCGGTAATCCACCTGACGCATGGGCGGCAGGCTGGAGCCGGCGCTGGTGGGCGCGAGCGCGCTTGAGAGAGATGGATCAGCGACAGCGCGCCGCCGATCAACAATATCTGTGGGCTCCAGCCCCAGATACGCGGCGTAATTGCGCAGAAAGCCCCGGCCAACCACTTCGCCAGGGAGCAATTGCCACTCATCGGCTTCAAGCGCCGAGAGGTATTTTTGCCGAATCTTGGTGGCGGCTTCAACTTCGGCAAGGGACGCGCCCAGTGCTTCGCGCCGCTCGCGCAGCGCTGCGCCCAGCGTTGCGCTCGCCATCATCATGCCGCGCCCACCCTCATCCACGCGCTGGGCGCGATCGGGGCGAGGTGCGCGGTCAGTGGGTTCAGGGTTGTCGGACCAGGTGGTCCGGCCTGTGGAATTTTTAGCGCCTATCATCTTTTTCTCTTCGAAATCTCCATAAAACCAACTTGAAGTCTAGCCTGCACATGGCGCTTTGTCAATTTATCGCGCAATCTTCGGCCATGGGCGCTGTGGCGCGTCATCATTCCATGCATTGTCCACGGGCTTGTCGCAAGGCCCAGGGGTGCGCTTTGCTCAGCGCGCGTATTGACAGCCCCCAATGGTGCGCTACAATGCAGATGTGCGAAATTCCATGCTGGAGAGTGCCCAGCGCATCATCGTTGCCATCATCTTCCTGGCCCTGGGGGGCATTGCGTTGGTCGGCGCACAGTCGGCAGGATTTCACCTGTCGGCCGCCGACGGCGTGTCGCCGCAGGCGTTTGTGCGCGCGGCCCAGGGCACTGAAATCGCGCTCATCTCCGGCCACGCCGGCAATGATTCCGGCGCCGTTTGTGAAGATGACGACGGCACAGTCACACTCACCGAAGCATCGATCAACTCGCAAGTGGCCGACAGCGCAGCCGAGCGTTTGCAGCGCGCCGGCGCGCATGTCACCATCCTCAACGAGTTTGACCCACGGCTCGACAACCTCAAGGCCGATGTCCTTCTGAGCATTCACGCCGACAGTTGCATTGACGCCAGCGGCTACAAGGCCGCCGTGCACACCTTTAGCGCAATCCCCAACACCGATGAGGTGTTGCTGGCCTGCATTGCCCGCGAATACCCCGCGGCCACCGGCCTGCCCCACCACCCCAATACTGTCACCCACAACATGACTGAGTATCACGCCTTCACCACGATTGCCCCCACCACGCCCGCCGCCATTCTGGAACTGGGCTTTTTGGGCGGTGACAGGGCGACGCTTGAAGGCAATCCCGATATTGTGGCGGCGGGCGTTGCCAATAGCATCCTCTGCTTCCTGCGCGGCGACGTTTTGACGCCTGAGCCACAGCCTGATGCCAACGCGGATACAGAACTGGGCGGGAGTGAGACGCCATGAGCCGCGCCAAAGCTGTACTTGAGATTCGCGCCGAAGCGCCGCAGGCGCTGGACGCTTTGATGCTGGCTGACCTCTGGAATGCAGCGTGGGACGACGAAATGCCCACGAGCGCCCGTCTGCTTGCGTGGGCGTTGGAGGCGCAGTCGCCGCGCAGTGTGGCAGTCTGGGTCGCGTCGCAAAATGGTCAGCCGCTGGGCTTCATCATTGCATCGCACGTGGCTGATGGTGTGCTGGGCTGGGTGGATGCGCTGGCGGTGCGGCCACATGCAGAGAGCGCCGTTGTACACAGCGCGCTGCTGGAAGCGGCATCCGGTTGGCTGAAGGCGGCCGGCTGCGTAACGGTGGAGATTGGCGGCGGCGTGCGCAGCCTTATGCGTGGCGTGCTCCAGGATACGGCGCATGCCGATTGGTTCCCCAATCTGGGCTACGCCGACGCAGGCCACGTACTTGATATGAGCGTCGATTTGGCGCGCTATGCGCCGCCGCAGGATGGGACCGCTTTTGCCGGCGTAGTGCGGCCGCCGCTTGCGCGCGACCGCGACGACGTGGACGCGCTCCTTGCCGAGCGGGCCGCGTTGTGGTCGGCAGCCATGGGCGCACCTGCAGAGAGCGGCGATCTCCTGCTTGTGGATGATACGCGCCACCACGGCCGTTTTGCCGACTTCATGCTGCTCTGGTCGGCACGCGGCCTGGAAGGGCTGAGCCTGCTCATCTTCGCCGATTCGGTCATCCCGCTTGATCTTGCCTACCCCTATGGTCTGCCGCGCGCGTGGACGGCGCTGGGCCCTGTGCTGCTGCGCAATGATTGCGCCGCCGGTGCGTCCGCCATGCTGCTGGATGCTTCGATGCGGCGGCTGCACAACATTGGGGCCAACAGTTGCGTAGCCATGCAGGTGCGCGAGCGCGCACTCTATGCCGATTATGGCTTCACGCCCTTGCGCACGTGGTCGGTCTTTGTGAAGCGCCTGTAAACGTCGCAACACCCCACTCCCAACACCCCACTCCCCACTCCCTCCACTCACCCTGCTCTCATGTGCAGGGGAACCACGCCTACACTCCGCAACGCTCTGATTCCGTACACTTGTGCCTATTCGCACCGCGTGCAATCACGACGGGGCATGGGAAAGGAATCAACCATGAAATCCAACTTGCAGACAGGGGTAGCCTCGGCGCTGCTGATCTTTACGCTGCTGCTGAGTGGCCTGCTGGCCGCACGACCTGCGCTGGCGCAAACGAGTACTGCGCCCGCTGCCTGCGCGTCAACTGTCACTGTGCAGGCGGGAGACACGCTCTCCACAATTGCCTTGCGCACGCTGGGCAGCATGGGGGCCTATACGCGCATTGTGACGGCTACCAACGCGGCGGCTGCACAGGATAGCAGCTTTGCAACCATTGCCAACCCCAACCAGCTTGTTGTCGGCTGGAAGCTCTGCCTGCCCGCAGGTGCAGGGGTAGCGGTGGCGACACCGCGCGCTGCCCTCGCGCAGGCCACACCAGCGCCCACCGCCACGCAGGATGAACGCCCGCCAATTGATCCTGTTACGCTGACACTCACATGGCTGGCGCAGCAGGAAACCCCCGGCAGCGCCATCACCGTTGAAGAGGTGCTTGCGCCGGGCAGCAACTATGACCGCTATGTCGTCTCCTACCTCTCCGACGGCAACCGGATCAACGCCTACATGACAGTGCCGCAGGGCACAGCGCCCGCCACGGGCTGGCCCGCGATTATTTTCAACCACGGCTATATCCCGCCCACCGTGTATCGCACCACCGAACGCTATATTGCCTATCAGGACGCCTTTGCCCGCAATGGCTATATTGTCTTCCGCTCGGATTACCGCGGCCACGCCTTTTCCGAGGGCGAGGCGAATGGCGCGTATGGCGACCCCGGCTACACCATTGATGTGCTCAACGCGCTGGCGTCCGTCAAGGCCGATCCACGCGTAGACCCGGCGCGCATTGGCATGTGGGGCCACTCGCTGGGCGGCTACATTACGCTGCGCGCGATGGTGGTGAATGATGACATCAAGGCAGGAGTGATCTGGGCCGGCGTAGTGGGGAGCTACACCGACATGCTGGAGAACTGGCGGCGCAACCCCAACACTGTGCCAGCCTCCATTCCGCAGAGCGCGCGCCGCTGGCGCGATGATCTGGTGGCGCAAATGGGAGCCCCCGCTGCGAACCCGGTCTACTGGAATTCCATCTCCGCTAACTCGTACCTCGATACGCTTTCCGGCCCGGTGCAGCTCCACCACGGCACGGCCGACGAGGATGTGCCCGTGGCCTTCTCGCAAACGCTGGGCGATGAAATCGAGGCTGCAGGGGGCGGTGTGGAGTACTACGAATACGCGGGCGACAATCACAACCTCTCCAACTCGCTTGCGCTCGCGCTGCAGCGTTCGGTGGCCTTCTTTGACGAGCACGTCAAGAACGCGACGCCGTAAGGGACGCGCAGCGGCTATCCGTAATCGAAGCGAGGCTTCCAAACGCGGAAGCCTCGCTTCTTCATTCTTGCGCATTTGCCATACACCGCTAGAATCAAGTGACACCCGACCACCCGACAC
>DIAV01000205.1 GCA_002415895.1 Anaerolineales bacterium UBA5069 | reverse complement strand
CCCCCCGCTACGTCATGCAATCTCACTTGCAAGATGCAGCACTAAGTCGGCGCTTAAAAGCAGGACGAGTACGCAGAAAGAGCGGAAACAACAGAAAAGGCAGGAAACCGAGATTTCGCTCTGGTTTCCTGCCTTTTCTGTTGTTTCCGCTCTTTCTGCGTACCGGCTTTGTTTCTGCGCACCGGCGCAGGGTTAGTCGCCCGAAGGTTCGGGAATGGGCGTGTCGGTGGTGTCTTCGGCCACGGTTGTATCAATGCGCGCCTCGGCCACGTTCACCTGCGCGTAGATCGTGCGTGTGCCGGGGATCACCTGCTGGTCAAAGCCCAGTTTGGCGCAGATGCGGCGCATGCCTTCGTTCTCGGGTAGGATTTCGGCCACCACGCGCTCAATGTTCTCGTCGCGTGCAACCCAGAGCAGGCGGCGCAGGAGCTCGGTGCCCACACCCGTGCGCTGGTGTTCATCGCCCACCAGCACGGAGAATTCGGCGTCGTTGGTGCCCTGCAGCTTGCCCAACTGCCCCATGCCCACAATGCTGCGCCGCCCGCGCTCGTCGGTGCGCTCGGCCACCAGCGAAAGCTCGCGGTCATAGTCAATGAAGGTGAGGCTGGCCAACTGCTCGTGCGAGACAAGCTGCGCGGGCGAGATGGGGTGGAAGTAGCGCAGGTAGATGCTGTAGGGCGAGAGCGTGCGGTTGAAGGCCGCCATCATCGGCTCGTCTTCCGGGCGGATGGGGCGAATGATCGTCTCAACACCCGTCTGCGTGATAAAGGGCTGCACATACTGCGCCGGATAGGGACGAATGGCAAGTTGCGGCAGATCTTCCTCTGCCATGTCCGGGTCATGCAGCACAACACGCGCATCCAGCGCGACAATGCCATCGGCGGCAACAAGCAGCGGGTTGACGTCGATTTCGCTGATCCAGCGTTGCTCCACAACCAGTTGGCTAAAGCGCACCAGCAGGCGCTCAAGCGCTTCCATGTCCACAGGCTTGCGCCCGCGCACGCCCTGCAGCGCCGTATAGATCTTGGTGCGCTCCATCATGCGGCGCGCCAGCGTGGTATTGAGCGGCGGCAGCGCCAGCGCTCTGTCCTTGAAGACCTCCACCAGCGTGCCACCAGTGCCGAAGAGCAGAACCGGGCCGAACTGCGGGTCCGGGCTGGAGCCGATGATAATCTCATATCCTTCGAGCTTGATCATGGGCTGGACGGTGACGCCCTGAAAGTGCTGCGCGCCGTGCAGCTCTGTGACGGCCACGCGGATTTCCTCGAAGGCGCGGCGTACAGCCGTGCTGTCCTTGAGGTTGAGCTGCACACCCTTGACGTCGGACTTGTGCGTAATCGTCTCGGAGTTGAGCTTGACCACCACGGGGAAGCCAATTGCCTCGGCCTGCACCATGGCATCGTCGGCGGTGAGCGCCAGGCGTGTCTCTACTGTGGGGATGCCATAGGCGGCGAAGACTTGCTTGGACTCAAACTCGGTAAGGATCGTGCGGCGCTTGGCGCGCACGGTGTCAATCAGTTGGCGGGCGTGGTCGCGCTTGATGACCTCGGCGTCGGATGCTTCGGGCAGTGCGGGCGTCTCATAGATGGCCTTGAGGCTCGAGGCGTACTTCCACATGTAGTTGAAGACGCGCGCCGCGGTGTCGGGCTGCTGGAAGGTAGGGATGCTATTGCGGTTGAGGATGGAAACACCCGCAGCCACGGTGGGGCCGCCCATCCAACTTGCCAGAACGGGCTTTTTGGTGAGCTTGAGAGCGGCTGCCGCCAGCTTTTCGGCAGTCTGCGTCGCGTCGGTCATATCCTGCGGCGTGAGGACGACGAGCAAGGCGTCGCTATTCTTGTCGGCGGCGGCCACCTCCAGCGTCTTGGCATAGCGCTCGGCGCTGGCATCACCCAGCACGTCGATGGGGTTGTTGTGGCTCCATGCGCTGGGCAGGAAGGTATTGAGCTCGGCCAGCGTCTGCTCGGAGATTTCGGTGAGTTTGCCGCCGCCCATGATCAGTGCGTCGGTGGCGAGCACGCCCGGCCCGCCGGCGTTGGTGACGATGGTCAGATTCGGGCCGCTGGCGCGCGGTTGCTTGCTCAGCACCTCGGCCATGTAGAAGAGTTCGGTGATATTGTTGACGCGCAACACGCCCACGCGTGCGAAGGCGGCGTCGAGGACATCATCGCTGCCGGCGAGTGAGCCAGTATGCGAGGCGGCGGCCTTGGCAGCGGCCTCGGTGCGCCCGGCCTTGATGACGATAATCGGCTTGGTGAGCGCGACTTCGCGCGCGGCGGAAAGGAAGCGGCGCGCGTCGCCAATCGTCTCCATGTAGATGACAATGGCCTTGGTGCGCTGGTCCTCGCCCAGGTAGTAGATCAGGTCGCCCCAGTCCACATCAAGCATGGAGCCAATCGAGACAAACGCGCTGAAGCCTACCCGCTCCTGGATTGACCAGTCCAGCACGGCCGTGCAGAGTGCGCCGGACTGGCTGATGAAGCCTACGGAGCCGGGCAACGCCATGCCCTTGGCAAAGGTGGCGTTGATGCCGGTGAGGGGGCTCATGACGCCCAGGCAGTTGGGCCCAATAATGCGCATTTTGGCGCGGCGCGCCTTCTCAAGAATCTGCTCTTCCAGTTTGCGCCCTTCCTCGCCAATCTCCTTGAAGCCGGCGGAGATAATAATGGCTCCCTTCACCCCATTTTGCACGCACTCTTCAATCAGGTCCGGCACGGTGGGCGCAGGGGTAACGATGACTGCGAGGTCAACCTGTTCGGGCACATCGCTAATGGAGGGGTAGGCGCGAATGCCCATGACATTGTTGCGCTTGGGGTTGACAGGAAAAACAGTGCCGCCAAAGGGGTTGCTAATGAGGTTCCAGAGCAGCGTGCGGCCAACGCTGTCCTCTTTTTCCGTGGCGCCGATGACGGCCACGTTGCGCGGCGCAAAAATCGCGTCGAGCGGATGCCTGCGAAAGGTCAGTTCATTTGGCACTTCCATATGGACTCCTTTTGGATTGAACCGGTCACTCTAGACCGATGTAAATATCAAGATGTAAACATCAATCTGAATGCACTGTGTGAGACAAGGGGAGTGCACGAGCAAGCGTGCGCGATCAAGCTGTAGCAGGCGCGCTATCTTCACGTATATGCCGCCCATTGTAGCATAAAATTGCTGCTTGCCGCCTCGATGAAATCGAGGATTGACAGTTGCGCTATGCAGCACACCCTGCCGCCGCGCCATGCCGTCGCGCGCAAGCGCAACGCCGCCCTGTGGTACAATTTTCGCATTCACTTCGCCTTTGCTGCGCTCTGCCCCGCCGGTGCAAGGAGTGCGCCTTGAACAGGCCAAATCCATCTCTACCCCCTACACCCCTGAGCCCTGCCGACCTGCTGGCGTGGAACCGCCGCGCCTGGGATGCCGCCGTGGAAAACGGCAGCATCTGGACAATTCCCGTGTCGCCTGCCGTGGTGGCGCGCGCACGCATGGGCGACTGGTCCATTCTGCTGACACCCACCCGTTCCGTGCCGCGCGCCTGGTTCCCCGACCTTGTGGGCTGCAACGTGCTCTGCCTGGCCGGTGGCGGCGGGCAGCAAGGGCCATTGCTGGCGGCGGCGGGCGCCCATGTCACAGTCTTCGACAACGCACCCGCGCAGTTGGCCGGTGACGCCGCCGTAGCCGCGCGCGAGGGGCTGACCATTCGCTGCGAGCAGGGTGACATGGCCGACCTGAGCCGCTTTGCTGATGGCACGTTCGACTTGATTGTGAACCCCTGCTCCACCATGTTTGTGCCCGACGTGCGCCCCATCTGGCGCGAGGCCTGGCGCGTGCTGCGGCCGGGGGGCCTCTTTATGGCGGGCTTCAACAATCCCATCAGCTATCTGTTTGACGCGTTCCGTGCCGACGAGGGTGAACTTGTGGTGCGCCACAGCCTGCCCTACAGTGACATTGCCGACCTCACCGAGGCCGAACGCGCCCGCCTGATTGAGGACGAGCAGCCCTTTGAGTGGAGCCACACGCTGGAAGATTTGATCGGCGGGCAGATTGAGGCGGGCTTTGTCATTGTTGGCTTTTATGAGGATCGTTGGGCAGGCAACCCGCTCGATGCGCTGATGAACACCTTTTTCGCCACGCTGGCGCGCAAGCCTGCATAGTATTCACGCCTTGTACGCAGTAAGGACGGAAACTGCGGAAACTGCAGGAGAAGCGCCTGCATGTTGTTTACGTTGTAGCCGCCCTTTCCGCGTGCAGGTTTTCACCGTCCAAACGATGGATAAGTCCAAACGATAGACAGGAACACACAAATGAGCACATGGCAGGAATTTCTTGAAGTGAACCGCGAGCGCTTGTTGGCCGAGTATTTTGATCTGCTGCGCATTCCCAGCGTTTCGGCGCTGCCCGAGCACGCAGCCGATGTGCGCCGCGCCGGTGAGTATGTGGTTGAGCGCATGCGCAGCGCGGGCATTGAGAATGTGGAGCTGATGGAGACCGGCGGCCATCCCGTGGCCTACGGCGACTGGTTGCACGCCCCCGGCAAGCCCACCGTGTTGATCTACGGCCACTTTGACGTGCAGCCGGTGGACCCCGTGGAGCTTTGGGATTCGCCCCCCTTTGAGCCCACGCTCTACGATGGCAAAGTGCGGGCACGCGGGGCCAGCGACGACAAGGGCGGCATGTTGCCCACCATCCAGGCCACCGAGGCGCTGCTCAAGACCGAGGGCGCGCTGCCCATTAATGTCAAGTACTTCTTTGAGGGGCAGGAGGAGATTGGCAGCCCCACACTGCCCGATTTCATTGAGGCCAACAAAGCGAAGTTTGCCTGCGACATGGTCCTCTCCTCGGACGGCGGCCAGTGGTCCGAGACGGAGCCTGCGCTGATGGTGGGGTTGCGCGGCCTCTGCGCGTTGCAGATTGATGTCGTTGGCCCTGATCA
Source organism: Anaerolineales bacterium UBA5069 (assembly GCA_002415895.1). Lineage (GTDB taxonomy): Bacteria > Chloroflexota > Anaerolineae > Caldilineales > Caldilineaceae > UBA5069. The sequence continues at coordinate 615 of DIAV01000205.1, read as the reverse complement.
CGATATGCACTCGGGCGGCGTGGGCGGCGCCATTCAGAACCCAATCCACGCGCTGGTGAAGATCCTCGACTCCATGCGCGCCGATGACGGCAAAATTCTTGTGGATGGCTTTTACGCCAATGTGCGTGAACTGAGTGACGAAGACCGCCAGTTTCTGAAGGACATTCCCTACGACGAGGCCGAGTACATGGCCGAAATGGGGCTGAACGGCCTCTATGGCGAGCCGGGCTTCAGCACAATGGAGCGCATTTGGGCGCGCCCCACGCTCGAAGTCAACGGCATTTGGGGCGGTTTCCAGGGCGCAGGCACCAAGACGGTCATCCCCAGCGTGGCGCACGCCAAGATCACCTGCCGCCTTGTGGCCGATCAGGACCCCAATGGCGTGCTCGAGGCGCTTCAGGATCACATTGCCACCCACACGCCCGCCGGCGCGCAGGTGACTGTGACGCCCAGCAAGAGCATGGCGCAGGCCTATCTCATGCCGTCGGACCATCCGGGCAACATTGCGGCGCGCGATGTGCTGCGCGAAATGTACGGGCGCGATCCCTACTATGCGCGGTCGGGCGGCAGCATTCCTGTCTGCACGCTCTTTCTCAACAGCCTGGGCGTTTACAC
>DIAV01000266.1:1846-9543 GCA_002415895.1 Anaerolineales bacterium UBA5069 | reverse complement strand
GCAAAGAAGAGTTCGGGGGCCACGCGGCTGTGGTGCTGCGGGCGGCTGCGCGCCTGTGGGCGGCTCCAGCCAAAGAGTTCGGCATCCGTGTAGAGATGGACATTGCTCTCGGCGCTCGCCCCGTTCGCGCCATTGCCGTTCGTCGGCGCAGCGGGCACCCCCTTGACGACAAAGCCCTCACCCAGAATGCCTTGCAGCAGTGTCACACCCGCGGCAGGTGGGCGTTCCATATCGCTTTGCACGGCGGTGGGCATGTCCTGTTCGCGCAGCAGCTCCTGCATGCGCGCCGCCTGCCGCGTAACAAGGACCACAGCATCATGCTGCGCCTGCTGCTTCCTGATCTCCGCCATAATCTGCTTGGTTTTGCCGCCAAAGCGCGGCCCGGGCGCAAACGATCGCGCCAGCGGCGTGTTGCCCGAAGCGCTGCGGCTGTGCAGATCACCAAAGCCCAGCAGCAGCGGGCTGCGCGCCAGCAGGGCGGCGCGCACCTCTTCGGTGGCAAAGTGGCTGCATGCGTACTCCTTGGGCAGCTCGCCCGTGTGCTGCAACTCAAGACAGAGCGAAGTAGCCTGGTTCTCAAGCTCATTCAGCGTGGCAAAGAGATCGAGCGCATCGTCCACAATCAGCAGGCCATCGCTGGGCAAATGCTCCACAGGGCCCGCGGGCTGGCCGTAGATATAGGGCAGGTACCACTCAATGCCGTGGAAGCTGTGGCCGTCGGCCAGGTGCTGCACCTCGAGGCGCATCTCCTCGCGCACTGTGAGCAGCAGCCCGGGATCATTGAGCAGAGATGCAGGCTGCCCCGGCACGCCGTAGTTCTGCGCCGCGGCCAGCGAACCGCCCTGCACCTGCAGGCGCTCCAGCGCATTGGGGCCGTACTTGCTCAACGCCTCGCTGCCGGGGCCAATTTCCACACTGCTCACTTTGCGGATCGTCCGCTGCGTCGCCGGATCGAAGAGACGCAGGCTCTCCACTTCATCGCCAAACAAATCAATACGCACCGGGTTGGGCAGGTTGGGCGGCCAAATGTCAATGATGCCGCCGCGGCGCGCAAAGGTGCCCGCTTCCTCCACCACATCCACCGGGTTGTAGCCCGTTTGCACCCACTGCAAGGTCATTTGATCCAGGCGCACAACCTGCCCCACATTGAGCGGGCGCAGCGCCATGCGCAATTCGCGCGGCGGCAGCGTCTTCTGCATGAGCGCGCGCGCCGCCGCCACGACAATGACGCCCTCCTTGCGCTCGTTGCCCACGCGCCCCTGCAGCGCAGCCAGCGCCGTCAAGCGCCGCTGGCGTGTGGCGCTGCTCCAGTGAATGCGTTCGTAGGGCAATGCATCGGGGTCGGCCAGATGAAAGAGCTGCGGGCCGCCTGCATCGGGCGCGGGCAGCCAGTGACTCAATTGCTCCATCCATTGCGTCGCCATTTCATTGCGCGCGGTGACAAAGAGAATGGGTGCGCCGCCCGCTGCCTTGCGCTGCATGGCCAGCGCGGCCACAAGCGCGGGGCGCGCCGCCGCCAGCAGCGCCTGGGGCGGCAGCTGGGCGCGCGCGGCGGCGTCTCCCAGCGCCGCATTCAACTCGGCAATTGCGGGGAGGCGCTGCAAGACATCGAGCATTCCTGTCAGGCGCATGGTCTGTTCGTTTCCTTCAAAGCGGCCTGGGTAGCCGGCGCGACACGCGCCACCACCCGCCCGAGGCGGCATTGGCTACACAATCAAATTCACGTGGCACAACCTGCACGTGCGTACTGCGGTTCGTAGCGGCTGCTTCAGCTGCCGTTCGTATAAGCCGCGTCGCATCTGCGCGAACGGCAGTTGAAGCAGCCGCTACGAACCGCAGTACGCACGTGGCGACGCAACCCGCCTTCACCCGCGTACGAACGCTGCATATACGCCAAAGGTTCAGCCGGCGGTGCGCTCTGCTGCGCCTGCGCTTTTCTCACCCGACTTGTCACCGTTGAAACGATTCATCGCAATATCCATGCCGTCCAGGAGCCACATCTCGGCCGCATCCGCCACGCGTGCGCGCAGCGGGCCGAAGATCGACTCTTCGTCGGCGGTGAAGTCCTGCAAGACGTAGGCCGCGGGGTCCATGCGGCCGGGCGGGCGACCGATGCCCACGCGCGCGCGGGCAAACTCCTGGCTGCCCAGTCGCTCAATCAAGGACTTGATGCCATTCTGGCCGCCGCTACTGCCGCCCGGGCGCAAGCGCAGGCGGCCACTCTCCAGGTCCAGATCATCGTGAATAACAAGGATTTGCGCCGGCTCAACCTGGTAGAAACGGGCGAGCGGGGCAACAGACTCACCCACCAGATTCATGTAGGTGAGTGGCTTGACAAGCAGCACCTTGGCGTGGCGACCCCCAGCGCGCACCCACCCCTGCCCAACCATCGCCTTGTTCTGCATCTTGTCAAGCGCAATGGCATGGCGGCGCGCGAGGAGTTCCAGGCACTGAAAGCCGATATTGTGGCGGTTGGCCGCAAAGCGCGGGCCTGGGTTGCCCAGCCCCACAATCATTTGTACTGAACCCACGCGTGAATACCCCGCAACTAAGTCACTGCGACGCAAAGGCGCGGAAGCGCAATGGAACGAAAAGAACAGCATCACAAGGATGTACACCAGGCCGCTACGCTGCTTGTTCTTCTCGTTGTTTTTGTTTGCGTGCCTTTGCGCCGTGGCGTCTTTGCGTCAAATCTTGCCTGCTCTATCCGTAGCGGCGGCGCGCCCAATCGAAGATGCGCTTGCCGCCATAGGCTGCCAGTGCAATCAGAAAGAGCGCAGCGCTGAAGCGCATGCCGCGGTACAACTGATCGCGCAGGCGGTTCAGTGAGAGCGCCTCACCCAACTCACGCGTGCTGCTTGTGGCCGGTGTTGCCTCCACATTGGCACTGGCTGCACTGGCTTGCGCTGGGGCCAGATCACCCGCCTGCACGGCCACGGGCGTGGTGGCTGCAGCGGCGGCGGGCTGTGCAGCATTGGCATCGGCCACGGGCGCGACCGTAGGCGCGGCCTGGCCGAGTTGAGGCTGCTCCACCGCGCCGATTGCGGGCGTGGGCGAAGGCGCCGGCGTAAAGGTGGGCGTCGGCACGCTTGATGTGGGCGTAATTGTCGGCGTGAGCGAAAGATCGGGCGTGGGCGTGCCCGCCGGCCCCTGATTCACGCTCAGGTTGGGCGAATACGTTTCGGCGTAGTTGCCATCCTGCTTCACTACGCGCAGGCGCAGCGAATAGGTGCCGGGCGGCAAGCCCGCCGCGCGCCAAATGCCAAGTTGGCCGTTGATCACCTCAGAGGTGCCGCCGTCAAAGTAGACATAGGCGTCATCACCGCTGGGCTCCAGCTTGTAATGCAACTCGTATTTCTGAAAAGAGTCGGTGGTGGCCGTGCCCATGATCGGCACATCACCCGCCAGCGTTGCGCCGGGCGCGGGTGATGTGATGCCCGACTGTGCGAAAGCAGCCGTGCGACTCGTAAGCAGCATCAGTGCCGCGCACGCGAGAATCAAGGCGCCGCGCACCAGCCCATATTGAACTTTTCGAAGCATTACACCATTCTCCGGGGGAGATCAGCCGCCACATCTTCGGCAGGATCGGCGTCTTTCTCGCCCCCTACTGGGTTTGCTGCGCACGCAGGTAAGCAATAATCATGTTCATTTGCGTATCGTCCAAATCCGGACGACCGCCGCTCGGCGGCATCACAAGGCCCGACGTGTTCTCCGGGCTGTTGAGATCGCGGCCATTGCGTATGAACTGGAGCAATTCAACGTCACTGAGCGACTGGATGAATGTATTGTTGACGAGCACATTGCCCAGGTTGGGCACGCCCTCAGCATTGAGACCGTGGCAGCCCGAGCAGGCTTCGCGATAGAGCGTGAGACCGCTGCTTTGCGTGTCATTGAGCAGCGCCCCCGAGGCTGAGGTCATTGGCCCCGAGACGGGCATGACGGCCATTTCGGCAGCCAACGCGCGCGATTCGGCCGTCTTCTGCCAGCCGGTGCTAAAGAGCGTGCCAAAGACCAGCAGCACCACGCCCACCACACCAAACGCAGGCAACCACGCACGCGTGCGCTGCGTTTCCACCCCATCCTCGTCCTCATCGGCTTCGGCAGGTTCGCCGGCCATGAGCGCAATCACCGCCATCACGGTGATTGTCGTGAAGGCCACCAGCGCCAGGAAGGGGATGGTGATGAAACCAAGCCAGTTGATCCAGAGCGTGGTGCACGACGCGCCGTTACGACAGATCTGAACGGCATCAAACCAATCGGTCTTCTCAAGCAGATAGTGATACGACGAAACCACCATGCCCAGTGTGCTCAACGGCAATACGAACTTGGGCAGGTGTTTGTCGCGCAACAACAGCCCTGTCAGCAGAATCAGCGTCAGCGGGTACATCAGAATCCGTTGATACCAGCAGAGGTCACACGGGACAAAGCCCATGACTTCGCTGAAGTAGAGGCTGCCCAGCATAGCAACCCACGCCGCGAACAGGGCGATGTAGAGCGAAGCCCGATCCAGATAATATGAGAGTGACGCCATAGCGCGTTCTTGCCCCTCCAGGAGGGTTTGCGTCGGGATTAGCTGCCGGCGGCAGCGGCCTCGATCTGCGCACGCAGTGCATTATAGTCGAAGGGGTTCGCAACCAGCGCACCATTGACCAGAATCGAAGGTGTGCTGTTCAACCCCAGTTGCTGCGTCTCGGTCAGCGATTGAGCAATATCATTATTGAACTGCATGCTGTTCATGCACGTGCTGAACTGGTTGGTATCAAGCCCAACTGTGGTGGCCATCTTCATCAGCTCATCGTAGACCAGCGCGGCCTGGCCACGCGATTCGGCAGCTACGAAGACCTGATCATGGTAGGGCCAGAACAGATTCTGATCGGCGGCGCACTCGGAGGCGTTGGCGGCCATGATGGCGCCGGGCGCATGCTGCGAGAGCGGGAACTGGTGAAACTCAAGGCGAACGTCACCCGTCTTGACGAATTCTTCCACAAGCTGCGGCTTCACGGTGCGGGTGAACTGCTGGCACGCCGGGCAGACAAAATCCTCCCACATCTGCACAACTACGGGCGCGTTGGGGTCGCCTAACGATTTGCCGCTAATCCACTCGGCGGGCACTTCGGGCTGGGCCACGGATACAATGGTGGGGCGATTGTTAAGCCAAAGCAGGAGCACGACCAGGCCAAGCAGCAGCACCGCGCCGATGATAATCCAGATGCCTGCGGAACTACTCTGCTTTTTTGACTTGGACTTGGCTTTGGTGGATGTCGTCATGAGGCTTCCTCTTGGTGATTGAACAGGATATCGCGCACAGGCCAGGGAGCGCAACGCGGGCGCGCTACAAGAATCAGGAAGGCATTTCAGCCTTCGCAGGAGCCAAGTATACAGGCCAGTGCTTATCAGGACAAACCTTCCCGTACTTACAAACGGGAACATCTACAGGAGAGAGGGTACGGTATCCGGCAAGCCTGTGAATGAAATCCGGATTAAGGCTGGATTAAAAGTTTGACGTTGAAGGATTAACGGTATCACAGATCATTGATGCATACCCACTCAATGCTCCCAGTAGCTCGCGGCGAAAACACGCGTCAACAGGCTGTCGCGTTCGTCCGGCGTCATGAAGCGGGGCTGGCCAAAGTCGTACAGGAGTGTTGTGAGAATTTGCGTGCTGATGTGCCGCCCATTGTAAAAGGTGTGCTTGTAGATCAGGTTCTCACGCGTCGTCTGGCTCCACATCTGGTCAAAGTAGAGATTGCCCAGCCCGTAGAGAATCATGCGCTCATTCGTAAATTCCATGCCCTGCGGCACGTGGCTTTGCACGCCGGTGACAATGTCTGCGCCGGCCCGCGCCAGCGCGTTGAAATCATCGCGCTGCTCATACAGGGGTTCGGTGTCATACGATTCCTGATACTGCAACTCAACCAGCACAAGGTCGGCAAGGTCGTTGTCCTTGATTTCGCGAATGGTCGCCGACATGATGTTCACATCAAATTTGGCACTGCCGGGATAGTTGGTGTCGGCCCACGCCATTTCGGGGCCATAACTGTTGGCCCCAAGGAAGGCAAGGCGATTGCCGTTGTGCTGCACATACAAAGGCTTGTAGGCTTCTTCCACGTTGCGCCCGCCGCCATAGACAGGCAGATTGTGCGCCTCGTAGAAATCCAGCGAATCGTAGGCCGCCTGCTGACCAAAATCGTTCTGGTGATTGCCCGTCAGGCCAATGATGTCCACGCCGCTCAAGCGCAAGGTCTCGAAGTACTCTTTCTTGGTGCAGAAGTTGAAGTTGTCTTCACGCAGATCGGTGGGGCAATCCTCCACAAAAGGCACTTCGTTGCTGATGTGCGTAATATCGGCGCTGGCTAGTTCGGGCCCCACGTATTCGGCGGGCCAGGCCGCGCCGCGCCGGTCCATCTCATCGGCCATCATACGCACCATTGCGGTGACGCCCGTCATTGTCAGCACCGTGAGCTTGCCGGGGTCGCGATTGCCCGCGGGCAGTGCGGCCAACAGACCCTGCACCACTTCGCGATCATTGCGGCTGGTGGCACGATCATGTGCATAGATTACAGACGTGAAGGGGTATGCGCCGGCGTCAAAGTGATTGACGTTTTCAATCGGCGTCTGCCCGTCAATCGCAAGCACCGCCAGCTCGGGATCCAGTTGGTCAAAAGGGAGGAGCGCCAGTGTAGGGGTAGCGGCCCACGATGCAGCGACCACTTCACTTACCACCGGGCTGGCCACCACCGTCGGGCCTTTGGGGCCGAGCACCTGCTCCAACGCAGGCAGCGTATTGGCAAGCACCGACACCGCTGTATACGTGGGCGATGTGCCGCTCCATGCGGCCTGCACATCGCGCCAGGTTGTCTCGGGAAAGATCGTGTCAAAGCGCGTTGCGGCGGCAAAGGTCACCGTATAGACGGCTGCGCCGTTGAGGGGCGTCCAATCAAAGAGGAGCGGCCCCTCTGCCGCGTTGCTGCTCACCTTGACGGCTTTGCCGTCGGGCAGCGTCACTGCGGCCAGATCGCGCAGAAAGCCAACGGGAACTGCGCTGGGCACGGCCACCGTCATGCCAATGGGGCGCTGATCACTGGTGGGCCTGGCCGCGGCGCTCTCTGCCGCGCTAAGCACGGCAATCGGCGTGGACTGGGGTGTCTTGCGCGGCAGGGTGGTCGACGGGTTTGTTGCGGGCGCAGCATCAGGTAAAGTTGCATCCGCAGCTACTGCGGCGCCTTTGTCGGACGTGAAACCGGTTGTTGTGGGTGTACTGGCAAAAACCGTGGCAATGCTCGATACTGCCCATACTGCGAGGATGCTGCCGAAGAGAATCAGCGCGCCGCCAATCAGCACGATGGCTTTTTGCGGCAAGGGGTTTGATGGCATAGTGGTTTGGCCTTCATTCGGGCACGATGCGACAGCGACGCAGTCTGCAGAGAGGTAGCAATGAATGATTTGATAGTATAATCGGTGCATAGGAAAATGCGAACTTGCAGCGCGCAGATCGTTCCAGGCTGGCACGCGCAAAACCGAACACCGACGACTGAACTTTCTGGAGCAATCCGCCCCGATCATCTCTCCCATGGACGACCTGCCCTCCGTCAGCGAAACCATTCGTATGGCCTTGCGCCTCGACTCCAGCATCTACACGCTGGTGCAGGGTTCGCGCGCAGGCCTCGCACTGGCGCTGCTGGTGGTGCTGCTGGCTG
>DIAV01000266.1:0-1724 GCA_002415895.1 Anaerolineales bacterium UBA5069 | reverse complement strand
CTCTCGGTCATCATTGCCGTTGTGAGCAACATCATTGGCTTCTTGCTGTGGAGTGTCGTCATCTGGCTGGCGGTGTGGATGGCTTTTGGCGTTGAAGAGCCTTTTATCAATGCGCTCGCTATCGTGGGCCTTGCCTATGCGCCCCAACTCTTCGCCTTCTTTGAGGTCACTCCCTACTTTGGCAACTTCTTTGGCCTTGTGCTCACGCTCTGGACAATGGCAGCGGTGGTTGTAGCTGTGCACTTTGGCATGGGCATGAGCATATGGCAGGCAGCCATCACCGGCATCGTGAGTTGGGCGGCCATCCAACTCTTCCGCCGCAGCCTGGGTCGCCCAATCTACGCGCTGGGCGGCTGGGTGGAGCGGCGCGCCGCCGGATCGCGTCTGGATTACTCTGTGGATGATGTTGTGCAGGGCAAATTGCACCGCGAACAGTACAGCCGCCACTGGAATGCATGGAAACAAGCGCAGTTGGCGGAACGCAATGCGCTGCCCGCGCCGCGCACTGCCGGCCAGCCGCGGCACGCGCCGTCCGAAAGCGATGTGAGCGATGGCTGACACGCTGGGCATCGTCCTCACTGTGTTTTTGCTCTTCGTCGCGGGCATCTTCATCTGGCTTGCCTTTTCGCCCTTCGAAATGCTGGGGTGGTGGGCAGGCTGGTTTGGCGACACGATCTACTGGGAATCGCCCCCAGAGGAGGAAATCGCGTATGCGGGCGAGAAGGAGTGCTACATCCTTTTCTTCTCGGGCGTTGGCCGCGCCACGGGCGAAACGCTCAGCTTCCGCGAGCGCGATTTTCTGCGCCGCCTGGCCGAAGCCAACCCGCAGGCCCATGTCATTGACGACATCTTTCCCTACGCCGTCAATAACCAATCGCTCACCAGCCATCCGCTCCTGGCGGGGCTCTGGCGCGTAGCACTGCGCAGCAAGGCAGGCGGCGTGCCCCTGGCCGGTTACTTCATCAACATCCGCAACATTATGCAGATATTGATTTCGGCAGACCGCCGCTATGGCCCGCTCTTCAACCAGGGCGTGGCTGAAGTAATCGTCAACGGCCTGATGCGCCACGGCTACACGTTGGAAAGCAACGCGCCGGTCTTCCTGATCGGCTACAGCGGCGCCGGGCAAATGGCCGTCGGCTCGTCGGGGTATCTCAAGCGCTGGCTCCAATCGCCCGTCTATGTCATTTCGCTGGGCGGCGTCTTTGGCAGCGACCCCGCGCTGCTGCAAATTGACCAACTCTATCACCTCGTCGGCTCACGCGATGCTGTCGAGCCGTGGTGGATTTTAGCGCCCGGCCGTTGGTCATTCTTCGCCACCTCCGAATGGAATCGCGCCAAACGCCAGGGGCGCATTACGATTGTGAATTTGGGGCCAATGCGTCATACGGGCGGCGGGGGCTATCTCGACGCCAAGAAGAAGCTGGCCGACGGCCGCGCCTTCGTGGAAGCCACTGTTGACGCCGTTTCCAACATCGTGGACACGCATCCGCTGCTGCCTGCGCCGAATCCACCTGCGCTTGTGCATGTCGAAGCAACTTCAGCCCCGGCCCCTCTCCAGGTTGAAGAAGGGTGAAATGTGCGTCCCGCAAGCCACGCAGCCAGCGTCGCGCAGTTGCTGTACTCCCCTCCCTGCACGGCTTCTGCAAGGCGAGGGGCCGAGGGTAAGGTGGCTGTATGCCTGTGCGCCTGACTTTTTAGTGGCGCATCCGGCAAGTGCGCGA
>DIAV01000305.1:770-3718 GCA_002415895.1 Anaerolineales bacterium UBA5069 | reverse complement strand
GCGCCGTGCTTGCTGTTCCCCCCTCTCCGCATGGAGAGGGGCCGGGGGTGAGGTGCCGTTTGCGCGTGTAAGCGCGAATCCCTGACTTTTGAGAAGCCCTGTTTCGGCACGGCGAACCTATTGACAACGCTCCCTTTTCTCCCTATAATCTGATTGATTGTGATTGGTTATGCGTGTTATATGACCGACTTGCATTTCTTCAGCCCCCTGTCCCCAGATTCCTAATAGAGCAGTATTGATATCAGCCCGCGCCGCCCCCTGATGACAGGGCGCAGCGCGATGGCCAGCATCAGGGAGATCGGATGACCGAACTCTATGTGCAAGATCTATTGATCTCCGGTGCGCCACTGGGTGAGCAGAACCCGCTCCCCGTCTTCCGCGACCCCAACCCCAATCGCTCCGTTCACTACCAGGAGTCGGTGCCCGAGGCCAAGCGCGCATTTGCGGGCTTTGACACGGGCTACCGTGTGCTGCCCTATGCCATGCAGGACAATTACACGCGCCAGCGGCGGCCGCTGCACTTTAATGCGGTGATTCTTGAGAACGATCTGCTCAAGGCCACTTTTCTGCCCGCGCTGGGTGGCAGGCTCATATCGCTTGAATACAAGCCCGAAGCGCGCGAGTTGCTGGCGCGCAACCCCGTCTTTCAGCCGGCCAACCTGGCGCTGCGCAATGCCTGGTTTTCGGGGGGCATTGAGTGGAATCTGGGCCACTACGGCCACGCCCTTACCACGGCATCGCCTGTCTTCGCTGCCGAAATCCTAAGCGCAACCGACGAGCCCGGGCTGCGCCTCTATGACTTCGAACGCTGCAAGGGGCTCTTCTGGCAGATCGATTTCCAGTTGCCCACGGGCTCGCCTTTCCTCATTGCATACTGCCGCGTCATCAACCCCAGTCACACAGATACGTCAATCTACTGGTGGAACAATACGGCGGTGGAAGAACGACCTGATGTGCGCGTATTGGCGCCGTCGCTCGATGTCATTTATGTGGACTTTGCCCAGGCGGTGCAGTCGTATGGCTACGGCACGATGCCCTACCTGCCCACCACCGAGGGGCGCGACGCCAGCTATGCGACGAACTTCACCTTTGCCAGCGAATACTTTTTCCAATGTGAAGACGTCGATTTGCCCTGGGAGGCCGCACTGGACGGCGACGGCAAGGGGCTGATTGAAGCCTCCACACCGCCTGTGAACTATCGCAAAATGTTCTGCTGGGGCATGCACGCAGGCGGCCGCCACTGGCAGAATTTCCTCTCCGAACCCGGGCAGGCATACCTCGAAATCCAGTCGGGCATGACGCCTGCGCAAGTGAACGGTGTGCCTCTGCCCGCCAATGGCCGCAAGGAATGGGTGCAGGCCTTTGGTTACTTTGCAGGCGATCCCGCGCGTGTGCATGACAGCGACTATGCGCGCGCCTGTGCGTATGTGGATGGTGTACTGAAGCAGCAGATGACAGTTGCACACCTGGACGCCCTGCTGGAGGCCGGGCGCGCCGCGGCCGACAGCGCACCCGCGCGCATTGTGGCGGCCGCTTCAGGCTGGGGCGCGCTGGAGCTGATGCGGCGCGCCGCCGATGCGACGCTACCCCCTGTACCCGCGACTTTCGCCTTTCCCGCAAGCACACTCACAGATGACCAGGCAAAGTGGCTGACTCTCTTGCATGATGGGCGCTTTCCACAACAGGACGCTGCGGCGTTGCCGGGCGAGTGGCTGGTGCAACCCGAATGGCTGGCGCTGCTTGATCCGGTTGCAAACGACAACTGGTTTGCCCACCTGCACGCGGGTGTCATGCGCATGGAAGGGGGCGACAGTGCGGGTGCGGTGGCGGCGTGGGAGAAGTCCATTGCATTGCAGCCCTCACCGTGGGCCTTGCGCAATCTGGCCGTGGCGGCGGTGCGCAGTGGCGATGAGCCTGCGGCGCAATCCTATTATGCGCAGGCGTGGGCACTGGCCGATGCTCTTGGAGTCATGGTCCCCGCGCTGGCCGTGGAATGTCTGCAAGCGCTGGTCGCACAGCGCAAGTACGAGGCTGGGCTGGCACTTTACAATGCCTTGCCCGATGCCATGCGCGACGTGGATCGCATTCAGGTCTTGCGCGGACGGATTGCACTGGAACTGGGTGACCTTGATACGGTGGCCGAGGTGCTGACACGCGAGTTTGCCGTGATTCGCGAGGGCGAAACGGAAACGAGCGACCTGTGGTGGGAGATGTGGGCGCGGCGCGAAGCGGCGCAAAGCGGGCAGCCGCTTGACGCCGCGCTGCGCAAGGCGGTGCGTGCGCGCTATCCGCTGCCCGAGAACATCAATTTCCTGATGTTTGATGAAGCGTAAGGGGAGCTTGTGTTGAAGACTCTCGCCCCTTCCAACGTTGAGCGCCAGGATCAAATCCTGCGCTATATCGAGCAAGCGCGCCGTGTCTCCGTGAGTAGTATTTGCGAGCGCTTCAACATTAGTGAAGCAACGGCGCGCCGTGACCTGGGGGTTCTCGCAGAACAGGGCAATGTGCAGCGCGTCCATGGCGGGGCGTTGGCACTCCATCAGGCGCCGCCCGAATTGCCCGTCTATCAGCGCATGGGTGATGCAATTGACACCAAGGCGCGCATAGGCAAGGCGGCGGCGGCGCTGATTCGCGACGGGGATACGGTCTTTCTGGGCAGCGGCACCACCGTGCTGGAGGTGGCGCGGGCGATTGGCGACTGCAACGACCTGACGATCATTACGAACTCGCTGCTTGTGTTGCAGGAGTTGATTGATCGTCCCGAGATTGCTGTGATTGCGCTGGGTGGGCACTTCAGGCGCAGCGAGATGTCGACAATTGGCGTGATTGCAGAGCAGGCGCTGGCCGGATTGCGCGCGCACAAGGTCATCATTGGCATTCATGCCATCAGCGCAGAAGAGGGACTGACGAACCGCTATTTGCCCGAGACGATGACGGATCGCCAGATT
>DIAV01000305.1:0-642 GCA_002415895.1 Anaerolineales bacterium UBA5069 | reverse complement strand
AAGGTCGCGCCGCTTGGCGTGCTGAACACGCTGGTTACGGATGCTGACGCGCCGCAGGAATTTGTTGCCACATTGCGCGCAATGGGTATTCAGGTCATTCTGGCCTGAATCAGCAGATAACGCATGTACACATGAGGGAGCCGCAGGCATGGAACTTCGTGAATTCAATCCGCAACCGGCGCTTGTAACAAAGACGACCCAGATCAGCAAGCCCCGCTTTCCAGTCTTTGATGCGCACAATCATCTCATGCCCGGCTTTGGGGGTGGATGGGACCAGCGCCCGGTGGGCGAACTGCTGGACGTGCTGGATGAGGCGGGTGTCACCCATCTGCTTGATCTGGACGGCATGTGGGGCGAGGATGTGCTTGACCAGCACCTCAAGCATTTCAAGGAGGCGGATCCCGAGCGCTTCATCATCTTTGGCGGCGTCAACTGGGCGGAATGGGACAACCATGGCGACCGCTTTGGTGAGTATGCGGCGGCGCGCTTGCGTGCACAGGTTGCGCGCGGTGCGCAGGGCGTTAAAGTGTGGAAGAATCTGGGGCTGCTGGTCAAAGATCAGAACGGCGTGCTTGTACGGATTAGCGATCCCCGCCTGGAGCCAATTTGGCAGACGGCAGCAGAGCTTAACATCCCCGTCAC
>DIAV01000161.1 GCA_002415895.1 Anaerolineales bacterium UBA5069 | reverse complement strand
CCAATTCCATAATGAAGTCCTCGATGCCATGGCCACGCGCAACCCCCGTGCGTGCTGTCTTGCCATCATCAACCATTCCCTGCCGCCCTCCGCAAGCCGCACGTTGCACATGGAATCCATTGAGCAGGCAGTGCAGGCCCTCATCAAGTTTGAGGGAAGTAAGCAGTTCAACAGAACAGCTTGACAGCGGCACCGCCGCCGCTGCGTTGGACCCACACGCTTTCTAACCGCATATCTCACAGAGAGTTGGAGACGACCCATGCAGGAAAGCAAACTGCGCGTTGCCGTACTCGGGGCTGGGGCTTGGGCGCAACATGCGCACGTGCCCGGCTGGAAGCGCGACCCGCGCTGCGAAGTGGTGGCAATCTGCGACCCTATCCTTGAACGTGCGCAGGCCTTTGCGCGGGAGTTTGATATTCCCGTGGCCACCAATGACTGGCAGGCGCTGGTGGGCGACGCGTCGATTGATGCGGTCGATGTCTGCACGCCTTCGGCCACCCATTTTGAGCTTTCGTGGGCGGCGCTGGAGTCGGGCAAGCATGTACTCTGCGAGAAGCCCGTGGCCTATGACTTCCGCGGCACCCTCAAAGCGGCTGACCTGGCGCGCAGCAAAGGACTTAAGACCAAGCTGGGTTTTACCTTCCGCTACAGCCCCGGTGTGCAATATGCCAAGTCGCTCATGGATGAGGGCTTTGTGGGCCGTCCGCTCATCTTCAATGGCTACGAGCAGAATTCCCAGTGGCTTGACCCTCAATCGCCGCTGCGCCAGGTGGACATCCACGCCGACCAGTCTGTGCTGCAAACCTCTTCGCTCGAGGGCTACGGTGCGCCGATTATTGACATTAGCCATTGGTGGGTGGGTGCAGACCTCAAGCGTGTGGTGGGGGCCATGCGCAACTTCATTCCGGATCGCATGGTGCGCGAAACGGGCACCATGATGCGCATGAACATTGACGACGGCGATATTTACCTGGGCGAGTTTACAGATGGCACTTTGACATCGATCCAGACGAGCTTTGTCACAATCGGCAACTATCCGGGCATCGAGGCGCGCATCTATGGCGAAAAGGGGGCCATCATCTGCCGCCTTGTCGAAGAATTTGGCGTTGCCGAGACCATTAAGATCGCCACGCCCGATTCCGTCGAATTCAAGCAGATGGAGATTCCACAGCGCTTTTATCCCAGCGGCGGCCATGCGCGCGAGTCGTGGCGATCACTCTTCTACGCCAACCTGATTCGTGATTTTATTGATGAAATGCTTGAAGGCGGCGAGCGCAACCAGGGTAACTTTGATGACGGTGCGTGGGTGCAGGAAGTGATCAACGCCGTGGAGCGTTCGCACCACGAGGAGCGGTGGGTACACCTGCCCCTGGAAAGAGACTGAACGTGGCTGACCTCAATGAGAGCCGGCGCGTGCAGGCCTGGCTCGACAAATTCTTCGCATCCTACTATCGCCATCGGCCTGTAAACGCCACCTTTATTGGCGAGCACGCCTATGACCATGCGCTGCCCGATTATTCGGCGCAAGGGGTGGAGGCTGCGCTGGCGGACGCCGAGGCGCTGCTGCGCGACAGCGCTCTGGTGGATGACGCGGAACTGACTGCCATAGAGCGGCTTGACAAGCGGCTGGCTGAGGGATTCCTGCGCATTCAGCAGTGGGAACTGGTTTCAACGCACTTCCAACGCGGCAATCCCTGCGTCTATACGGGCGAGGCCATCTTTGGCGTCATAAGCCTGTTTCTGACTGAGTATGCGCCGGAGAAGGAGCGCGTAGCCGCGGCGGTTGAGCGCATGCGCCTCATCCCACGCCTGCTGGAGCAGGGCGAGAGCAACATACACAGCGCACCGGTGGCGTGGACAGAGCGGGCGCTGCGCGAATGCACCGGCGCACGCAACTTCTTTAGCCAGGGGATTAACATGCTGGCTGCGAGCATGGGTGGCGACCAGCAGGCGCTGCGGCGCGCTGCAGATGTGGCACTGGAAGCCTTTGCTCGTTTTGAGGCACACCTGCGCGCGACTGTTTTGCGTGCGGATTCGAGCGCTTTTGCCAGCGGTGGCGATGCCTTTGACATGCTCATGCGCGAGGGGCACCGCCTGGAGATGAGCGGTGACGCGATTGCCGCCTATGCAGCAGAGCAGCTTGCTGAAACAAAGGCAAAACTAGCCGAGCAGGCCGCCGTCTTTGGCGTGGAAAAATGGCAGGACGCGCTGGTGCAGTTGAGTGGTATCCACCCCACTGTGGGCAAGTACCTGGGGCGCTACCAGCAGCTTTGGGACGCGAGCAAGGCGTTGTCGGACGAGCAACAACTGCTCACCTGGCCGGACTTTCCGATCGAGTATGTGCCGCAGCCCGAGTGGGCGCGTTCGGCTGCGCCTTATCTCTATTTTCTCTTCTATCGCGCACCCGCGGCGCACCACCGGCCGCCCGTGCACCGCTATCTGGTGACGCCCATAGAGAAGACGATGCCGCGCAGCCAGCAACAGAAGCTGTTGCGCGCCAACAACGACAGCGTTATCAAGTTGAATCATGTAGTGCACCACGGCGGCATTGGGCATCACGTGCAGAACTGGAACGCCTACCGGAGCAGCTCGCGCATTGGACGGATTGCGGCTGTAGATACGGCGGCCCGCGTGGCCCTCTTCTGTGGGGGCACAATGGCCGAAGGCTGGGCCTGCTACGCCACAACGCTGATGGGCGAGGCCGGATTTCTGACACCGCTGGAGAGTTTCTCCGAGTTGCAGACCGACCTGCGCATGGCGGCGCGGGCATTGGTTGATGTACGCCTGCACCAGGGGCGCATGACAATGGATGAAGCCGCCGACTTCTATGAGCAGAACACGGGCATGAGTCGCGCTGCCTCGCGCGGGGAGACCGTGAAGAACAGCATGTTCCCGGGCGGCGCAATGATCTATCTCATGGGGCGCGATGAGATTGTGCGCTTGCGCGGTGAAATGCAGAGCAAATTGGGGCAGCGCTTTACAATGCGCCGCTTCCATGACCGCTTTCTCTCCTTTGGATCTGTCCCCGTGCGTTGTGTGGCTGCCATCATGCATGAAGAAGCAGAGCAAGAGGAATCTACTCATGACAATTAGCCATAAATCTATGGTACTTAGCCAGGATACTTTGGCGTATGGCGAGCGCGTGGCCGCCGCGCTGCTGGGGCTGGATGCCCTCTATCGCGCCGAGAGCGGTGACGAGGACGGCCTGGTTGTGCTGGATATGTCGGGTGGCGCACTCAAGCCCGCGCCGTATGTTGACTATGCGGAGGCCCGGCACGCGTGGCAGGCGCTTGAAGCCGATGCCGCCGCTCTGCCCGAAGCCGACCGGCGCATGTACTATCAGCAGTTGGCGGGCTCTTCGCTGGCCTTCATCCAGTGGCGCACATCGGGCCTCTCGCTTGCCGACCAATTGCGCGGCTTTCTGCATGTCCCCTCTGCCCCCGTAAGCGAGGATGAACTCGCCGGATTGCGCGCCGAACTGGGCGATCTGCTTACACGCATGGGCTTTGCGGGCGACCTCGCCACGCAATGCCAGGCGTGGCAGGAGAGTGTACTCGTGCCGCCCGATGCCGTTGCAACCGTGCTGCAAGGGTTGTTTGACGAGGCCTGGGAGCGTACAAATCGTATTCTGCCCATCCCCGCCGACAAGTCCGACGGCATGCAGGTGGCAACGGTGCGGGGCGTTGCCTTTAACGCGCGCTGCAACTATCTTGAGCGCAAGGTGGAACTGAATGTAGACCCGGTGCTTACCTATCCGGCGCTCAAGCACCTTGCCCTGCACGAGTGTTATCCCGGCCACTATGTGCAGTTCAAGCTGCGCGAAGTGTGGTATCACGAGGGGCGCGCCCCTGCAGATGGCTTGCTGTCCGTGGTGAATACCGCCAGCTCCAGCCCCTTTGAGGGGATTGCCGACAACGGCATCTTCCTGCTTGATTGGTTTGATAACGATGATGACCGTGTGCAGCACATTCTGTCGCGCTACCGCTCGGCGATTGGCACTGTGGCGGCGTGGAAGCTGCACGCACTGAACGAAGCTGATGCGGAAGTGCGCGCGTGGCTGGCCGCGGCCAGCCTTGGCGGTGGCTCCGGCTGGGTGGATAACCGCATGCGCTTCATCGCTGCTTCGGGGCGCGCCGTGCTCATCTGGTCCTATTGGTGGGGGCAGACGGTCAACGATGCGTATCTGGCTGTACCCGCCGCGCGGCGCGCTGATTACCTTGAGTTCCTCTATGGCCGCATGCATTCACCACAAACTGTAGCCATGTTCGCCTGATCGTCTGCCTGATAAAGTGCCTGATCGTCTGCCGGCTTGACCTGGTCCACGTCCCGAGCATCGCTTTTACGAAGGAGGCGCCTGCCACACGCGAATCGGATCGCCACCATTTGGCCCTTGCATCGCCTATTCACTTTGCACGCGCTGCATTTACCAAGTATGCCTTTGCAAACCAAGGAGAGACCCATGACCCGCAAGACCTGGCTGAAAGTTCTATCACTTACAATGCTCTTCGCAATGGTGTTGAGCGCCTGCGCAGCCCCTGTGGCTGCACCTGCGGCCGCTCCGGCCGATGCGGGTGCTGCTCCTGCCGATGCCGCTGCAGCACCCGAAGGCAGCAAAGTGCTGCGCGTGGCCTATGGCGCCGAAATTGATACCCTGAATGCGCTCACCAGTCAGAACCTGACGGACATTGAGATCACAATGGTCGAAGGGTTGATTATGAGCAACGACCAGAACAGCTACATTCCTGTTCTGGCCACAGAGATTCCCACGCTGGAGAATGGCGGCATTGTCGAGAATGAAGATGGCACCTTGACGATGACGTGGAATCTGCAGCAGGGTGTGCAGTGGCATGACGGCGAGCCTTTCACAAGCGCCGATGTTTGCTTCACGCTGGACTTTATCCAGAGCGAGCCTGGCCAGGAAGTCTACAATCAGACAGACTATCTGGGCATCATCAATTGCGAAATGCCCGACGAAAACACGGTCGTCTTTACGTGGGACAAGCCCGCTGCCAACTATGTAACGCTCTTTGACACCATTCTGCCCAAGCACGTGCTTGAAGGGCAGGATGTGCTGACCTTTGACGGCTACAACCGCAGCCCCCTGGGCACCGGCCCCTTCAAGTTTGCCGAGTGGAAGCCGGGCGAGTATGTGCGCGTGGTGCGCAACGACAATTACTGGCGCGGCGCTGATCTCCCCAAGCTGGACGAGATCATCTTCAGCTTCATTCCCGACCCCAACACGCGCTTGAACGCGCTCAAGTCGGGCGAGTATGATTTCGGCCAGATTCTGCCCAACCAGATCAAGGAAGTGGAAGGTCTGGAAGGCTACAAGGTTGTCAATGTGCCTTCCAACAGTTGGATCATCTTCGAGCCCAGTGTAGGGACCGAGCGGGGCAAGGTGCTCTTCGGTGACCCGAATGTGCGCAAGGCGATCTTCCATGCCATTGACCGCGTGGCAATTGTGGACGGCCTGATGGAAGGCACCGTACAGCTTGCCAATTCACCCATCAGCCCCACGAGCCCGTACTACAATCCCGATGTGGAATCGTACAACTACGATCCCGCGCTGGCCGCGACCATGCTGGACGAAGCCGGCTGGGTTGTCGGCGCCGATGGCATTCGCGAGAAGGATGGCGAAAAGCTTTCCTTCACCATCATCAACCGCAACAGCCGCCCCGAGCGCACGGCCATCGCCCAGGCGATTCAGGCCTATCTCAAGGAAGTGGGTGTTGAGGTGAAGTTTGAGGATCTGGAGAATGCGGCATGGTTGCAGCGCTGGCTCTCCATGGATTGGGAAGCTGTGGTTGGCGGCTGGATTATTCCCGCCGACCCGAGCCTGACGGGGCTGTATGCGTGTGAAGGTTCCAACAACTTCACGGGCCACTGCAATCCTGAACTGGACGCGCTCATGGAAGAGTCCGACACGGCGCTGGACTTTGCCGACCGCAAGCCGCTCATGGACGCTGTGCAAACCATGATGGCCGAAGAGGGACGCGAACTGCCCCTGTACTACAACAGCCTGCCCTATGTCATGCGCAGTGGCTTCGAGAACTTCAAGGGCAGCGGCACGAACCTTGGCAGCTTCTGGAACTCGTACGAGTGGAGTCTGGGCGAGTAGTTTGATTGTTTTGCAGACGGCCGGCAGTAGATAGCCGTTGCGTAGAATCTGCGGGCGGGTGGCAGGGTGCCGCTGCCCGCCCGCAGATATGCACTGTAGAGGAGAGCCGACCGCATGGGGCGATACATCCTGCGCCGTATGCTGCAGATGATTCCGTTATTCATTGGTATCTCGATTGTTATCTTCCTTGTCATTCAGGCGGCCCCTGGCGGCCCGGAGACAATGCTGCTGGCAACGGGCCGCTTTGTGAACCCCGAAATGCTGGCTGCCTATCGCACACGCCTGGGGCTGGACCAACCCCTCGTGGTGCAGTACTTTCGCTGGCTGGCCGCTGCGCTGCAGGGCGACCTTGGTTACAGCTTCAAATCCGCGCAGCCGGTGCTGCAAATTATTCTGGAGCGGTTGCCTGCGACTGTGCAACTGATGGGCGCGGCGTATCTCTTTGCCGCGGTGGTGGCGCTGCCGCTGGGCGTTTATAGCGCGATTCACAAATACAGCGTAACGGATGTTTTTGGCACAGGGCTTTCGTTTCTGGGCATTGCCATGCCCGTCTTCTGGTTTGGCCTCATGCTGCAACTGGTCTTCTCCGTGCAATTGGGCTGGCTGCCCTCGTCGGGCCGCGTGACAGTGGGCGACACAGGCTTTGTGGATCAACTCAAGCATATTATTATGCCGGCGTTGGTGCTCTCGCTGCTCTATATTGCAGGCTGGTCACGCTATATGCGCACAAGCTTCCTGGGCGTCCTCAATGCGGACTACGTTCGCACGGCCAAGGCCAAAGGGCTGCGCAACCGTAGCGTTATGCTGCTGCACGCCCTCAAGAATGCAGCTATCCCTGTGGTAACGATTATGGCGCTGGACATTGCCGGCCTCTTCTCGGGGGCAGTGATTACGGAAACGATTTTTTCGTGGCCGGGGATTGGTCGCCTCTTTATACAGAGCATGTACGACCGCGACTACCCGTTGCTCATGGGCATTATCATGATGGGATCCGTGATGGTGGTGGTCTTCAATCTGCTGGCCGACATTGTCAATGCATTGCTGGACCCGCGCGTGAGTTATGACTGAAGCACTTTCCGACATCTCCAGCACTTCACAGGTGACCGTTGCCATTGCCGCAAAGCCACGCGGCCAGGATGCGCTACTGCTGCGCCCGGCGCGCACGCAGGGGCAAATCATATGGGGCAAGTTTATCCGCCACAAGGCCGCAGTGATTTCGGCCGTCATTCTGCTGATTCTGGCCGTGCTCTGTTTTGGCGCACCGCTCTTTGCACCTTATCCCTTTGACGCGATTGACCTGCGCAATGCGCGCCAGGCGCCGTCGTTTGCGCACCTCATGGGCACTGATGACCTGGGGCGCGATGTCTTCACGCGTATTCTCTATGGCGGGCGCATCTCGTTGATGGTGGGCATTTTTGCGGCCATGTTCAGCACGATCATTGGCGCCACTGTGGGGGCGATCTCAGGCTACTACGGCGGCCTGATTGATAACGCGCTCATGCGCTTTACCGAAGTGATGATCGCCATTCCAACGCTGCCGCTGCTCATTATCATCAGTTCCTATGCACGCGCATCTGTGCCTGTGATTGTGCTCGTGATTGGCGTGCTGAGTTGGATGGCCACCGCGCGCATTGTGCGCTCCTCTGTACACTCCACCAAGCGCCAGGATTTTGTGCTGGGCGCACGCAGCATTGGCTGCCGCACGCCCAGCATCATTGGGCGGCACATCATTCCCAACGTGATGGGGCCAATCATTGTGGGCGCGACGCTGGGCGTCGGCTCAGCCATCATCGTCGAGTCGTCGCTGAGCTTTCTTGGTCTGGGCATCTCCCCGCCCACACCCACGTGGGGCAATATGCTGCAGGATTCGCAGGCCACGATGGCTTCTAAACCGTGGCTGACGCTTTTCCCCGGTCTGGCGATTCTGATCACTGTGCTCTGCATTAACTTCCTGGGCGAGGGGCTGCATGACGCCCTGGATCCCACCGTGCGCAACTAACGGCAGGGCGATTTCCCGGTCCAACTGAAACGAAAGCAAGATGGATACAATTCGCGTTGTCTATGCCAGCTTTATGGAGCCCG
>DIAV01000154.1:16769-17497 GCA_002415895.1 Anaerolineales bacterium UBA5069 | reverse complement strand
CCGAAGTGCTTGGCATCAGTGACGACCCCGCGTCGTCGCAGACCACCATCAGCGATTACTTCGCCGCCAACCCCGACACCGACATTGCCATGACCCTTGGCCCCAACGGCGCGAACCCCTTTTACGCCTTCCTTGAGGAATCGGGCCTCACGACCATCAAGCATGGCACGTTTGACACCAGCCCCGAGATCAATGCTGCCATTGAAGATGGCCGCACAATGTTCGGCATTGACCAGCAGCCCTACCTGCAAGGCTACGGCGCCGTGGGTTCGCTCGCGCTGGCCATTCGCTTTGGCATTCTGCCGGCGCTGCCCGTCAGCGCCACCGGCCCCGGCTTCATTACCAGCGAGAACCTTGGCTTTACGCCCGACCCCAGCCGCCCCGTCAAGATTGTGGCGGTGCAGCATGCGCTCTGCGCGTGGGATGCCTTCTGGTGCGTTGTTGAGAAAGGCCTCACCGACGCCGCCGCCGCACGCGGTGCGGAGATCCAGATTCTGGGCCCCGACAAGTTTGATCTGGAAAAGGTTGCGCAGTTGATTGACCAGGCCGTGGCCAGCCAACCCGATGCGCTCGCTGTGACAGTGACCGACGCCGACCTCTTCCGCGAGCCGCTCCAGCGCGCGCTGGATGCGGGCATTCCCGTGGTCGCCTACAACGCCGGCTCCGGCCCGGACGTGGACAACATTGGCTATCTCACGTACCTGGGCCAGGACGAGTTCCAGGGTGGT
>DIAV01000154.1:10228-16723 GCA_002415895.1 Anaerolineales bacterium UBA5069 | reverse complement strand
CATGACCCTTGGCCCCAACGGCGCAATCCCCTTCTATGGATTCCTTGAAGAGTCGGGAACGACTGCTGGTGCGATCAAGCATGGCACCTTTGATCTGGGGGCCGAGATCGTGGCCGCAATCAAGGATGGTCGCACCCTCTTCGCGATTGATCAACAGCCTTATCTGCAAGGCTACGGCGCGGTGCAGGCGCTCGTGCTCAATCTGCGCCAGGGCATTTCCCCGGCGCTGCCCGTAACCGCCACCGGCCCCGGCTTTGTGGATGCCAAAACCGTCGATCTCGTTTCGTCGCTCTCGGGCACCTATCGCTAAACTCGCTCCCCAGGCCACTGCTGCCCTGGAATCTGCTTCCCCGGTGTGCACGGCGTTGTGCACACCGGGGAAGTGCACACTGAAATGCGCGCATTGACAGCCACCACGCAAACACCGCCACCCGTTGCCCACAACCGCCCTCGAGCGGCGATTTTGCGTTCCCCCGCCTTTGGCCCCGGCGTCACGTTGGTTGTGCTTTTTATCCTCTTCGCAATCGTCGTGCCCAACTTCTTCACGCTGCGTTCGATTGCAGGCATTGTCAACGCGGCCACACTCACCGGCATCATTGCCATTGGCGTAACGCAGTTGATGATCGCCGGGGAGTTTGATCTCTCTGTCGGCCCTGTCATGGCCATGAGCGGCTTTGTCTTTGGCTTCTACATGATGAACGGCGGCGGCCCGTGGCTGGCCATACCGCTGGCGCTTGCCATCTGCGCGCTCATGGGTTTGATCAACGGTTTCATCGTCGTCAAGGCGCAAATGCCCTCGTTTATTGTCACTTTGGGCACGGCCTTCATCTTCACCGGCCTGGTGTGGGCCTACTCGGGCGGGCAGGTCTTGCAGATTACCGAAAGCCCACCCGCCTTCGCGTGGCTCAATGGCAGACTTGCCACGCTGGCCGACCTGTACGCTGGCGCCAACTTCCGCTCGTCAATTGTCTGGTGGCTGGGGCTGGTGGCGATTTTTCAGTTTGTGCTCGTGCGCACCCGCTTTGGCAATCATATCTTCGCCGTGGGCGGCAATCGCGACTCGGCCGCTGCGCAGGGCGTGCCCGTTGTGCGCACTAAATTGCTGGCCTTCATGTGGTCGTCCGTACTGGCCGGCGTGGCGGGCATTCTGCTCTTTGCCCAGTTCAAGACAGTGCGCATTGCCACAGGCACGGGTGAAGAACTCAAGGCCATTGCCGCAGCCGTCGTGGGCGGCACACTGCTCACAGGCGGCTACGGCAGCATTATTGGCGCGCTCTTCGGCGTGCTGCTCATCAGCATGTTGCGCACGGGCGTCGTGCTGCTCGACATCATCGCAGCGGACAACTTCGACGCCATTGTGGGCGTCACCATTGTGGCTGCGGCCATCCTTAACAATGTCATTCGCAACCGTGCGTAACAGCACAAATGCGTTTTGGTACAAGAACAATCCACCTTGCCCGCGAGCTCAACCCAATTGGATATGCGTATGGCCACTGAAGCAGTGAACGGCGCGCCGCCTGTAGTCGAAATGCGTGCGATAAGCAAACGCTTTGGCACTGTCAGCGCGCTCGAAGGTGTGGATTTCGCAGTGCGCCGCGGTGAGGTCTGTGCGCTGCTTGGCGACAATGGCGCGGGCAAATCCACGCTCATCAAAATTCTCACGGGCATCTTTCCCGCCACCAGCGGCGAAATTCGCATCAATGGGGCCGTCGTCAACATTCGCTCGCCCGCCCAGGCGCGCGCGCTGGGCATTGAGACCGTTTATCAGGACCTTGCCCTCGTCAACCTGATGAGCGTAACACGCAACTTCTTCCTCGGGCGCGAGGTCACAACCGGCGTTGGCCCGCTGCGCTTCATGCGTCTGGGCGAGATGAACACGCGCACCGAAGAGGCGCTGCACGACATCGGCATTGAAAAATTCTCCACGGGCCGCTCGGTGACAGAACCTGTGGCCAAGCTGTCGGGCGGCGAACGTCAGTCGATTGCCATTGGCCGTGCCGTCCACTTTGGCGCGTCGCTGCTTATCCTCGACGAACCGACCTCGGCGCTTTCCGTAGGCGAAACGGAAAAGGTGCTACACTATACAGTGCGCGCGAAAGAGCGGGGCATGGCTGTGATTTTCATCAGTCACAATCTGCATCACGTCTCCAAGGTGGCCGACAGATACACCATCATTCGCCACGGTCGCAAGGTGGGCGATTATCCGGGCGGTTCTTTGACCGAAAGTGACCTCGGCGCGATGATTACGGGAGAGCGCGAACAGTGAACCTACCCATGCAGTTCGAGGGCTACACAATCCGCACCGTGGCCGATGACCCTGCGCTCGAGGACGAGATCCAGGCACTGATCGATGTCGTATGGCCCGCGTTCATCATAGATGGCCACGTTGCCAGCGATGAGCCGCCGCCCTCCGACTGGATGGGCATCTACGCACGCTGGCCGCAGTTCCAGTTTGTGCTCTACGATGCGGACCTGGGTAGGCCGTTGGCCGCCGGTAACGCCTGCACGCTCGCCTGGGATGAGGACGAGCGTACGCTGCCCGATACGGGCTGGCACTGGGAAATGGTGCGTGCGGCGGACGACCTCGCCGCCGCACGGCCTGCACGCACGCTGGGCGCGCTGAGCATCACCGTGGCGCCCTCGGCCCGCAGCCGCGGCCTCAGCGCCGTGATGGTGCGCGCGATGAAGGAGTTGGGACGCCGCGCCGGCATCAACCGCATGATCGCCCCAGTGCGCCCCACGCGCAAGGCCGAATTCCCCAATCAGCCGATTGAGGAATACATGGCGCGCACCACCGCCCAGGGGCTGGCATTTGACCCGTGGCTGCGCACCCACCAACGGCTGGGCGCGCGCATTGCTGGCCCCTGCCGCCGCAGCATGCAGATTGTGGGCACTGTAGACGAATGGCAGCGCTGGACGGGCATGGAGTTCCCCACCTCTGGCGCCTACGCCTTCCCTGGCGGGTTGGCCCCTGTCGCCATCGACCGCGCGGCCGACCGTGGGCACTACGTTGAACCCAACGTATGGATGACCCATTTGATTGCATGAAACTTTGCATGAAACAGTGCATGGTACAGAGTGAAGCGATGACACGCAACGTTGCCGATTTCGACCCCACCAACCGCTTCACCGACCGTGTGGGCGATTATGTGCGCTACCGTCCCCGCTACCCCGCCACAATTCTGGACACGCTGCGCAGGGATACGGGACTCACACCCGTAAGTGTGGTTGCGGACATTGGCTCCGGCACGGGCTTCTCGGCCGAAATGTTTCTCGAGAACGGCAATCGGGTGTGGGGCGTTGAGCCAAACAGCGCCATGCGCGCCGCCGGCGCCACCTATCTTGCAAAGCACCCCCGTTTCACCGCTGTCGCAGGCACTGCCGAAGCGACGACGCTGCCGGACGCATCGGTTGACTATGTTGTTGCCGGGCAGGCCTTTCACTGGTTTGAACGCGACCCTACGCGCACCGAATGGGCGCGGATTCTGCGCCCCACAGGCTGGGTGGCGCTTTTCTGGAACAGCCGCCACCTCGATCTCTCGCCCTTCATGGCCGAGTACGAGGCACTTGTGCACAGCGTTGCGCCCGACTATCAACGCGTCAGCCATGAACACGTTGCCAATCACCAGCTTGCGTCCATGTTTGCCGATGGCGCATTCAGCTACCACACTTTTCCATACAGCCAATTGTTGGACAACGCAGGGCTTGCCGGACGCACCTTCTCCTCCTCCTATGCACCGCACGCTGCAGACGCGCGCGCGCCTGCTCTGCGCGCCGCGCTTGCCGATCTCTTTGCTCGCTACGAACATGAAGGCTATGTCCAGTACGACTACACAACCGAACTTTATTTCGGCAGAATTGCGCGCGACGCTCATGTGTCGCCCTAGCGCACCTGCCTTCTTCGCATGGAACAAAAAGGGACTCACAAATGAACGCAACCAGCAACGGTACACTGCTTAATTACATCAACGGCGCGTGGATAAAGTCCTCTGCTGCTACATTCCTTGACGTGACCAACCCCGCCACGGCTCAGGTGATTGGCCACGTGCCCCTGTCGCCTGGCGGCGAAGTCGCGCAGGCGGCCGATGCCGCGCAGGCGGCCTTTCTCCTGTGGCGGCGCGTCCCTGTTACCGAGCGCATCCAGTACCTCTTCCGCTTCAAGGCGCTGCTCGAGCAGAATCTGGACGACATCGCGCGCATGATCACGCAGGAGTGCGGCAAGACCTACGCTGAAGCGGTTGCCGAACTGCGGCGCGGGATTGAG
The DNA here is from genome assembly GCA_002415895.1 of Anaerolineales bacterium UBA5069. Taxonomy (GTDB): domain Bacteria; phylum Chloroflexota; class Anaerolineae; order Caldilineales; family Caldilineaceae; genus UBA5069. The sequence goes on along the minus strand of DIAV01000154.1, from coordinate 12,459 downwards.
AATGTGGAGGTTGCATGCGGCGCGCCCATCCTCATGCAGGGCGTCAACAACGAGGACATTGCGCCCGGCATTGATGAGCACATGATCCGCCAGCCGCTGGGCGTCGTCGCCTGTATCACCCCCTTCAATTTCCCGGGCATGATCCCCCTCTGGTTCCTGCCCTATGCCGTGGCCACGGGCAATTGCTTCATCCTCAAGCCCAGCGAAAAGGTGCCCGCCTCGGCGCAGAAGCTGATTGCGCTGGTGGAGCAGGCGGGTTTCCCCGCCGGCGTTGTGCAGCTTGTGCACGGCGGCAAGGAAACGGTGGATGCCATCCTCGATCATCCGCGCATCAAGGCGGTTTCCTTTGTGGGGTCCACGCCTGTCGCACGCTACATCTACAGCCGCGCCACGGCCAATGGCAAGCGCGCGCAGTGTCAGGGCGGGGCCAAGAACCCCGTTGTGATTCTACCGGATGCCGACATGGAGATGACGACGCGCATTATGGCCGATTCGGCCTTTGGCTGTGCGGGGCAGCGCTGCCTCGCGGCCTCTGTTGCGATTACCGTGGGCGACGCCCGCTCCACCTTTACCGAGATGATTGCCGATGCCGCCACCTCGCGCACAGTTGGCTACGGGCTGAATGAAGGCGTGCAGATGGGGCCGGTGATCACCAATGAAAGCAAGCAACGCATTGAATCCATCATCAGCGCAGGCGCGCAGGAAGGCGCCAATCTGCTTGTAGATGGCCGCAGCCGCGCCGTTGCGGGCTATGCGGATGGCGCCTTCGTCTTCCCCACCGTGCTGACCGACGTTGCGCCCACCGGCGCACTGGCGCGCACGGAAATCTTTGGCCCCGTGCTTAGCCTCATGCACGCGGCCACAATTGAAGATGCCATTGCCCTCGTCAACGACCGCGCCTACGGCAACATGGCCTGCATCTTCACCAACAGCGGGGCCGCCGCGCGCAAGTTCCGCTACGAAGCCATTGCCGGCAACATCGGCATCAACATTGGTGTGGCCGCCCCCATGGCCTTCTTCCCCTTCTCGGGGTGGAGCGAAAGCTTCTTTGGCGACCTGCACGCGCAGGCCCATCACGGCATAGAGTTCTACACGCAAACCAAAGTCGTTATCGAGCGCTGGCCCCAGGACTGGAGCCGGCAATTCTAGACGCGGCCGTCGGGACTCGTTGCGCATGGCGCCCACGGCCCATGCGCGGCTGCCCGCCGCCCAATCCCCAGGAGTCTGCAATGAACATCCTCGTAGGCAACGCCCCCTGTTCATGGGGATCTTTGGAATTTGAAGGGCTTGCCGCTGAGCCAATTGGCTTCGCGCGCATGCTTGATGAGTTGGGCGGCACCGGCTACACCGGCACCGAGTTGGGTGATTGGGGCTACATGCCCACAGACCCCGATCTCCTCGCGATTGCGCTGGTGGACCGCGGCCTTACGCTGACCGGCGCATTTGTGCCCGTGGCCCTTGCCGATCCGGCCGCGCACGCGGACGGCGAAGCCGTGGCCGTCCGCACGGCGACACTGCTTGAAGCAGCGGCGACGCGCCTTGACCAACGCGTCGCACCCTATCTCGTGCTGGCCGACAACAATGGCACAATCCCTTTGCGCACACAGAATGCAGGACGCGTGACGCCCGCCATGGGCCTGACGTCAGAACAAATGGATACCTTCGCCAGCGGCGCTTCCCAAATTGCCGAGGCGGTGCTGCGCGCAACCGGACTGCGCACTGTCTTTCACCACCACTGCGCCGGCTACATTGAAACGGAAAGCGAGATTGCCCAATTGCTTGCGCGCACGGACCCATCTGTTCTGGGCCTCGTTTTCGACACAGGCCATTTTGCCTTTGGCGCGGGCAGTTGTCAGGGCATTGTCGCCGCGCTCAACCGCTTTGCCGACCGCATCTGGTACATGCACTTCAAGGACTGCGATCCCCAGGTTATGGCCAGGGCGCACGCCGAAGAGTGGGATTACTTTGGGGCTGTGCGCAATGGCGTCTTCTGCGAACTCGGCAAGGGCTGCGTCGATTTCGCCGCCGTCTACGGCTGGTTGCAGCGCCGCCGCTACAGCGGCTACATCACGGTGGAGCAGGATGTTCTGCCCGGCATGGGCATGCCCTTTGAGAGCGCCTTGCGCAATCGGGAGTATTTGCAGTCGATCGGCCTGTAGCCGGCGGCCAATCACCATTTACCATTTACCATTTACCATTTACCATTTACCACTTGCCTTTTACCACTTGCC
>DIAV01000154.1:5692-10152 GCA_002415895.1 Anaerolineales bacterium UBA5069 | reverse complement strand
CCATTTGCGATTGCACCCAAACCCAAACGACTGAAAGAGCACCCCATGTCTCAAAAGCTTAGCGTTGGCCTGATTGGCGCCGGACGCATCGGCCGCGTCCACGCCGAAACCGTTCTCACGCGGCTGCCCAATGCAGAAATCGTGGCCGTCGCCGACGTCAACGAAGAGGCAGCGCGCCGCTGTGCTGCCGACTTTGCCATCCCCCAGGCAACGGCGGATTATCGCGAGATCCTGAATAACCCGCAGGTGCAGGCGGTGCTGATTTGCTCGGCCACCGACACGCACGCACGCATCATTACCGAAGCGGCGCAGGCGGGCAAGCAGATCTTCTGCGAGAAACCCATTGACCACAACCTCGCCGCCATTGACCAGGCGCTGGCCGCCGTAGCCGCCGCGGGCGTCACCCTGCAGGTCGGCTTCAACCGCCGCTTTGACCCCAACTTCGCACGTGTGCGCGCGCTGGTGCAGTCCGGCGCGGTGGGCAACCCGGAACTCCTGCACATCATTAGCCGCGACCCGGAACCCCCTTCGCCCGAGTACGCCGCGGTCTCTGGCGGCATCTTCCTTGACATGACGATTCACGATTTTGACATGGCGCGCTTCCTCATCGGCGCAGATGTCGAATCGGTTTACGCCGCCGGTAGTGTGCTGGTAGACCCTCGCATTGGTGCTGCGGGCGACCTTGACACCGCCATGATTACGCTCAAATTTGCCGGTGGCGCGCTGGGTGTAATTGACAACAGCCGCCGCGCCGCCTATGGCTATGACCAGCGCGTCGAGGTCTTTGGCAGCAACGGCGCCGCGCGCGCCGAAAACAACTTCCCCAATAATGTCACCCTTGCCGACAGCACGGGTGTGCGCCAGGACTTGCCCTACCACTTCTTCATGGATCGCTACATTGACGCGTACGTCAACGAACTGCGCGCCTTTGTGCGCTGCCTGCATGAACAGACACCGCCCCCCGTCTCCGGCGAGGACGGCCGCCAGGCGATCCTCATTGGCCTGGCTGCACGCAAGTCCATTGCAGAAAACCGGCCCGTACACCTGAACGAGATTACAGGCTAGCCGCTGGCCCGACGACGTAGGGACTTCATGAATGCCGAGGTGCAACGGATGGACGCCAGCAGCGGGCAAGGCTTCGGCGGCGGCGAGCGCGGCCAGATGGCGCTGGAGAATTTGCGCCAGCGGCAGGCGGCGCGCGCCGCCGCCACCGCGATTCTTGATGCGTACGACCACTACTTCAACGAGTTCCATCGCGTTTCGGCGCGTGCGCGGCTCCATTTCGAGCAGCGCAATTGGGCGCAATGGCAGCACGACTCCACAGCGCGCCTGAGCGTGCGCGAGGCGGTGGTCGCGCACGTCGTTCAGGGGTTGCGCGCCATACTGGGCGACTTGCTGCACAACGTCCCCGTTTGGCTGGCAACCAAGGACTTCTACGCGACGCTGATTGCGCGTCGGCAAAACCTCGAATTATCTGAAACCTTTTTCAATTCCGTCACGCGCCGCATTCTGGGCACTGTGGGCGTGGACCAGCGCATTGAATTCGTTTGGTTTGGGGCCACCATGCTGCCCGGGCGCGAGCAGTCGGACATGTTGCGTCGCTATGTGCGCATTACCGACACAACCGACGTCTTCCGCACTATCCTGGCAGACTACGCTCTTGACGCGCCATATCGCGACGTAGAGCGCGACGCGCTGCTCCTGGCGCAGGCACTGGAGCGCGAACTGAGCTGCGTCTGGGAATCACCCGACTTCGAGAGCATCGAAACCCTGCGTCCCCTCTTCTTCCGTAACAAAGGCGCGTATATTATCGGCCGCATACGCAAACGCAACCGAGTGCTGCCTCTCATTCTGCCCCTGCTGCATACGGAAGCAGGCATATTTGTGGATGCCGCACTCTTCACCGAGGAGGAAGCCAGCAAGGTTTTCTCCTTCACGCGCGCCTACTTCCACGTGGACACCGAGAGCCCCGTCGAAGTGGTTGGCTTTCTCAAATCCATCATGCCGCTCAAACCAATTGCCGAACTCTACACGGCGCTGGGCTGGAACAAGCACGGTAAAACCATGCTCTACCGCGCCCTCTATCGCCACCTGGGCAATTCCTCCGATCGCTTCGAGATTGCGCGCGGGGCCAAGGGCATGGTGATGACGGTCTTCACGCTGCCTTCCTACGACATTGTCTTCAAAATCATCAAAGATCGATTTGCCGAGGCCAAGACGATTACCCGACGTGACGTGCTTGCCAGCTATCAGTTCGTCTTCAAGCACGATCGTGTGGGCCGCATGGTGGATGCGCAGGAATTCGAGAACCTCACCTTTGCACGTGAGCGCTTCACCGATGAGTTGATCGACGAGCTGCTCGCCACTGCGGCCAACACGGTCTCCGTCGAGGGCGACCAGGTCATTGTCCGTCACCTCTACACCGAACGCCGCCTCTACCCGCTGGACCTCTACATCAAGGAAATGGGTAGCCAACACGCATTGGCTGCAATACGCGATTACGGCTATGCCATTGCCGACCTTGCCGCAGCAAACATCTTTCCGGGCGATCTCTTCATCAAGAACTTTGGTGTTACGCGCCACGACCGCGTCGTTTTCTATGACTACGACGAGGTGATGCTGCTGACAGACGTCAACTTCCGCAAGATGCCCGCAAGCAGCAACTACGATGATGAGATTGCCGCGCAACCGTGGTTTTCCGTCCAGCCCAACGACGTCTTCCCCGAGGAATTCCGCACCTTCCTCTGGCTCCCCAGGCCGCTGCGCACCCTGCTCGAGGCCGAGCACAGCTATCTCTTTACCGTTGAGTGGTGGCAATCCATGCAGGCGCGTATTCGCTCCGGCGAGATTGTGGACATCTATCCCTACGCGCAGTCAAAGCGGCTGCTGCATGGTTAACATCCGCCCTGCTTATTGCAAATCGCGTTTGCGCTGAAACCTGGCGTTCACTCCACACGTTGGGTCTATCACGGCGATTGTGCGCATACAGCCCACACGCAGCGCGTGATAAGCGTGCGCGCGCCAGGCTGCCGGCGCAGCGGGCCTGCAATATGTGCTCAAACTCACCAAATCCTTACATCCCGAGGCGCCACACATGGTTGATAATGCAGCAACACCAACGTCTGCTGTGCAAAACGATTTCACCACAACCGTGGGCGCGTTGCGCACGCAGGTTGCCGATTTTGTAGCAGCCCGTGACTGGAGCGGTTTCCATTCGCCCAAGAATCTGGCCATGTCGATTGCCATTGAAGCGGCGGAAATTATGGAGCACTTTCAATGGTATACCGCGGCCGAGAGTGCCGAGCGCATGCAGGATGAAGCACTGCGCGCCGAAATGGCCGACGAGGTGGCCGATGTGATCATCTATTGCCTGAGCTTGGCAAACAGCACGGGGATGGATGTGAGCCACGCGGTGCGCACGAAGTTGGCGCGCAACGAAGGCCGTTTCCCCGTCGAGCGCGTGCGCGGCAAACTGGGTTAGTTCGTACGTGTCGGATCAGCTTTATTGAGGAAAGAGCAAAAGCACCATGAGCGCCGAAGTCCGTTCAGTTGCCGATGATGTCCAATTCACGCGCACTGTCTGTGCTCGCATTCCGACCATCGAGGGTGAGTTTCAACTCTGTCACTTCGCCAACACGCGCGACAACAAGGAGCATCTTGCGCTTGTGCTCGGTGATGTGGCCGGGGGCGAGAGCGTGCCCGTGCGCGTCCACTCCGAATGCTTCACAGGCGACGTGCTGGGATCGCGCCGCTGCGACTGCGGCGACCAGCTTCACTATGCCATGGCCTACATTGCCGAAGCCGGCCGCGGAGTCGTGATCTACCTGCGCCAGGAGGGACGCGGGATTGGCCTTGAGCACAAGTTGCAGGCCTACAACCTGCAGGATGAAGGCTATGACACCGTTGAGGCAAACATCCTGCTGGGCCATCAGGCAGACGAGCGCGAGTACTGGGCGGCTGCGGCCATTCTCGAGGACCTTCAGATTCGCTCTATTCAATTGTTGACCAACAATCCGGCAAAGATTGAGCACCTGCGTGTACTGGGCGTGCGCGTTGAGGAGCGCCTGCCCGTCATTGTTGACGTGAACGACGACAATCGCGCCTACCTGGAGACCAAAGCGCTGCGCATGCGTCACATGCTCAAGCAGGCAGAGACCACGGCGCACAGCGCGGTGGCCGCGCGTGACAACGGCAACGAACCACAGCCGCATGCCATGCCGGGCGCCTTGTCGGCGCGGCTGGATGGACTCAAGGAGCAGATTGGCGCGCACAACGCGGGCCGGCCTTTTGTCACCCTCACCTATGCGCAAAGCTTGAACGGGGCGATTGGCGGCGCAGGCGGCGCACCGGTACGCATTAGCGGCCCCGAATCCATGCGTGTCACCCATGAATTGCGCGCAACGCATGATGCCATCCTTGTGGGCATCGGTACACTGCTGGCCGATGACCCCAGCCTGACC
>DIAV01000154.1:0-5625 GCA_002415895.1 Anaerolineales bacterium UBA5069 | reverse complement strand
ACGCTCGAGGCCAATGAGCAATCACCGCAAGCACGCGCCTTGCAGGATGCCGGCGCAACCCTGCTCTACCTGCCGGCTGGGAGCGATGGGCGCGTCAGCTTGCCTGCGCTGCTTGCTGCATTGCGCGCGCAGGGGGTGAACAGCCTCATGGTGGAAGGGGGCGCGCAGGTCATCACAGCGTTCCTCCAGGAGAAGCTGGTGGATGCGCTGGTCGTCACCATCGCGCCACGCCTGCTCACAGGCATTGGCGGGCTTGCTCCGGCAGAAAGCGGAAAAATGTCCTTCGCCATGCCTCAAATGGCCGATGCCGCCTGGACACCGGCAGGCGAAGACCTTATCTTGTGGGCCACGCCCGAGTGGGTGGTGTAATGCTGCCATTGATCTCGCAGCGTACAACGAGCGACCGCCTCTATTTTGAAGCTCCCTACACTGTGGCTGTACGTCGCGAAAATCTGCCCGTCCCTGGCCTCAACGAGGTGCGCGTCAACACACACATGTCCGCCGTCAGTGCGGGCACAGAATTGCTCTTCTATCGGGGTCAGGCACCCGCTGAAATGGCGCTGGACAGTACGCTGGCTTCTCTCAGCGGCGCGTGCAACTACCCCTTGCGCTACGGCTATGCCTGTGTAGGCACAGTGGCAGCTACGGGCGCGGGCGCTGGCCGTTCCTGGATTGGGCAACGCGTCTTCGTCTTTGAGCCGCACGCGTCGGCCTTTATCACGCCTGTGGATGCACTCATTCCCGTGGCTGATGATCTCTCTGACGAAGTGGCTGCGCTGCTACCCAGCAGCGAGACGGCCACCAATCTCGTACTCGACGGTGCTCCCCGCCTGGGCGAGCGCGTGGCCGTCTTCGGCGCAGGTGTGATTGGCCTGCTCACCACTGCATGGCTTGCGCGCTTTCCCCTCGCTGAACTGGTCGTCATTGAACCCAATGCCGAACGGCGCGCCCGCGCGCTGCATATGGGCGCGAGCGCAGCCCATGCCAGCGCCACGGAAGCGGGTGGTGGCGGCGCACTGCGCAACTTTGATCTCGTATATGAACTGAGCGGCAATCCGGCTGCGCTGAATGGTGCGATTCATTCCGCTGGCTTTGGCGCGCGCGTCGTTGTTGGCTCCTGGTATGGTGCAAAACAAGCGCCGCTTGATCTGGGTGGCCATTTCCACCGCAACCGTATTGAGCTAACAAGTAGCCAGGTGAGCACGCTTTCGCCCTCGCTTACGGGGCGCTGGGACAAGGGCCGCCGCATTGCCCAGGCCTGGCAGCTTCTGCGCACCACAGACGCAACATCCCTGATTACCCACCGCTGGCCTTTTGCTGATGCAGCCAACGCTTATCGTCTGATTGACCAACAGCCGGCCACCGTCCTGCAACTGTTGTTTTCCTACGACGCACTCCCTCGAGAGAGCGTAGGTTAGTGTAACAGAACCCATTATTGTCATTGCGGCGCGCAATGGGAGAATGGTGCCAGGTCGGATTTGCGACCCATGCACCTTTCCTACCGGAGCGAACCATGCGACATCTTCGCGCGCTGCCGGTGCTCACGCTCTGCGCTCTTATTCTGTTTACCGCAGCGCTGCCCGCATCAGCCGCCACCCCCCCAGATGGCAATCAACCTGCCAATCCCGAACCAGTGACACCCGCCAACCCAGACACCAGCCAGATTGCAACACCAGCAGACACATCTGCTCTTAAATTCAAACTCTATCTTCCTTCCGTTGCTGTCGGCCCCACGGCAACCGTCAGCGCAATCGAGCTGACACAGGCAACCCAAAACGTAGACCATAGCGTACCCATGGTGGCCAACCGCCCAACGGTTGCCCGCGTCTTTCTCCAGTTCGACGGCGGTCTCACCGGCCAGACAGTGCAGCTATCGGCAACGCGCAATGGCGTTGCACTGGCCGGCTCACCCATGCAGCGCACAGGCGCAATTGCACGGTCCGCCCCCAATCGCGCCAATCCCGCCGACAGCACAAATTTCCTGCTGCCCGCCGCGTGGCTCAAAGGCAGTGTCGTCCTCACAGCCCGCGTCATGCCCAACGGCAAGGCATTGGCGCGCACGGCAACCTTCCAGACAGTCGCACCGCTGCGCGTTATGGTGGTGCCGATTCGCTATGTGCACGCGCCCACCAACAAAACGTACGCAGCCCCAACCACGGTGCAGTTCCCCGCCGCCGTGCAACGCATGTTCCCCATACCCAGCGTTGATATCCGCTGGCATGCGCCGCTCACATACCGCGGCAATTTAACGGCCAGCGCTTCAAATCGCCTCGCCGGGTGGAGCGAGATGCTTAACACCGTGCTGGCGCTCAAACAAAGTGAAGGCGCAGCGAATGACATGGTCTATATGGCCGTCCTGCCCACATCAATTCGCAGCGAGAACAGCATCTACTACACGGGCATTGGCTCATCCATGCGCGGCACCGTCAATTTTGACACGAACCTGACCCCCGCGCACGAGTTGGGCCACGCGCTGGGCCGCGCCCATGCGCCCTGCGGCGGTGTTGTCAATGCCGACCCCAACTACCCCTACGCCGGTGCATCCATCGGCGCGTTGGGCTTCGATACAAGCAACTTCACACTGATCGATCCAGCCATTACCACCGATGTGATGTCCTACTGTTCCGAATGGATCTCCGATTACACCTACGTGGGCATGTACCAGAATCAGCGCGCCGCACTGGCAGTTGCGGCTGGCGAGTTGGAAGTCAGCGAAACTGAGGCGTGGCCTGCCTCGGCCAATGCGCCGGCTGTCGATGCGATCCTGGTGCGCGCCTTGCTTGATCCGGGCAGCGAACCTACCCTGTTGCCTGTCTATGCAGTGCGCGCCCCCATTGCCGCCGACAATCCGTCAGCAGACGGCAGCTCAGCCTACACCGTTGCATTTGTCGATGCAGCGGGCGCAACGCTGGCAGCACACAATGTGCGCGCAGCCGAAGCGCAGGAGGAAGACCTCGCTGTGCGCGTCCTCAGCGCGCTGCTGCCGCTGCCGCCCGGCAATGTGGCTGCTGTTGAGGTGCGAGAAGGTGATAGAACCATCGCACGTCGTGCCCTGCAAACGTCCGCGGCTGGCGCAGCCGGGCCTGCAATCGCGCCTGCAATGACGTACGACAGCACAACGCTCACCATGACGCTCCCCACCGGCGCACCGCAGCTCGTGCGCCTGCGCCAGGGCGAAACCTACACCACGCTGGGTATGGACGTTAGCGATGGTTTGCTGACTATCCCCACTGGGCAACTGCCCGCCGGCGCCGCCGACATTCTTGTCAGCACCGCCGACCTCCTGCCGGCGCCAGGCGTTACGGCTGCCGCTGCCGAAGCAACGACTGCGACATTGAGCATCCCCGATGCGCCGCCTGTCGTGGCTATTGCACCGCCCGAAACACCCGCAGGCGGGGGTGGCATTGTCATTCCCGGTTATGCCTCAGACGCCACAGATGGTATGCTTGAACCTGCGTGGTTTGTGAACGGCGAAGCCGTGGGCACAGGACCCTTACTCCAGTTGGATGACACCGCCCAATTGCATTTTCCGCTGATCATCGAACTGCGCGCCACGGATAGCGCGGGCAACCTCGCGAGCGCGTCCTTGACGCTCCAGCAGGTGGACCTGCAACCTTGACAGCGTGCCGGTACAAGTACCATCCCCCGGAGAATCCATGTATACGCTTGCAGTCCAGCGTGATTTTGTTGCGCAGCATTATCTGGTGGGGGGCGACTGGGGTGCGGAAAATCAACCGCACTCGCACCACTATCGCCTTGAACTGCGCATCGAGGCCGACGCGCTCGACGCGCACGGCTACTGCGTGGACATTGTGGCGCTGGAGGCAGCTTTGGACAACGTAGTGGCACGCTACCGCGACCACATGCTCAACGACGCGCCCGAGTTTCACGGCCTTAACCCCAGCATTGAGCATTTCACGCGCATCGTCTGCATGGAATTGCTCAACGCAGTCACTGCGCCCAACTTGACAGCCGTCAGCGTGCGCATTTGGGAGAACGAAATCGCCTGGGCGGCGTACAGGCTGCCGCTGCGCTAAAGGGCGCTCTCCCCATGGCTGCCCCGCAAATTGCCACTGACGCACCACGAAAGCGCAACGGCCACCCCTGTTTGGTGCTGGCCGTTGCGCTTTGTCTGCTCCTGATTATGACTACGCGCAACGTTTCCGCTGCGCCGCCTGATCCACCGCCTTGCGATCCAGCCAATGCTGCTGCCAACCGCTGCCTTGTCGCCGTTCCCCTCCTGGCGGATCAGCTAACGCTGCGCGCTGCCGGTGATGGGCGTGTCTTTGCACAAGTGACGTCGCTGGGAGATGCCCAGTTGCGCGTGCTCGATGCTGACACGCTGGCCACACGCGGCGTGCTCTCTCTCGCACCCATGCCCCTCCTCTACCACGCCGATCATCTCTACACAACGGCGACCCCCGTCATTTCAACTACACCGACAGCACAGATGGTGCTCAACGTGGGCGCAAGCGACCGTCCGGCGGTGGTGGGGGGCTACACCATCACGGCAACCACCGTCGTCGATTGGGCAATCACCCCCGCTGCGCTCTTCGTTCTCACCTCCGCAGATCATCCTGCCGACGCGCCGGCCAATGCAACACAATCGGCCGGCCTGTACGCCTTGCAGGCCTTTGCGTTGGACGACCCCGCGCGCCCACATTGGGTCGCCACGTTGCCCAATCTTGCGGCCTCGCGCCTCTACGCTCATGCCGGTATGCTGTACGTCGCGGGGACCAACGGTCTCATCGTGATCAATCCAGCCAATCCACGGCAGTTGGTCGTGCTTGCCAATGCACCCTGGCCCGAAGCAGCAACAGTGTCCAGTATCGACCTGGCAGCCGCACCCGGCGTCGTCTATGCGATGGGTACTCTTGCCGCTTCCGACGGCGCGTTCTGCACAGCGTTTGATGTCCGCTTGCCCGCGCAGCCGGTGGCAATTGGCGTTTGTCCCTTCATAGCCCACAAAACGACCTTTGCCGGCGCATACGCCTATGTCAATCCCAACGCGTCGCCTGCGGAATACCTTGACTATCAGGTGTACGCGCTTGCCAACCCCGCCGCGCCTGCACAGGTTGGGGTCACCACCCAGCGCTGGCGCACGGCGGTTGCTGTGCAGGGTGGGCTTGTCATTCAAACGCTCGACGGGCGCATCGCGCGCGTGCGCCAGTCTGCCGGCGGCTCTCTGACCATCGCCGCAAGTACGTGGAGTGTCGACGCCATGGAACTGGATGGCGCGGTGCGCACCGTCGTGGGCGACATGGCTGTGGTGGACAGCGGCACGATCGGTGAGGACGGGGCGCGTCTTCTGCGCCTGGTGGACATTGCACAGCGCACCGCGCCCGAACCGCGTGGGACACTCGCCAGCGCTTGGATTGGCGCGCGCCACCTCACCGCGCAAGGCACGCAGTTGCTGGCACTGCACCGCGATCGCCTTACGATCTTCGACGTGCGCAATCCCGCCCAGCCCCTGCAGATCGGCCAGTTCACATCGCCCCTGGGTGATTCACTCGAGCACATGATCCCCGCCGGGCCACAAACCACCTTCCTGCTGAGCGACCACAACACACTGCTCAGCGTCGTCAGCAGCACGCCCACCACACCCACCCTGGCCGCCATGTTGGA
>DIAV01000158.1:7157-8797 GCA_002415895.1 Anaerolineales bacterium UBA5069 | reverse complement strand
AACCCACAGCCAAATCGCAACGCAAAGTGGCGAAGGTGCGCAAAGCAACGAATAGAACAGCAACCGCGGAACACAGATAACGGCGGAAACTGCAGGGGTCACTGCGGATATCTGCGTGTATCTATGCTTGTTCCGCTGTTATCTGTGTTCATGGTTGTGGCCTTGCTATGCGTTGCTTAGCGCTCCTTTGTGACTTCGCGTTGCGATTCGGCTGTGGGTTTCACTGCGGTATCACTTTAGGCGGCGCGTGCGTTGGCAATGAAGCGGCGTATGGCATCGTGGTCTTTGTGACCGGGGCTGCTTTCGACACCGCTGCTTACATCCACGCCCCAGGGGCGCACGGTGCGCACGGCATCAGCAACGTTTGCGGCGGTGAGGCCGCCGGCCAGCAGCATGCGGCGGGTTTCGCCGGCGACGCGTGCGGCCAGCGCCCAGTCACCGCGCGTGCCCGTGCCGCCGTAGGCAGCGGGATCATAGGCATCCACCAACAAGTGCGGGCCGCGGTGGCGCACCTGTGCGCTGTAGAGCGCGGCGTCGCTGAGGGCGCGCGCCGTGGCGGCGGGGCGAATCGCCTTGTAGGCGCGCCCGCCAAGTGCGAACAGATCGTCAACCGGCTCATCGCCATGCAACTGCGCATAGTCAAGGCGACAGAACTCGAGCGCGTGGCGCACGTCAGCCAGGGGGGCGTTGACGAAGACGCCCACCATACGCGGCAGGCGCGGCGCGGGCGTGAATAGGGGCAACGAAGAAACTTGATTCGGTGCTGTGCGGCGCGCGGCCGCCACGTCGGCGCGCACTGCGCGCACAATGGCGCGCACGGTGTCGCCATCGACGGCGCGCGCAGACTTCGCATAGAAAATGAAGCCGAGTAGGTCTGCGCCGGCGGCCAGCGCGGCGCGCGCATCCTCAAGCGTCGTCAATCCACAAATCTTGACATTCACCACGGGCGCCAATCGCTCTCTACATTCAAACAACAGCCAAATCTCAACGCAAAGGAAAAGCTACCACCAACTCATAAACTGCGTTGGTGCACTCCTTTGCATTTCTTTGCGTTCTCCGTACCTTTGCGTTGAGATGTTGTTTTTGATGCCTGCATGACGTTAATCGTCAGCAAACTCCGCGGGGGCAAGCGCCGTGGCGAGGGCGCGCAGGCTCTGCCAGGTGGCCTCAACATGGCGGCGCTCGGTGTGGGTCTGGCCAATCACCATGCGCAGCACATACTGGCCGTTGAGCTTGGTATGCGTGAGGTAGGCCGTACCACCTTCATTGAGTGCGTTCAGCAGCTTCTCGCTAAACGCGTCTCCCGCGCGGTGGCGGAAGCATACCAGGTTCAGAGGCACGGGGGCGACGATCTCGAAATCGGGGTCGGCTTCCACCCAGGCGGCGAACTCACGCGCCAGCGCGACGTGCTGGCGCACATGGTGGCGCAAGCCTTCAACGCCATAGTGGCGAATGACAAGCCAGAGTTTGAGCGCACGGAAGCGGCGGCCCAGCGGCACATGCCAATCGCGGTAGTCAATCACCGCACCGGCGCCGGAGGCCTGGTTGCGCAGGTATTCGGGCAGCACGCTGAGCGCGCCGATGAGCGCGTTGCGGTCGGCCACGAAGAAGCAGTTGCAGTCGAAGTTGGTGAACATCCA
>DIAV01000158.1:1887-7107 GCA_002415895.1 Anaerolineales bacterium UBA5069 | reverse complement strand
ATCCACTTGTGCGGGTTGAAGCAGTAGGAGTCGGCAAGCTCCAGCCCGGCCTGAAAGTGGCGGAACTCGGGGCAGAGTGCAGCCGTGCCCGCCATGGCGCCGTCCACGTGGAACCAGAGTCCCTCGGCCTGTGCAATCGCGCCGATCGCAGGGAGCGGGTCCATCGCTTCGGAGGATGTGGTGCCGACTGTAGCCATGACGAAGAAGGGAGTCAGGCCCGCGCCTCGATCTGCTGCAATTTGTGCGGCCAGGACGTCGGGGCGCATGGAAAACTGTTCGTCAACGTCGATGAGGCGCAGGTTCTCGCTGCCCAGGCCCGCCACCATCATGGCCTTTTCGGCGGAGGAATGGGCCTGTGTGGACGCGTACGCGATGAGGCCGCCGGGTGCGCCGTCGGCGCGCGCGGCAAAGTGGGTGATGCGTTCGCGCGCCGCAATCAACGCGCTTAACGTGGCGCTGGAGGCTGAATCCTGAATGACGCCGCCACCCGCGCCGCTGGAAAGAAAGCGCGTGGGCAGGTCGAGCATCCCCACCAGCCAATCGAGAACGTGGCTCTCCAGTTCGGTGACCGCCGGGCTGGTGATCCAGAGCATGCCGTTGACGCCGAGCCCCGCCGCAAGCATCTCGCCCAGAATGGCGGGGCCGGAGACGTTGGCGGGGAAATAGGCGAAGAAATTGGGTGATTGCCAGTGGGTAATGCCCGGCATGATGATGGCATTGATGTCGGCCAGGACGGCGTCGAACGATTCGCCGCTTTCGGGTGCGGCAGCAGGCAGCGCGGCGCGGATGTCACCCGGCTGCACGCGGCTGCGCACGGGGTATTGCTCGACACTCTCCTGGTAGGCCGCAAGCCACTCAACGATCTCGTGGCCGCGCTTGCGGAACTCGTCGGGCGTCATGTGGTACGACGCGTTCTCGGTCACATCATCCTTGCTTTCCAGTTGTTGAATAAGGGGAACCAGCCTTTGTGTCAAAAACTATGTCGTTGCTGTCTGTCGCCCGGCCTGCACGAACTGCTGCACCTTGTTGGCGCGCTGGGGCTGCGGCAGGCGGCAGAAGGTTTCGCCTACGAGGATGGCGTTGCAGCCCATTGCGCCCAGGTGGGCCACGTCTTCGGGGCTGCGGATGCCGCTTTCGGCAACCAGGATCACGGCGGGCGGGATGAGCGCACGCAGCCGGCCCGTCGTCTGCAGATCAACCTCAAAGGTCTTGAGATTGCGGTTGTTGACGCCGATAATGCGTGGTGAGATCGCCAGCGCGCGCGCCACCTCGTTTTCGTCGTGCACCTCAACAATGGCCGCCATGCCCAGTTGCGTGGCCAGCGCATGCAGTGTGCGCAATTCCTTGTCTCCCAATACAGCCACAATCAGCAGAATAGCGTCCGCCCCCGCCATGCGCGCCTCATGCACTTGATACTCGTGGTAGATGAAATCCTTGCGCAGTACGGGGACGTTTTTGCCAATCGCGCGCAGCCGTTCCTTGATTGCGGTAAGGTGCGCGAGCTCGCCCTGGAAATGGGTCTTGTCGGTGAGGCAGGAAATGGCCGCCGCACCATTGCGCGCATAGGTTTCGGCAATGAGTTCCGGATCCCAGTCCTTGGCAATCAGCCCGCGCGAGGGGCTGGCACGCTTGACTTCGGCAATCAGCGCGACGCCGGGTGCCGCCGCGAGTGATGCGGCGAAGTCGAGCGCGGGCGGGGCCATGGCGGCAAACGCCTTGACCTGACTGAGCGGGGCGATGGCCATCATGCGCGGCACTTCGTCGCGCTTGGTGGCCATGATTTGATCGAGCACCTGGCCCTTGTGCTTGGCAATGTCGAGTTTGGATGGTTTCATGGCGGCTCTGTATTCGGGTATTCGGGTGTCGGGTGGACGAGGGTCGGGCTGTCTGACAAGCGCCGACGCGCCGTTGGCTATTCCCCGAAACTGTTGGATGTGGCGATGTATTGATCCAGCACGCGCAGTGCGCTGCCGCTGTCGATGCTGGCGCGCGCCTCTGCCAACCCCGCGGGCAGGTCGCCGCACTCGGTGGAGAGGGCAAACGCGGCGTTGAGCAGGACGGCGTCGCGTTTGGGGCCATGTAGATCGCCACGCAGAATGGCGCGGGTAATCTCGGCGTTCTCGGTGGCGGTGCCGCCCGCGAGGTCGCCCGGCTGTGCGCTGGGCAGCCCGAGGGTCGTGGCGTCAAAGTCGTAGGTGCGCACGCTGCCTTCGTGCAGATGGCTCACACGGTTGGGGCCGGAGAGACTGAGTTCATCCAGCCCGCCCGCACCGTGGACAACGAAGGCCGCGCGTGCGCCCATCAGTCCCAGCACGCTGGCGAGCGGCTCTGTGAGTGCGGGGTCATAAACGCCGACGAGCAGGTTGGTGGCCGAGGCGGGGTTGGTGAGCGGGCCGAGGATGTTAAAGACCGTGCGCGCCGCCAGTTCGCGGCGCGGGCCAATGGCAAAGCGCATGGCGGGGTGGTATTGCGGCGCGAAGAGGAAAGCAATGCCCACCTCTTCGATGCAGGTTGCGGCCTGCGCGGCGCTCAGCGCAAGGTGCACGCCCAGCGCCTCCAGCACGTCGGCGCTGCCACACTTGCTGGAGACTGAGCGGTTGCCATGCTTGGCCACCTTGACGCCGTGGCCCGCCACCACAAACGCGGCGGTGGTGCTGATGTTGAAGGTGCCGCTGATGTCGCCGCCCGTGCCCACCACATCCACCAGCATGGCATTGCCAATCGCAGGCGACACCTGAATGGCGCTGCGTTTCATGGCGCGCGCGCAGCCGGTGATTTCGTCAACCGTTTCGCCCTTGAGGCGCAGCGCAGCCAGAAACGCGCCAATCTGGGCCGGGGTGGCGTACCCCTGCATAATCTCGGACATAGCCGCATCGGCCTCGGCCGCGGAAAGACTCTCGCGCGCAAAGAGGCGGTGCAGGGCGGCCTGGACAGCGGGCTGTGTGGCAGGCTGCGCCGGATTGTGCGGCGCGCTCGTGTGGGATGTTGCTGTTGTGCTCATGATTTTCCTCCCGCTTCAAAGCTTTGGAGCAGGCGCTCGATGGCGTAGCGGCTGGGTGTCTCGGCAACTTCCATTGCACTCGCGGCGGCGGCAAAGACGGCGGTCACGAGGTTGACCATATCCGCGCGAATTTCAGCACCGAAGGTTGTTACGGCATCTTCGAGGCCGCCGAGCAGAAGGCAGAGCCATTCAATGGGCAGCAGACGGCGATAGATGGCGATGCGTTCTGCCATACCGGGGGCGTTGCAGGCGGCGAGGTAGGCGGTGAGCCATGCGTCGCGCGCGGCCGGTTCGACCAGATGGCCCTGGACGAAGCGCGCAACCTCGAGCGCCGGGTCGCCCAGGCCCGAGAGCTCCCAATCCACGAAGATGACGCCTGTCGGGGCGATGAGCGTGTTTTCGGGGCTGAACTCGCCATGAATGGGTGTGGGGACGGCATTGGCCCAAAGCGGCGCGGCCGCGGCGGCCACGTTGCCGGCGCTGCGCAGGAGCGCGTCCAGCGCGGCAATGAATGCGGCGTTGCCGTCCAGGTCGGCGCGCACAGTGGCCACATTCTCCTGCAGGAGGGTCCAGAAGGTGTCGAAGTTCATGGGATTGGGCGAGACGCGCGGCATGGCTGCGGCGTCGCTGGCGTGGACGCGTGCGATCGCAACGGCGATTGCCTGGCGGATGGCCGGATCCGCCATGTCGGGCGCGGCGCCGTCTACGTAGCTGTAGCCAACCACCTGACGGGGTAGCAACTCGGCATCGCGATCAAACCAGAGCGGTTGCGGCGCAAGGCCCAGCGGCGCAAAGAGCTGCTGCGCCTCATGCTCGCGCCTGCCCCGCACCCAGCCGGCGTCCATGTACATTTTGATGACCACGTCGGGCGATGGGTCGCTGGCGCCGTTGGGTGCAACACCCAGCCGCCACAGCAGATTGTCGCTGCCCTGCCACTCCTCGCGCACAATCACATCGCCATGTGTGAGCGTGCTCAGCGGCGATGTGAGGGCATAGGTGTGGATTGCATCTGCGGCTTCGGCGTTCATGAGTCAGATCCCAAGGCAACAAGACGCGTCATGCGGTGACGCGCACCGGCTCCATGCGCAGAAAGTTGTTGAGCATCTCGTGGCCGTACTCGGTGAGTATGCTTTCGGGGTGGAACTGCACGCCGTGAATGGGCAGCGTGCGGTGGCTCAGCCCCATGACTTCGCCCTCGGTGGTGAAGGCCGTCACCTCGAGTACGTCGGGCAGCGGCTCCTCCACAATCAGGCTGTGGTAGCGCGTGGCCATGAAGGGCGTGGGCAACCCCTTGAAGATGCCGTGCCCCTTGTGGTGCACTGGGCTTACCTTGCCGTGCATGAGGCGCGGCGCGCGCACCACGTTGCCGCCAAAAACGTAGCCCATGCACTGCTGCCCCAAGCAGACGCCCAGAATGGGCGTGGTTTGCCCCAGAATGCGGATGACATCATTGCTGACGCCGCTGTCTGCTTCGGGCGTCCCCGGCCCCGGGCTGATGAGGATGTGCGTGGGGTGCTGTTCCGCCAGTTCCTCAACGTCGATTTCGTCGTTGCGCCAGACGCGAATTGCGCGGCTTCCGTGCACAAGTTCGCCCAGATACTGCACCAGATTGTAGGTGAAACTGTCGTAGTTGTCGATCACGGCAATCATGAAGCTTCTCCTTCTGCCACGCGCGCGGCACTTTCGGGGGCGGCAGCCTCGGCCTTCTTGCGCCGTTTCTCTGCGCCGCGACTGAGCTTGTTCCACACGCCTGTGAGGCCCATGGCTTTCTTCATTTCGAGCAGCGTCAATTTGGCTTCTTCGCGCGCGCGTAATGTGCCCTCAAAGAGGAGTTCGTCCACAAAGCCCGTTTGCGTCTCGTAGTAAGCGCGCCGCTCGCGCTGCGGCTCGAGGAAGTTGTTGAGCGCGAATGCCAGTTTCTCCTTGACCTCAACATCGCCCACTGTGCCCGCACGATAGCGCGTCTTTAGCTCTTCCACCTCGGCCACGTTGGGGTTGAAGGCGTCGTGGTAGATAAAAACGGGGTTGTTCTCCACGGTGCCCGGGACATCCGAGGTAACGCGGTTGGGGTCGGTGTACATGCCCATGACCTTCTTCGTCACGGTGCGCGCGTCGTCACTCAGGAAGATCGCGTTGTTCAGGCTCTTGCTCATCTTGGCCTGCCCATCGGTGCCCACGAGTGTGCCGCCCACTACGTAGGGATCCGGCATGGGGAAGAC
>DIAV01000158.1:510-1814 GCA_002415895.1 Anaerolineales bacterium UBA5069 | reverse complement strand
TCGGCGGCCTGGAGCACGGGGTAGCCCAGCAGATTGTAGGGAATCTGTTCCATGTTGGCGGCGGCGGCCATGTCCTTGATGGTGGGCAACTGCTGCAACCGTTCCACCGTGACGAGGCTGGAGATGAGCAATTGCAGCTCGTAGACTTCATGCACGGCCGACTGCAGGTAGAAGGTCACCTTGGCGGGGTCAATGCCAATGGCCAGATGGTCCATGACGATTGCGCGCGCGTTGTCGGCAATGGCAAGGATGTCGGCCTTGTCCGGCTTGGTGGTGAGCATGTGCAGGTCGGCCACGAGGAAGAAGCACTCGTATTCGTTCTGCAGGGCAAGGCGATGGCGAAGGCTGCCCACGTAGTGGCCCAGGTGCAGTTTGCCTGTGGGGCGGTCGCCGGTGAGGATACGTTTTTTGTCAGGCATGTTTGAGTTCCTTAAGAATTGGCATACATTGGTCAACGATCATTGGTAAGTGGTAAATGGCAAGTAGCGCAGGCGCGCCCAATTGCCACTTACCATTTACCACTTACACCTTTTTACAGCCCTCGCTCGGCGTGCTCTACAGCGACGGCCAGCGCCTTGGCCTTGTTCATGCTCTCGTTGAACTCGTAGGTGGGATCACTGTCGGCCACAATGCCACCGCCTGCCTGCAGGGCGCAGCGCTTGCCCTGCATGACGATGGTGCGGATGGTGATGCAGGTGTCCATTTGGCCGTCGTAGCCGATATAGCCCACGGCCCCGCCATAGAGGCCGCGGCGCGTCCCCTCCAGTTCCTCGATGATCTCCATGGCGCGCACCTTGGGCGCACCGCTGAGCGTGCCCGCAGGGAAGGTGGCGCGGATGAGGCTGAAGGCGTCATGCTCGGGGCGCACCTTGCCGCGCACATCGCTGACAATGTGCATGACATGGCTGTAGCGCTCCACAACCATCATCGTTGGCACGGTCACGGTGCCATATTCGCAGACGCGGCCCAGGTCGTTGCGGCCCAGGTCCACAAGCATGACATGCTCGGCGCGTTCCTTGGGGTCGGCCAAAAGTTCCTCGGCAAGGATGCGATCCTCTTCGGGGCTGCCGCCACGCCAGCGCGTGCCGGCAATGGGGTGGAGCGAGGCGAGACCGTTCTCGAGGCGCACATGCATCTCGGGGCTGGAGCCGACAACACGCAATGGCTCGCCGCGAATGCCCGCCACACCTGCGAAGTCGAGGAAGAACATGTAGGGCGACGGGTTAAGCATGCGCAATGCGCGATAGATGGTAAAGGGGTCGGCGTCGGTTGTGCGCATGAGCCGCTGGCTGAGCACCACCTGG
>DIAV01000158.1:0-323 GCA_002415895.1 Anaerolineales bacterium UBA5069 | reverse complement strand
CCACCTGGAAGATGTCGCCCGCGCCAATGTACTCCTTGGCGGCAAGCACCTTGTTCTCGAACTCCGCCTGCGTGAAGTTACTTTCCCAGGGCGCGCTATGGTAGCAATCCACAGCATCGGGCGGGACGAGCGGGCGGCGCAGGTCTTCGATAATCGAGTCAATGCGCGCAACGGCGTCCGCATATGCGGCCAGCAGGTCGGCGTCGCCATTGCCTGCGTTGACGCGCAGGTTGGCAATGACGAGAAGTTTGTGGCGCACATGGTCGAAGACAATCAAGTTGTCACTGAAGAGCATGACCATGTCGGGCACGTCGAGCACGCGC
>DIAV01000400.1:11940-21225 GCA_002415895.1 Anaerolineales bacterium UBA5069 | reverse complement strand
GGCGTAGGCGCGGCGGTTTTCCGCTGCCGTGGCCCACGGCTGCTCGTTGAGGGCGCGCGTGGCGCGCAGCCTGCGAAACATCATGATGAGCTTCTGGCGATAGGGCTCCATGCGGAAGCGTTCGAGCACCTCGCGCTCGTTCTCCGGCACCAGCGTAAAGTCATGCTGGATACTCTCGAGCAGCGCCGCGGAGAAGCCAACGCGCGTTGTCGCGGGGCTAAGCTGGTTATATAGTTCATCCACCACCACGTTGTAGTGGCGCAGCACGCTCTCCTTCTGCTCGCGAATGGCCTCTTCTGTCACATCGACAACGACATTGGGATTGCCATCGCGATCGCCTCCCACCCATGAGCCATAGCGCAGAAAGGGGCCAATCTCAAAGACTTCGCTCGGGTAGCTCTCGGCCAGCGCCTTTTCCAGCGCGCGATAGATCTGCGGCACAAGGCGAAAGAGCGTGGTCTCAAAAAAGTAAAGCACGTTGCGCACTTCGTCCATAACAGTGGGGCGGCGGTCGCGTGTTTCGTCGCTCTGCCACAGGACGACAATCTCCTCGCGAATGCGATCGGTGATGGCTTCGCGCTCGCTGGGTAAGCGACTGGTGCGCGCCATTTCATCCAGCGCGGCGGCAATTGCGCTCAGTTTGGCCATCACAGTGCGTCGTTTGGCTTCGGTGGGGTGGGCGGTGAGAACGGGCGCAATGAAGAGGTTGGCGAGCAGGCTGCGCATGTCGTCGGCGCTGATGCCCTCCTGGCGCAGGCGGCGCACGGCCTGGGCAATGGTCTCGTGCATGGGCACGCCGGTCTCTTCGGCCACGCGTTGGCGCTCGCGCAGAATACGCGCGCGCTGCTGCTCTTCGGCCAGGTTCACCAACTGGAAGTAGGTGGTAAAGGCTTTGAGCACGTGGAGTGTGCGCGATGGCTCCTCGATGAGGCGCGCGGTCTTTTCGGTAATGAGATCGCGCACGGCCTCGTCGCCCGCGCGCCACGCCTTGGCCAGCGCGCGAAACTCCTCCTCGAGCGCGAAGATTTCCTGGCCTTCCTGTTCGATGATTGTCTCACCGAGCAGGTTGCCCAGAAAGCGAATGGTCGCGCGCAATTGCTCCTGCTGCGCCTCGGGCGAAGCGGCCTGCAATGTGCCAATCACCGGCTGTACCGAAGTGACGCCCAAATTGCTCTCCTCATCACGCACAACAACGCGTCGTGTTCCGGTTAGCGAAGTTTCGCCACAACCAGATCACCCATGATTACGGTGCCCACTGTTTCCATGCCGGGTTGGGCAATATCGCCCGTGCGCACGCCGTCGTCCAGCACGCGCTCCACGGCTGTCTCAATTGCAGCCGCTTCGGTTTCCAGCCCCAGGCTGTGGCGCAGGAGCATGGCCGCGCTGAGGATTGTGCCCAGCGGATTGGCAATGCTCTTGCCTGCAATGTCGGGCGCGCTGCCGTGGATTGGCTCATACATGCCGCGCGGCAGATGATGTGCGTTCAGTTGGTCACCCAGGCTGGCCGAGGGCAACATGCCCATGGATCCCGCGAGCATGGAAGCCTCGTCCGTGAGAATGTCCCCAAAGAGATTCTCGGCCACAATTACGTCGAAGGTCGCCGGGCGGCGGATGAGGTGCATGGCCATGGCGTCCACCAGCACGTGCTCCACATGCAGGGCGGGGTACTCCGCAAGCACTTCGGTCGCCACGCGCCGCCACAGCCGGCTGGAGGCGAGGACGTTGGCCTTGTCGACGCTGGCCAGTTTGCCCCTGCGCAGCACGGCGGCTTCGGCTGCGAGCTTGACCACGCGGCGGATCTCTTCGCGCGTGTAGAGCATGGTGTCATAGGCCTCATCACCGTCGGGGCCGGCTTCCTTGCGCGGTCCAAAGTAGGCGCCGCCTGTAAGCTCGCGAATCACCAGCAGATCAACACCTTCGAGCACCTCGCGCTTGAGCGTGCTGGCGTCAATCAACTGCGGTTGCAGCTTGACGGGGCGCAGGTTGGCAAAGAGATTCAACTCCTTGCGGATGGCGAGCAGGCCGCGTTCGGGGCGGTCGGCAGCCTGCGGATTGTCCCACTTGGGGCCGCCCACAGCGCCCAGCAGGACGGCATCGGCGGCGCGGCAGGCGGCAACGGTCGCATCGGGGAGGGAGCTGCCCGTGGCATCAATGGCGCAGCCGCCCATGAGTTGTGCGTCAAATGTGAAGCTGTGGCCGAAGTTGCCGGCTACGGCGTTGAGCACCTTGACGGCTTCGGCGGTGACTTCCGGGCCAATGCCGTCACCAGCGAGTACGACAATATTGACATTCATGCAAGTCGTCCGATCAATGTGGTATTGCAAACGGGTTCGTTTGACGTAACGGCGCAGTGCTACCGAGTCGTGCCCAGCGACAGCGCCCGCGTGACAAATCTGCGTGCACCCAGCGCCAGCAGCATAGGCGGCAACATGGCCAAAAGCAGGTGGCTGCCCACAAACTCGAACTCGATGCCATCCTTGGTGAAGAGGAAGGCCACCGCGACCGGCACGGTCGTCATGTGGGAGCCTGCATTCAAGACGGCAAAGGGGTACTCGTTCCAACTGAGTGCCATGCAGATTGCCATCGTTGCCAGAAGAGGAGCCATGATGAGAGGCGCTACGATCACAAGCAGGGTGTGCAGGTCACTGCAACCGTCGAGCTGCGCTGCCTCAAGGATCTCCGGCGAGAGGTCCAGCATGGCGCTGTACAGAATGACCAGCGCCCAGGGCAACAGCAAAGTTGTGTGCGCAGTCCACAAGGCGAACCGGGTGTCATACCAATGCAATGCCTGCATGACGCGCGTGAAGGGCATGGCGACTGTTATGGGCGGGATGAGCCGTGGCAGCAGCAGGAAAAGCAGCAGTAGCGCAAAGCGGCGCGGCCCAATTTGCCGTGGGCCAAGGCGCAACAGACCATAGGCCGCCAGCCCACCCATGATGGTGGCCGCAAGCACAGCCAGGACACCAACGAAAACGCTGTTGACCAGTGCCGGCCCCATCCCCGGCCCATACCAGAAGAATGCAAACTCGATGCGCCAGTGGTCGAGTGTGGGCGCAAAGTCCAGAAACGGAATCTGTCCACCGCGGAAGAACTGCGTGCGCGGCTTGATGGAGAGCACGACGGCCAGATAGAGCGGCGCCAGCACCCAGAAGAGCAGCAACGCGGCAACCAGCCAGCTGGTTACGCTTGAGGCGCGGGACTCACGCTGCGGCTTCCGAACTGGCTGTGCGTGCTTCGGTGCCATGGCTGCCTGCCGTCCTGCGTTGCGCGTGGGTCCTCACATCAGAATGCAGTCCCGTCCGGCTCCAAAGCGATTGCTGGTCATTCTACCATCACAAATTTTGGTTCGCACTCCTGGCCAAAAGAGCAGCGCTCACCAGGCTTCATCAACTCGACTGAATGTTGCCTATACAAGCGCCTTCCACAGATAGTCGTTGTCGCCCTCGTCGGCCACGTCCACGCGCACGAAGTGGTGCTTGGCGTAGAAGCGCTGCCCAACGGCGTTGCGTTGGTGTACGTAGCAGCCATAGCCGGGATAGCCTTCCTCGCGTAACCAGGCTTCGGTGTGCGTAAGGAGCATGTCACCTACGCCGCTGCCCCACCACGCGGGGCGCAGGTAAATACGGTAGAGTTCGGCCCCGCGCGGCCCATAGCCCGCATGGCTAAAGCCGATAATCTCGCCATCGCTGCGCGCCACCACAAAGGTGGATTGCGTGGAGTGAATCACCCGCCGCAGGCTTTCCGTACTATAGGCGCGTCCTACGAAGGACTCGATGAAGTCGCTTGTGAAGATTTCGGCATAGGCAGCGCGCCACGATTGCGCCGCGGCCAACTGGATGCCGGCAATGTCATCCTCAGTGGCCGAAGCGATCTCAATTTGCATGGGTTCTGTGGCGGCGCTTTCGCCGTACATGGAGCTCCCTTTCCTCTGGCGCAGGCCGCCGCCTCTGTCGGCCGGGAAAAATCGGCGCGCGGCAGGCACAATATACGGGCGCAGCGTCTGCGCCCGTATGGTGCGCGGCGTCGCGCCCCTCTCCGGTTTGGCCGGCGCCCCAAAGCGCCGAGCGTATTCCACCTGCGTCTGCCCTTATTATACGAGAGGTGGGGCCGATCTGAAAGAGGCGGACGAAGCGTGTGCAGAGACATGCCTATTGGGCCGCTCTAAAGCGTGACGTCCTGCGTAGACGAAAAGGTTTCGGCGCATGTATTATGATGTCTGTGTGTCGCTGAAACAAAGAGACAGCCGAACTCGTCTTAGCTACACGTTGCCGCCACGTCTACCGGCATACTGTACAACGCCACTCGCAGAAGCTGTCTATCATGATTCAGATTACCGACACGTTGGCCCTGGATGAAAGCGAAATCCGCGAGGAATTTATGCGCGGCGCTGGCCCGGGCGGACAAAACGTCAACAAGGTGGAGACGGCTGTGCAATTGCGCTTCAACGCGGCGCAGTCTCCCAACCTGCCCGACGAAGTGCGCGCACGGTTGATAGCTTTGGCCGGCCATCGCGCGACCGCCGACGGCGAAATCATCATCACCGCACGCACGGCGCGCAGCCAGGCCGAGAATCGTGCCGCGGCGCTGGCCCAACTCACACATCTGATTGCGCGCGCACTCAAGCCGCCCGTGCCGCGGCGCGCCACCCGCCCCACACGCGCGGCGCAGGCGCGCCGTCTGGAGGTAAAGCGACGGGTGAGCCGCATCAAACAGTCCAGGCGCGGTGGTTCGTATGATGTAGATTAGGGTGATGTAGATTCGGGACAGTTGCACCGGTTTTGGCGCGTACGATGGCTTTTGGAGGCCACGTGAAGGGTGGAGCAAACCATGCAGGTGGCCCTTTGGCCTCTCCTGATTTACTCTGGAAGACGACTTTACAAATCCTCGAGTACAGGTTAATCTATTTGTAAAGCGTCGGACTGTCTCCACTCTCTTCGCACCCACTCTCTGACGGAGGCTCATATGCGACGGAAAAGCCTTTCTCTGCTTCTGATCGCCCCGCTACTGCTCGTTCTTCTGCTGACTCAACTGGCCGATGTCCAGGCCGCGCGCCCGCTCCAGGCGGATGCGACGCCCATCGCGCCCGTCGCCGACGCCACCGCACAGCCCGTAGCCGATCCAGGGTTCGAAGCAGGGGTTCCCTTTACGCAGCCGCTGCTCATACGCGTGCGCCAGCAGGTTCCCATTACAATCGCACTCTCGCTGCTGCGCCCCGTCACGGTAACGGCGACGCCAACCACAAGTGAACCGATTACGGCTGCGGTTGCCTCAACTATAACGCCCACGCTGACGCCCACCGCGCGCGCCACCGCCACACCCACCCGGCCAGCACCCACAGCCACGTCTGTTACCGCAACCGACACCGTGACCGCGTCGACGGGCGTTACTCTGAGCGTTGCCCCCACTGTGACGGATGCCATTACAGGCGCGACCGTGATCACGGGCTTGCTGCCCGTCACCACAGAGTTGCCCCTGACCACGACGCCCGACTCTGTTGCATTGACGCTGACCGCGCCACTTACCGACGCACTCACAACCCCCGACAGCAGCGCGCTGCCCACTGTAGAGTTGACTGTGCCGGCGGGCACGCCTGTTGTTGGCGACCTGGTTCCGCTGACCAACACACTGCCGTTGACGGGCGCCTTGCCACTCACGGCGGCGCTGCCCCTGACCAACATTCTTGCTTTAACGCCCACGGCGCTCCTGACATCCGTGCCCCCTGTGTTCGATGGCGTGGGCATTACCATGGACATTGACCTCCAGTTTATCGTCACCGACACGCTGACAAGTACAGTGCCCGCGATTCTCGTGCTGCGCTTCTCGGGTATGCCCTCGATGACGCTGCCGGTGTCAATCACCGTAAACGCGCCGTCGACGGCGATCGCGTCGGTGCTGCCCGTGACATACACGGCCTTCCCGATGACACCCACGGAGGAAATCACGCTTACGGATGGTCTCACTGAATCGACATCGGTGACGGGCACAGAGGAAGTGACGCCGACGGATGCGGTCACGCCCACTGCGACGCCGATTGACATCAACGCCCTCAACGTGGTGACGGTGACTGTGCCAGTAACTGCCAACATCCGCAGCACGCCGGACCTGAATGGCGAGATTGCAGAGACGGTCCCCGGTGGGACGGTGCTCTCGGTGGTGGGCAAGAACGCCGCCAATGACTGGCTGTTGTTGCAGGATGGCAACTGGATTGCGGTGGTTGTCTTTGGTGCGGCGCCGCCGGACCTGATCACTGCCGACGAAACCATCGCCGCCGCCCTGCGTGAGGCAGCCGCCAACGCGCCGCCGACGCCCACACCGCTGCCGCCGCCACCTACGGCTACACCCACGCCCACGCCAACCTTGCCGCCCTTCACGCCGGTGAGTGTTACAACCACGACGAATGCCAACCTGCGTGCGGGTCCTGGTACGAACTTCGACATTGCGGGCAACACCACGCTGGGCCAGACTGTCGTTGTAACAGCGCGCGATGCCACAGGCGGCTGGCTGCTACTCGACAGCAACAGTTGGATCGCCGTCCAGTTGGTGCAGGGGCTGCCTGCTGTCGAGACGATCCCGGTGTATGATCCGAACGCACCGCCCACACCTACACTGGCGGCGGCGGACGCTGTGATCCCCACAGCCACATCGCCCGCGGCGACAACGCCCGTGACGGGCACGGCTGCACTGACGACAACGCCAACAGCGCCGCTGTTGCCCACGCCCACGCCCGCGGCACCCGTGCCCACACCCACCGCGCAACCGGTTACGCTCACGGTGGACGAGAATGTCTACCTGGTAGAGTTCGACAATATTGTGGCCAACTACCAGCGCGCGCTCACAGCAATCGATCGCCTCGTCACATCGGCCAGCGGCAACACGGCTGTCTTTGACGATCAGCAATGGGTGACCGATATGAACACGGCCATTCAACTGTTGCGCAATGCCTCACCAGCGGTGGCGCGCCTCAGCGTGCCCGAGCGCTTTGCCGCTGCGCAAAATTCGCTGGCCAGTGCCGTCACGCAGTATAACCAGGCTGCCGATCTGCTGACGGCCGGTGTGCAGACGCGTGACACCGCGCAGTTTGATCTGGCCTTTAGCGCAATTGCACAGGGCGATGCATCGGTTGCACAGGCGGCGGCTGCGCTCAGCGCCTTCAGGCCCTAGCGCGCACGCAGGAGATTGCCTAGATTTGCTGCAAGGAGGTGGACAGTGCGTCCACCTCCTTCACTTTTACAGCGCGTGCGGGCGGTGGCGAAAAGCCGCGTGTGCGCCAATGCGGAGACACTCATGGAAATCGCAATCATGATCGAGGGGCAGGATGGCTTGACCTGGCCCCGCTGGCAGCGCATTGCACCGCTGGTTGAAGAACTGGGTTTTGCTGCGCTCTTTCGGTCGGACCACTTTACCAATCAGGAGCCGCCCGATAAGGATTCGCTGGAACTGTGGGTTTCGCTCACATGGCTGGCAAGCAACACGCGCCGCATTGAGTTTGGCTCCATGGTCACCCCCTTCTCATTTCGCAGCCCCATCTTTACGGCGCGCATGGGCAAGGATGTGGACGACCTGAGCAATGGGCGGCTGGTGCTGGGCATTGGCGCTGGTTGGCAGGTGCGGGAGCACGCCCTGTTTGGCCTGCCGCTGTTGCCGCTGGGCGAGCGCATGGATCGTTTCAGCGAAGGCGTAGAGGTTGTGCACAGTCTGCTCAACAGCACTGCGCCTGTCGACTTCAACGGCGCCTATTATCAGTTGCAGGGGGCGCAGTTACTGCCGCGCCCGCAGCGGCCCGGCGGCCCGCGTTTGCTGATTGGCGGCAACGGGCTAAAGCGCACACTGCCGCTGGTGGCGAAATATGCCGGAGAGTGGAACGCCGTGTATCTTGCGCCCGATCGTTTCATCGAAGTGAACGCGCATCTTGATGATCTGCTGCGGGCAGAGGGCCGCGCACTGGGCGCCGTGCGGCGATCGCTGATGAATGGGCTGGTCTTTGGCCGCGACGACGCGCAATTGCGCGAGCGGCTGCGCGGGCGCGACCCCGCGGAATTGCAGGCGCATGGCTCGATTGTCGGCACGCCCGCCGCCGTTAAGGAGCAGGTGGCGCGTGTGGCCGAGACAGGGGTTGCGCGCCTGCTGCTGCAATGGTTTGAGCAGGACGACATGGCCGGGTTGGAAGCGCTGGCGCACACGTTGTTGTGAGGTCCATGTCGTAAGTGCATCGCGCAGTACGCAATGCATCTGCACGATGCATCGCCTGGGCACTGGCTACGAACCGGCGTCTATGAGTGCGTCATGCACAAATACAAGGAGGGGCGGCCATGGCCGCCCCTCCTTGTATTTGTGACTCGCTTGCGCGTCAGGCGTGGCGCTTGGGCGCACCGTGGCCGCCATGCGTTCGCCATTTCTCCAGTTGCACAATCACAAATGTCACAATCAGCGTCATCAGCAGCAGGCCAATTGCGGTGACAGGGTTGTTGAGGGCCTCGGGGGCAAAGACCAGCGTAATCCCCAGCGACAACATCATAATCCCCGAAAGCAGCTTGAGCACGCGCCCCTCGTTTTCGCTCAGCTTGCGCGAGCCAAAGCGCACAGCGAAAAGCGCTACGATGATGAGCAGAGGGATGATGTAAATCAGGTTGTAGAGGGTCAGATAACCGTAGAACTGCGCCGTGGTGAGGTCCGTCAACGTCAGCGCGCGGGTATAGACCATGGGAAAGCCGGAGGTGCAGAGCAGCTCGTAGCTGTTGGCGGCAACGGCCAGCACAATTGTGCCGCCGAGCATGGCCGGCAGGCTTTCGGCGCTGACCAGCCCGCGCATGCGCTTGAAGAGCCCCGGCTTGGCCTCATCGGGGATGCCAAGGCTCACCCCTTGCTTGAACCAGAAGTAGTCCTTGATATTGATCAAGGCAAAGATGACGGCCACGATGCCCGCAATCAACGTAATCATCTGCAATTCGCCAATCAGCAGGAAGACGTTGAGCCAGGCAGCCATGAAGACGAAGTAGATGAGCGCCGAAAAGAGCACGAAGACGCCACCAATCAGCAACATGCGCTTGCGATTCTTGGCGTGCACCATGAGGCTGAGCAGAAACATGAGCACGAAGAACGCGCAGGGGTTGAAGGCGTCGAGCGAGGCCAGTGTCACAGTCAATACGGGCAGCGAGAGCGAATCGAGCGTGACTGCGCCGATGACGGGGATTGTGATTGCTTCGGCTGCGGGCGCGGGGCGGGCAGTTGCGTCGGCGGGCAGCAGCGCTGCGCCATCTGTGCTCGCGGCGGCGGGCACGGCAGCGG
>DIAV01000400.1:11197-11865 GCA_002415895.1 Anaerolineales bacterium UBA5069 | reverse complement strand
GCGGGCACGGCAGCGGTGGCGGCTTGCGCATCGGCAACTGCGGCTTCGTGGCACGCGATCAGCTCGGCCTCAATGGCCGCGCCCATTTGGGCGGCGGTGTCGTAGCCGGTAATCATTTGCTCGCAATAGAAAAAGGCGGGCACATACATGGCTTGCTCGCCCAGGTACTCGGCAAACTGGACATAACCCGTGGCATTGATCTGCGACTCGGAGAGCTCAAAGGCGTGCAGGCGCAGCCAGGGGTGCGTTGCGGGCAGCGACTCGATAAAGGGCATTGCCTCGCGGCAGTGGGGGCACGTCAGTGAGTGGAAGACGTAGAGGTGGATGAGCGGGTTACCTGCGCCGTCCATGCTTACCCACACAGGGGGCTTGTCGGCGCTCACAGCGGGGGGCGGCGGTTCGGGGCCAATCTGTGCGTGCACCGGCGCAGCGGCAAATAATGCCCACAGCGCGGCAAGTATGAGCAGAAGTTGCAGGGCGTGGGGCGAACGTCGGGGTTTGCGATAGTTCACGTGAACACCTCGCTGGGGCAGGGAGGCTGAAAGCGCCAGGACGTATAAACCTTGTTCTTTACCTTAGCGCGATGCGCCATTTTGTGCTATGGACAGGCGTCACTTAACGCAGGGGACGAATGTCCCTATTGGCTACAAATGAAAGCGAGGCTTCCG
>DIAV01000400.1:4074-11112 GCA_002415895.1 Anaerolineales bacterium UBA5069 | reverse complement strand
GTTGGCTCGCCAATCTCCTGAAGCTCATAGCCCACGCGCAAGGCCGGCTTGTCAAACGTAACGAGACGGCGCAGATCAATCGGTGTGGCAATCAGCACGACATCATGGGGCGTGTTGCGAATGGTCGCTTCAAGGTCGGCCACTTGTTGTGCGCCATAGCCCATGGCGGGCAGCACAGTGCCCGTGTTCGGATACTTCGCATAGGTTTCGGCCAGCGCGCCAATGGCGTAGGGGCGCGGGTCCACAATTTCGGCTGCGCCCAGCCGTTTCGCGGCCACCCAGCCCGCGCCAATCTTCATTTCTCCGTGGGTGAGGGTGGGGCCGTCCTCAATCACGAGCACGCGTTTGCCGCGCACCTGGGCGCCGCTCTCCACGGTGATGGGGCTGGCTGCGTCAATGATGATCGCGTTGGGATTGAGCGCGACGGTGGTGCTGCGCGCAAGCTCGATCTGATCGAGCGATGCGGTATCGATCTTGTTGAGGACGATGACATCGGCGTTGCGCACGTTGAGTTCGCCCGGATAGTAGCGAATGGCATGGTCGGCGCGCAGCGCGTCCACCACGGTAATGAGCAGGTCGGGCTTATAGAAGGGCAGATCGTTGTTGCCGCCATCCCAAATGACAATGTCGGCTTCCTTTTCGGCCTCGCGCAAAATGGCCTCGTAGTCCACGCCGGCGTAGATCACGCCGCCGGCAACCACATGCGGCTCATACTCTTCGCGTTCTTCAATCGTCACATCGTGCAATTCCATGTCATCCATGGTGGCAAAGCGCTGCACGGCCTGCTTCGCGAGGTCGCCGTAGGGCATGGGGTGGCGTACGGCCACGACGCGCTTGCCCATTGCGCGCAGGATGCCAACGACGCGGCGGCTGGTCTGGCTCTTGCCTGCGCCCGTGCGCGAGGCGCAGATGGCAATCACGGGCTTGGTGGATTTCACCATGGTGTGCTCGGGGCCAAGCAGCATGAAGTCGGCGCCCACGGCCATGGCGCGAATCCCCGTGCGCATGACGTGCTCATAGGTGACATCGCTGTAAGAGAAGACGGCCAGATCGGCGCCTGTTTCCGTGAGCACGCGCTCGAGATCGGTCTCGGTTTCAATGGGAATCCCCTCAGGATACAGCGATCCTGCCAGCGCCGCGGGATAGCGGCGACCGTCGATGTTGGGGATTTGGGTGGCCGTGAAGGCCATCACCTGATAATCGGCGTTATCGCGGAAGAAGACGTTGAAGTTGTGAAAATCGCGCCCGGCGGCACCCATGATCACAACCTTGCGGGGATTTTGCTGCGTCATTGCAGCCTCCTTTGGGAATGGTGATGAAAACGAAGAACTTGAACAGGACAGAATTTCAGGATGTTTAGGCATGCAATTTCAACGCTGGGGCCGTGATGCCGTGATCTACGATGACACCAGATCTCCACACCCCGCGTTGTTGCTACATAGTCTGTGCTTTCCAACCTCCTTGCGCAGCGTGCGCCCTGGCCATCAAGCTGTGGTCTTTTGCTACGAGTTGGACCTAGCGCACGCCGGGGCGGCTGGCCCCCGGCCACGCGCCCGGTGTCTCACCCAGCGGCAGCACATAGACTGTTTCCTCTTTGAAGAGGGTGAGGCCACGCGCCTGGTAGTTGGCCAGCGCGCGCGGGTGATCGAGCGAACAGGTGTGCACCCAGACGCGGAGCGCGCCCTTCGCCCAGCCGCGCTGAATTGCGTGGGTGAGCAGGCGGCCGCCTACACCCTTGCCTATGAAATGGGGCAGCAGGCCAAAGTAGCAGATTTCAATGCTGCCACCCTCCTGCACCTCAAGCTCGTAGTAGCCGGCGGGCGTGCCGTAGAGGTATGCAACCCACGTTTCATAACCGGGCTGGCCCAGCGTCTGCATCCAGCGCGCGTAGTCCCACGTGAGCCGGTCGCGCCAGAACCAATCGCCGCCCACGGCGGTGTAGAGGAAGCGGCCAAACTCCGGCGAGGGCAGCATGGCTTGCACAATTTCCAGACCGGCAGGCGTGGCCGTGCTGGGGCGCAAACGCGCGGGGTCGAGCATTTCAAGGTGGAAGACCGTTACGGGGTCGTAGGCATCACTCATAGGGAAGCAATGACAAATCCAAGGCTGAGCAGAATGCTGAAGATGAGGCTAAGGCGAGCCGTGCCGGCCAGCGTCTTGTTGAGCGCTCGGCCTGTTTGCGTGCGCACATCCTGCACAAGCCGGAAGGCAATCGGCAGGCTGAGCAAGGGAAGCAGCAGCCAGAGCGAATCGAGCGCGAGCAGGGCGGCGGCGGCATAGGCGACCAGAAGCAGCGCCAGGAACTCAAGGCGTGCGCCGCGCTCGCCCAGGAGTACCGCCAGCGTGCGCTTGTGCGCCTGGGCGTCGGTGGCGCGGTCTCGATAGTTGTTGACGACCAGCACGGCTGTAATGAGTGCGCCCACGGGCACCGCCGCCAGCCAAACCTGCGCGGTTGTCGTGAGCGCCTGTACGTAGTATGTGCCCACGACGGCTGCAAGACCAAAGAAGAGGAAGACGAAAATCTCGCCCAGCCCATAGTAGCCATAGGGCAATGGGCCGCCCGAGTAGAGCAGCGCCGCCAGAATGGCCGCAGCACCCAGTACAAGGACGGGCCAGCCGCCCACGTAGACAAGATAGACACCCACAAGTGCAGCCAGTCCAAATACCACAACCATACCCCACCGCACCTGTGCCGGGGTAATCAGTCCGGCGGCGGTCACCCGTGTTGGTCCCAGGCGCGCGTGGGTGTCGGCCCCCTTGAAGAAATCAAAGTAATCATTGGCGAAGTTGCTACCAATTTGCAGGAGCAGCGCGCCTGCGAGCGCTGCCAGCATGGGCCAGAGGGCAAAGTGCCCATCCGCATAGGCGACAGCAGTGCCGACAAGCACGGGTCCGACGGCTGCGGGGAGCGTTTTGGGGCGGGCGGCCAGCAGCCAGCGTTGCACAGGCGACGGCGACGAGATCGTTGTCATTGGGTGGGCAGGGTACGAACGTTGCGAATGGATATTGGAAGATTGATCATCGATGAACTCTGCGTATGCAGCACGACTGGTCTTCTCCAGGGCTATTGCACGCTCTGTGCAGGCGCATGCAGAGCCGCCCGACGAGGGAAGCACAGCCACCGCGCGGGGATTCCAATGATCAACATTCCGTGATCAATTATGCCTTTACCTTCCACGCCTTCAGAAGCGCCTGCACATCGCTGCGCGTCACCACGAGATCGAGCGCCTCGCGCGCCTGGGCGCGGCGGGCGGGGTCGCTGACAAGGCCGAGCGCCTGCACGGTTTCAGCCAACAGGGTGTCGTTGCCCGCGGCCACCAGCGCCAGCAACAGATAGTGCGCCAGCTCCAGCGGTGCGCGCCGCACTTCGCCCATGAGGAAATCGACAGCCTGCGGGCCGTCCGTGTGGCGCAGCAGCAGATCGTAGAGGCCGAGGCGCGCCGCGGGTGCAGCGTCTGTGCCATAGCGATCAAGCAGCAAGGGCAGCAGCGCAACCGGTAACTGCGTGAGGCCGCGCAGGCATTCACCGGCAACGTCTGCGCGTGCGCCCTCGCCCTGTGCGCGCTGCATGTCTGTTGCATACTGGTAGAGCGCGATCTGGTCGCCAAAGTAAGCGAGCGTGCGCGCGGCAGTGAGGGCCGGCTCACCGGAGTTGGCATCGGTGTACGCGTCGACAAGGAGGCGCGCGGCCTCAAGTCGTGCAAGCGTCTCGTCCAAATCCGCCAGGGCGACGAGACCGGCTGCGCGTAGTAATGCGCCCTCTTCTACAAACGCGGGCGGCGGAAA
The DNA here is from genome assembly GCA_002415895.1 of Anaerolineales bacterium UBA5069. Classification (GTDB taxonomy): domain Bacteria; phylum Chloroflexota; class Anaerolineae; order Caldilineales; family Caldilineaceae; genus UBA5069. The sequence goes on along the minus strand of DIAV01000400.1, from coordinate 7,326 downwards.
TTCCCAGGTGGCGCATGCCCGCAGAAGCAGCGGCGCATCGGCCGGGCGCGCAATGGGGCGCAGCGCGCGCACAATGTCGGCGCGCACGTAGCCACCATAATCATGCGCGCCGCCTTTGCGCGCATAATGCGCAAAGAGTTCGGCCAGTGGGGCGCGGGCCTCGTCGTGCGGCGTGCGTGCCAGCAGGCCCAGCACAGTGCGCAGGGTGTCGCGCCGCGTTTTGGGCGTCAGCAGCGTGCGCGCGAAGTTGATGCGCTCCTCGCCAGCAAGCGCCGCCAACTGAATCGCTTCGGGATCGGGTTCCTGCGTCTTCATGGTAGCGTCACGTGCGCCATGCCATAGATCGCCGTATTCATCGCTGTATGCGAGATAATACGCGGTGCGATCGTTGCACTATTCGTACTCGCCCTTGATGGCGCGCTTGAGGTTGCGCTCGTTGTCTCGATCGGCAATGGTGTGGCGCTTGTCGTGCAACTGCTTACCACGCGCCAATGCAATCTCCACCTTGGCCCTGCCCCGCTCGTTAATGTAGATGCGCAGCGGCACGATGGTCCAGTTGCGCTGTGTGGCACGCGCGTGCAGCAGGCGAATTTCCTGCTTGTGCAGCAGCAATTTGCGCGGGCGCACCTCGGGATGGTTATTGCGGTTGCCCTGGAGGTATTGGGCAATATGCACGTTGTTCAGGTACGCTTCGCCGTCCTTGACGAGCACAAAGCCTTCCTGAATGCTGGCTTTGCCGGCGCGAATCGACTTGATCTCCGTGCCGGTGAGGATAATGCCCGCCTCGAAGGTCTCCTCAATAAAATACTCGAAGCGTGCCTTGCGGTTGGTTGCAACCGTGCGCGGCCCGCCTTTGCCCTTGTCTTCACTCTTCGCCATTGCCCTGCCTGCTCCTGCCACTCTCTTTGTGCATGGGGCGCGTCGTGCGCACCCAATCTACTTGTTCGTCGTTGTTGCGTCGGTTGACTGCGCTGCGCCATTCACGCGCGCCTGCACTTCCTGCAGCGCACGGTCGCGCTGCGGGTCTGCGCCGGCCGCGTGCTCTGCTTCGGTGATGGCGACGACCACGTCGGGCGTGAGCCCTGTGCCGTCAATCGTGCGGTCGTTGGGCGTATACCAGCGCGCGATCGTCACGCGCATGATGGAGCCGTCGCTCAGGGTCTGCGGAATTTGCACGCTGCCCTTGCCAAAGGTGGTAGCGCCCACCATGGTGGCGCGCCCGCTATCCTGGAGCGCACCGGCCACAATTTCGCTGGCGCTGGCGCTGCCCTCGTTGACAAGCACCACCAGCGGCAGCTCTGTGGTGATCGGCTTGCCGTCGCTGCGGTAGACTTCTTCGGTGCCATCCTTGAAGCGCTCATTGAGCACGACCTCATCGCCCACAAAGAGGCTGGCAACTTTGACGGCCTCACGCAGCAGGCCGCCCGAGTTGCCGCGCAAATCGAGGATCAGCCCTTGTGCGCCGCGCTTGACAGCGTCTTCGACCGCCTGCTTGACAAGCGCCCCCGAGTTTTCGTTGAAGGAGAAGAGGCGGATATAGCCGATTTCGTCCTGCTCGCCCAACGCCTCGGTGGTGACGGTGGGTGATTCGATGGTGGCGCGCTCGACTTCGACATCGTAGGGCTCTGTGGCTGCTTCTCCGGACGCGGGCGGGCGCTGGATGGTAAGCAGTACAGTGGAGCCGCGCGGCCCGCGAATCTTGGCAACCGCGCTGGTGAGGTCGGTTCCCACCACGCTCTCGCCATCAATGGCCAGAATCAAGTCACCCTGGCGCATGCCTGCATTCCAGGCCGGCTGATTCTCGAAGGGCTCGACCACGCGCACGGTGCTGGCCTCTGCATCCCACTCGACACGGGCGCCAATCCCCTCAAAGCTGCCCTGAATGTTGGTGCGGAAGAGGTCGGCCTCGTCGGGTGAGAGGAAGGACGTATTGGGGTCGCCCAATTCGCGCACGACGCCACGAATCGCGTCATAGGTGCCTTCTTTGCCATCAGGCAGATCGCCGTAAAAATTGGCGTAGAGGACATCCATCGCCTCCCAGAAGGTGGCGAACTGCGCCTGCAAGTCGGCGCGTTGGGCCTCATCGGTGGCCGGCGCAGATGCATTGGCAGGCGTGCGCGTTGCGTTGCTGGAGAGGCGGCCCAGACCAAAGCCGAGGCCGGCGCCCATGGCGAAGATCAGCAGAACGGCGAGCAACCCCAGGCAACCGTAGAGGACTTTGGCTGCGTGGCGCTCGCCCCATGTGCGATCAGCGATCTCGGTTGGGGGTGAAAATGGATCCTGCTGCATTTCAGTGGTTGTTTCCCGGACCTGCGCTGGCCATGTCTCCCGATTGTATCATAGGCAGCGCACCACGCGCTTCGGGCGGAGGGCGCAACGGCGAAGCAAGGCTACCGGCACTGGAGACCTCGCTGCAAACGTAACGAACCAAAACCCATGGTGTCGAATGCACACGGAAAAAACGGCTTGTCGCATGAAATACGACTTGCGTGTACAATTGCGCTTGTTCCAAATCGCCTGGCCGAGGCAGTCATCTGGGTTGAAGTGATCAATGAATCGAAGTTGCCAAAGCACATTGCAGTCATCATCGTGAACTATCTTTCGAGGAGAAATCTATGCTTGACAACATACTTTTGGGTACTCTGGGTGTTCTTGTCGGGTTGGTCGTAACCTTCTACGGTTATGGTATCTTCCGCATGATCTTGCCGGTGCTGGGTTTCTTCTATGGCTTCATTCTGGGCCGCGACCTCTTCCCCAATTCCCCAGTGTGGGGCTGGACTTTTGGTCTGATCATTGCCGTTGCACTGGCTGTACTCGCCTACGCCTACTGGAGCGTGTTGATGACCGTAGGCGGCGCGTTCATCGGCTTCAGCTTTGGCTACATGCTGGGCGACTGGATTGGCCTTTGGAGTTGGATCAATGTGATTATCGGCGTGGTGCTGGGCGCAGGCTTCGCACTCGCCTACTTCCTCTTCAAGGACCTGATGGTCATGGTGTGGACGGCCTTTGCCGGTGCAGGCATTATCTTCGCCGGGCTGGCCTACTTCTGGCCGGCGGTGCTGGGCTGGCTGGGCAATTCGTCGAACTGGCTGACCTTCATCCTCACGCTTGTGGTTGGCGTCATCGGCACGATTGCGCAGATGTTTATCTTCAGCGGCCTTGCCTACTACAGCGCGCCGCCTGCTGGTGGCCCGCCCTACGTTGGCGCACCCGCACAGCGCTAAGCAGCTGCCGCGCACCGGCGCACGCCGG
>DIAV01000400.1:1979-3931 GCA_002415895.1 Anaerolineales bacterium UBA5069 | reverse complement strand
CGCATCCCCAACAGTGCCCCAGCGGTTCGCCATTTCGCAGGCGGTGCGTGTACTATAGGGCGCTGCACGTCGCACAATCAGGTGTATTGCGCAGCGCGCAGGTTTGATGGGCCAGACGAATCTACAGACTTTCATGACGGGCAGCCATGACAGGCTTGCCACACGCAGAGGGCGGTTGCACATGAGCACAAAGATCATCTATTCCATGGTGCGGGTTGGAAAGAATTACCCGCCCAACAAGCAGGTCCTGCGTGACATCAGCCTGTCGTACTTTTACGGGGCCAAGATTGGTGTAATCGGCCTTAATGGATCGGGCAAGAGCACCCTCCTGCGCATTATGGCGGGTGTCGAAACCGAATTCAACGGTGAGACCATGCTGACGCCGGGCTACACCGTGGGCTATCTGGAGCAGGAGCCGCAACTTGACAACACGAAGACCGTGCGTCAGGTGGTTGAAGAAGGCGTCCAGCCGGTTGTGGATGCCTTGCGCGAGTTTGACGAGATCAACATGCGCTTTGGCGAAGAACTCACCGCCGACGAGATGGACGCCCTGCTTGCACGCCAGGCAGAGGTGCAGGATACGCTGGACTCCCTGAACGCGTGGGACCTCGACAGCCGCCTCGAGTTGGCCATGGACGCACTGCGCTGCCCGCCTGGCGATGCCCAGGTGGCAACCCTCTCCGGCGGCGAACGACGCCGCGTGGCGCTCTGCCGCCTCCTGCTCAAGGAACCCGATATTTTGCTGCTGGATGAGCCGACCAACCACCTTGACGCTGAGTCTGTGGGCTGGCTGGAGAAACACCTGCAGCAGTACGCGGGCACGGTGATCGCCGTCACCCATGACCGCTATTTTCTGGACAATGCGGCGGGCTGGATTCTTGAACTGGACCGCGGCTACGGCATTCCCTGGAAGGGCAACTACAGCTCGTGGCTGGAGCAGAAGCAGCAACGTCTTGCCCTGGAGGAGAAGCAGGAGCAGACGCGCCAGAAGACGCTGCAGCGCGAACTTGATTGGCTGCACATGACGCCGCGCGCGCGCGAAACCAAGCGCAAGGCGCGCATTAGCGCGTACAACGAACTCTTGCAGGAGAACAAGGAGCGCGCCAACGAAGACCGCGAAATCTACATTCCGCCGGGCCCGCGCCTGGGCGACGTGGTTATTCGCGCAGCGGGCGTAAGCAAGGGTTACGGCGACCGGCTGCTCTATGAAGATCTGAATATTGAAGTGCCTGCGGGCGCAATTGTGGGGATTATTGGACCCAACGGTGCGGGCAAGACGACACTTTTCCGTATGATTGTGGGGCAGGAGCAGCCCGACAGCGGCGAGGTGCTGGTGGGCAGCACGGTGAAGCTGGCCTATGTAGACCAATCGCGCGATACGCTGGACGGCACCAAAACCGTTTGGGAGGAGATCTCTGAGGGCAATGAGCAACTGGTGCTGGGAGACCGCACAATGAGTTCACGCGCCTATGTGGGCCGCTTCAACTTCCTGGGGCCGGACCAGCAGAAGCGCGTTGGGACACTCTCGGGCGGCGAGCGCAACCGTGTGCATCTGGCCAAAGTGCTCAAGTCCGGCGGCAATGTGATTCTGCTGGACGAACCCAGCAATGACCTCGACGTAAACACACTGCGCGCGCTGGAGGATGCGTTGGAAGGCTTCGCGGGCTGCGTGCTCGTCATCTCCCATGATCGCTGGTTCCTCGACCGCATTGCCACCCACATTCTCGCATTTGAGGGTGACAGCGAGGTTTTCTGGTATCCCGGCAACTTCTCGGAGTATGAGGAGGACAAGCTGCGCCGCCTTGGCCCCGGCGCCGACCGCCCGCACCGCATCACCTATCGCAAGTTGCGGCGCGATTAGGTGATTGGGGAAGTGGGTAATTGGTAATTGGTAATTGGTAAGTGGTGCATTCAGAAAAGGCGCGGGCTTGCGTAGCGGCGGCTTCAGCCGC
>DIAV01000400.1:0-1940 GCA_002415895.1 Anaerolineales bacterium UBA5069 | reverse complement strand
GCGTACTTACCGGATGCACCACTTACCTACCCGCTCACTTGTGGCATGATGCCGCGCACCAGCAGGTCACCTGTGGGTGTGGGGCTGCCGCCCGCCGGCTCCATGGTGATGCCCACGCCATCCAGCGTATCCAGCGGCATGGGGCTCTCCACCATCATCATGGCCGATCCGCTTTCGTCGACTGAGAAGAGGCCGGCGCTCATGCGATCGTCACCGTGGAGCAGCCAGACCTGATAGACAGCGCCCGGCTGCAGCGGCGGGAACTCTTCCGCCATCACCATGGCCGAACTGTCGCCCGGCATCCAGATCACCATAGCGTGGGTGTTGGCCGTGGGTGCTGCGTCGGCTGCGGGCAGCATTGCCATTTCTGCCTCACCAGTGGCCGCGGCGGCCAACATGTGATTGTACTTGGCAATTTGGGCGTCGGCGGTGGCGCGCGCGGTGGCAGCGGCACTCTGCTCGGCCTGCGCTGCGGCTTGCGCGGCCAGCGTCGCCGCCTGCGCCGTTCGCAATTGCGCGGCCTGCGCACCCCACCACAGGTTGGTTGCTACAAGCAGCGCCAACGCAGCACCTGCCAGCGCCCAGGCGGGCCGGGTGGCGGGCGCAAACCAGCGCTTCCAGCGTGGCTGGGATTCAGTTTGTGCGATTGGTTGAAAATGGGGTTGTGCCGTGGGCTGCGCAACCGGCACCGCCACCGGCTGGCGTGGCTGCGGCGCTGCGCGTGCAGTGGCCGGCAGCGTTGCGGCACGCAGGCGCGCCTCCAGCGCTGCCGGCGGCAGAACAGCCTCTGCGCCGTAGAGCAGGGCGTTGCCCAGTGGCTTGAAATAGGCCAATTCGGCGGCGGCCGCCGGATCGCGCGCGACCAATTCCTCAATGGCTGCCGCGTCGGCGCGGTCGGTCGCGCCCAGCGCATGTGCTGGGATCAGGGCGCGCAGGGCCGCATCGCGCGCCGCATCGCGCACAGGCCCAAGCGCAGATTCGCCCGACGCGCCCGCCTCGCCACCTTCTGACATTTGCATCCAGCCAAAACTATCGTTCACAGTTGCTCCACACCTGCACAAATCATGCTTGCATGTGCGCGTGGCCACACTGGCCACACTGGCCACACTGGCCACACTGGCCACACTGGCCACACTGGCCACACTGGCCACACTGGCCACACTGGCCACACTGCACACATTCCCTGCTCAATATAACGCAACCAGGCCTCACGCCGGATTGCACAGTGCGCGCCCCTTAACTTGGCGCGCGATGGCGCTCTGCCTCGTGCCACAGCCCGCGCAACTGGATGATGGCGGCGCGCAGGCGCGTCTTTACAGTGCCCAAAGGCATGTTGAGCACCTGCGCAAGGTCGCTATGGGTGAATCCCTTGTAGTAGGCGAGGTCAAGCAAGCGTTGCTGCTCTGGAGGCATGGTTGCAATGAGAGCGCGCAAATCCTGGCCCGTGGCCCACTGGGGCGCGTCCATGGGTGAATCTTCACCCCGCAGCTCTTCAGCCTCAATTTCCGATGCGGTCGGTTCGGCCAGTCGATGGCGTTGCTCGCGGCGCAGGCGGTCAATCGCCGCGTTGCGCGCCGTCGTCATGAGCCAGGCGGGGAAGCGCCCCAGTTCCGGATTCCATTTCTCCGGCTGTTGCCACAGCTTGAGAAAGACATCCTGCGTCACTTCTTCGGCAATGGGTTGGAGTTCCACAACGCGCAACACCAGGCCGTAGACGGCGGATCCATAGCGCGCGTACATTGCCATGAATGCTGTCTGATTGCCCTGGCGAATCAGCCGTACAAGATCGTCATCGGTTTCGGGCGCAGGCGGGCGGGGTGGGAACACGATGTCTCTCGCAGAATTGCCCCTGGTGATGCATTGGAGCATCACTTTAACACGCGCTGCGTTCTGCCGCAATCACCCGATGGGCGATGGCAAGGCTTCTCAAAAGTCAGGGA
>DIAV01000270.1:12530-13736 GCA_002415895.1 Anaerolineales bacterium UBA5069 | reverse complement strand
GGGCACGGGGGTGAGGTTGCTGTTTGCCCGTCGGCGCGCTGCTATTTCCCATCTTCACCCACCCATCAGCCACACCACCACCTGCTCAATCTGGTCATCCCAGTAGCTCCACTCATGTGCGCCCGGGCCGGTAACCCACGCATGCTCCACGCCCAGCCGCGCAAGGTGCGTGTGGAACGCGATGTTGTCCTTGTACAGGAAATCTTCCGTGCCGCACGCCTGATAGATACGCGGCCGCTCAACACCGGCCGCGACCATCCTGTCGGCAAGCGCGAAGAGGTCTGTCGGTCCCCCCTTAATGCCGCTTGCCGTGCCGTAAATGGCGCGCATCTCCTTGCGCAACAGCGGGTCATTCATGCGACGATGGGCATAGTTTGTTGCGCCGGAGAGACTGGCGATCGCGGCGTAGCGCTCGGGGTGCGTCAGGCCCACGCGCAGCGCGCCATAGCCCCCCATGGAGAGCCCCGCCACAAAATTGCCTTCTCGGCTGGCGTCCAGCGGAAACCAGGCGCGCATGCGCTCGGGCAGTTCCTCGCTCACAAAGCTCCAGTAGGCCGCACTGTTGCCCGCACCATAGGCCGCATCCTGATAAAAGGAGCGATTGACCGCAGGCATGACAACGGCCAGCGGCATTCCCTCCACATAGCGCTCAATCGCCGTGCGCCGCTGCCAAATCGTGTGGTCGTCGCTCAGCCCGTGCAGCAGGTAGAGCGTTGGATAGAGTCGCCGCGCCACAGGTGCAGGCCAGACACCCTCCTGCGGCAGGATAACGTTGACGGCGGTGTGAATTTTGAGCGCGTGCGAGAAAAAGTTGACAGCCAAAAGTGCCATGATATTTCGCGTGCTTTCTGTGAGACTCGGCGGGACTCTGATGCGATTCGGGTGGATGGCGGTTGCGCGGGTTACTCCTGCAACGATACCGCGTGCAGCGTAGACGCGTCAATCCAGCACAAGTGCGACCAGGGCTTCTCAAAAGTCAGCAAGGCGCATGGAGAAGGGCCGGGGATGAGGTGCATTTCGCCCGTGCCGCCGCCCATTGACAACTTTTGAGAAGTCCTGAGTGCGACAGCAGGGCCTTTTCTCAATAGGCAACTCACATAAAGCCGGAACACAGATCAAGGCGGCAACAGCAGGGATTACGACGGAAGACGATGGGTAGCCGTCGTAATCCCTGCTGTTGCCGCCTTGATCTGTGTTCTGATCAGT
>DIAV01000270.1:8503-12284 GCA_002415895.1 Anaerolineales bacterium UBA5069 | reverse complement strand
TGCGTTTGATGCCGAAGCAAACTGAGCAAGGCCCACAAGGCAAGACAAATGCATATCCTATGAACCAAAACACCGCGCATTCCCATTCTGAAGACGGCGCCAGTCACACCAGCCCCGTTATCCTGGTCAAAGAGCTCACCAAAACCTACATCATGGGCGAGACAGAGGTGCACGCGCTGCGCTCGGTCTCTTTCAGCGTGAACGCGGGCGAATACATTGCCATCATTGGGGCCAGCGGCTCGGGCAAAAGCACGCTCATGAACATGCTGGGCCTGCTGGATCGCCCCACCAGTGGCAGCTACCGCATTGGGGGCGTGGAAGCGGCCGAATTGAGCAAGGATCGCATGGCGGACCTGCGCAATACCCAAATTGGCTTTGTCTTCCAACGCTTTAACCTGCTCGCGCGCACAACGGCGCTCAAACAGGTGGGGCTGCCGCTCTTCTACGCGGGCGTCTCCGGGCGCGAGTCGGCCAAACGCGCTGCCGCTGCGCTCGCGCGCGTGGGGCTGGGTGACCGTCTTGACCATCGTCCCGAGGAGCTTTCGGGCGGGCAGCAGCAGCGCGTGGCCGTGGCGCGTGCGCTTGTAAACAACCCTGGCATTGTCCTGGCCGACGAACCCACCGGCGCACTGGATTCGCACACGGGCAGCGAGCTGCTGGCTCTCTTTGACGAGCTGCATGCGCAGGGGATTACGCTGGTGGTGGTAACGCATGACATGGGCGTGGCGGCGCGTGCCCAGCGCATTATTACGCTGCGTGACGGCGAGGTGCTTGAGGATCGCGCCAATTTTGCGGGGCAGAACGAGGCGTTGCCCGCTGGCCCCTTGAGCGCGTCCATCGCCAACGGCGCGCAGAACGGTGCTGCTGCACACGGCAGCAATCACGCACAGCTTGCAGTTGGTGCGGCCATGCCGGCCACAGCAGCCACAGGGGGCAACCATGAAGATCTTTAAATACCTGGGTGTCGCCGTTGAAAGCATTCGCGCACACAAAATGCGCGCCATCCTCACCATGCTGGGCATCATCATTGGCATTGCCGCCGTGCTGATTACAGTGGGCATCGGCAGCGGCACTGCCGCCAGCATTACCGATCGCATTGAAAGCAGCGGCACCAATTTGCTCACAGTCAGCTCGGGCAACCGCGGCAGCAGTTCCAGCGCCGCGCTCACAATGGCCGACGCAGGCGTGATTCTCGACGCAACGCGCTTCCCCACAGTGCAACTGGCCGCGCCCCAATACACGAGCAACGCCACGCTGACCAATGGCGCCAGCGCAGGCAGCTACCAGGTGATGGGTACAACACCCGCCTATGCCACCATGCACGGCCTCGATCTCAACGCCGGCGCTTTCCTCACCGCGGCGCAGGTGGAAGATAACGAGAACGTTGTGGTGCTGGGGGCCACCGTGGCAACCGACCTCTTCGGCGGCCAGGAGCCTCTGGGCCAAAGCATTCGTGTGGGCGATGCGCTCTTTACGGTGACGGGCGTGCTGGCATCCACAGGCAGTTCGGGCTTCGGCAGTAGCGACAGCATGGTGTATGTGCCGCTGGATGTGGCGCTGGGCCGCTTGTTCAACGTAACGCGTGTGCGCGGCAGCTACACCATCTCGGGCATTGGCATTCAGGTGAAGACACAGGAGGATTTGGACCCCACCGCGCTGCAGGTGGAGCAGGTGCTACGCCTGCGCCACGGTCTGGGTGCGGATGACGAGAATGACTTCAGCATCTCCAACCAGGCCGATCTGCTGGAGATGGCCAGTGATGTCTCCGGCTCGCTTTCGGCGCTGCTGGGGGGTATTGGTGCGGTAAGCCTTGTGGTGGGTGGCATTGGCATCATGAACATCATGTTGGTGAGTGTCACCGAGCGCACGCGCGAGATTGGCTTGCGCAAGGCGCTGGGCGCGCATGACCGCGACATTCTGCTCCAGTTTCTGGTCGAGGCGCTGGTGCTCTGCACACTGGGCGGGCTGATTGGCATTGCCCTGAGTTACAGCGTTGCCTGGGGGCTTGGCCTCATACCCGGTTTGAGCAGCACCGTGGTGATTGAACCATGGGCCGTTATGCTTGCGCTGGCAGTCAGCACAGGGAGTGGCTTCGTCTTCGGTCTGTACCCCGCGCTGCGCGCCACACAGCTTGATCCCATTGAGGCGCTGCGTTACGAATAGCGCTTTGCGGCAAAACGACTGGTACGCAGAAAAGGCGGTAACAACGGAAAAAGCAGGAAGGATTGGGGTGCAAATTGCCACACTCCTTACAAGCTGAAGTGATCAGCAGAAGGAAAGTGCTGCATGTTGTTTCCGCCTTTTCCGCTCTTTCTGCGTACCAGCAGTTTTGGTGCCTAACATGAGCCAGGAATTTTAACCATTCATTACGTGAACATATGAGGGTTTTGCCATGTCAAACAAAACACACAAAAGAGGCCGTCGCTGGCCCATCGTTCTGCTGACTCTCATCCTGCTTGCGGGCGCGGGCGCAGCCGGGGCATGGTATTTGGGCTATTGGCCCGGTGTGTCCGCCGCAACGGACAGCGCGACATCAGCGTTGCCCACCGTCGCAATTCAATCGCTCGACGTCGCGCAGTCCGCCGTCAGCGCCTCGGGCAATTTGGAACTGGTGGCGACGCGCAGCGTGCCTCTGGGCGTTGGCGGCATTGTGCGCACCGTGGCCGTGAACGTGGGAGATGCTGTGCAGGCAGGCCAAGTGCTTGTGCAATTGGACACGACTGACCTTGAGCGCGCCTATGCGGAAGCGCAACTGAATGTGGAAAGCGCCAAACTCGCGCTGGCCGATCTGCAAACGCCCGCCACCGCCGCCGAACGCAGCGAGGCGCAGGCCAACCTGGAGACGGCGCAGCAGAACCTGATCGACGTCCAGGCGGGCTCGTCGGACACCGAAGTCGCGGCCGCGCAAAGTTCGCTTGCCGCGGCGCAGCTCGCCTACAGCGAAAAGCAGGCGGGGCCTACCGACGACGAACTAACACAACTGAGCGCGACGCTGCGCAAGAACGAAATTGCCCTGGCCGATGCACAGCGCGCCTACGATCAGGTGGCATGGCGCGGCGGCGAGAGCAGCGAATCGGTGGCGCTGCAGACGGCCACCATCGACTATGAGTCGGCCCAGGCAGCCTACAACGAGGCCATCGCGCCCACGGCGGCCTCCGCTGTGCAGTCGTCACTTAGTTCAATCCAGAGCGCGCAGGTGCAGTTGAATGCCCTGCTCAGTTCGCCCACGCAGGCCGAGATTGCCGCCGCCGAGGCCCAGGTGGCCACGGCACAGGCCGCACTCGATGACCTGGAGGCGGGCGCGACGGAGAGCGCCCTGCGCGCCAAGCAGATTAGCCTGGAGCAGGCACTGATCGCACTGGAGCATGCCAGCCGCAACCTCGACGCTGCAACCCTGACAGCCCCCGTGGCTGGCGTTGTGATGAGCGTGAACGCGGAGCCAGGCGTACGCAGCAGCGCCGACAGCATTGTGGTTACGCTTTCAGACCCCACGCAACTGCAACTTGTGATTGACGTGGCCGAGGCCGACATCGTGCGCGTGCAGGTGGGCCAGGCGGCCACGGTGGAGCTTGATGCGCTGCCGGGGCATACGTACGCCGGCGTGGTCGCGGCGATTGCGCCCACCAACAACAGCAGCGCAAGCGCAATCAGTTACCCCGTCACCGTGCGGCTGACAGACGGAACGCTTGCCAATGTGCTGCCCGGCATGAACGCCGTCGCCACGTTGACGAGCGAGGAGAGCGTGGCCGCGGGCAGTTGGCTGGTGCCCTCCAACGCCGTC
>DIAV01000270.1:2928-8465 GCA_002415895.1 Anaerolineales bacterium UBA5069 | reverse complement strand
CCGCTGCAGGTCACCACCTCCGGCGTGCAGGGCGAGTGGACCATTGTGCAGTCCAATCAATTGCAGAGCGGCGACGAAGTTGTGGGCAGCCTGACCTCCAACCTCGACAGCAATGTCTTTGGCGGGCCAGGCGGTGGCATGGGTGGCGCAATGCCCATGGGCGGTGCAGGCGGGCCGCCTCCGGGTGGCAATTAGCAGCAGGCAAGGAGAGAGGGCCATCAAGCAGGGCCCTGGGAGCAAATTATGGGCGTCTATCAACTGAAATCGACAGCGATAATGAGCGACGAATCTGTTGCAGTAAGCCATGAGAACACGGCAGACAGGGGCCGGAACTGGGGCAGAATGCTCCTTTGGGTTGGAATCGCCCTTGTGATTGCAGGGGCGATGACGGGCGGCGGCTGGCTGGCCTATCGCGCCGGACAGCAGGCGGGCACAGACGGCAGCGCGACAGCCGCAGCCGGTGCAGCAGCAGGGGCCATGCCCTTTGCGCCGGGCGGTGCGCCACCTGCAAATGGAACACGCGGCGCGGCACCGGGCGCCGCGACAGAAAATGGGGCCGCGGTCGCACCAGGCAGCGCGCTGGCAGCGACAAATGCTGTAACAGAGAGCATTCCCGCCGCCCCGCCCGCCGGCGCACCCGCAATAGCCACCGATACAGCGACAGGTGGCACTGCACCGGCCGCGAGCGCAGGTGGCACTGCACCGGCCGCGAGCGCAGTCGGCACTGCACCGGCCGCGAGCGCAGCCGGCACTGCACCGGCCGCGAGCGCAGTCGGCCTGGGTGCAATCAGCGCCACTGCGCAGGCGGCACCCGTCACAATCAACACTGAGGTCAACGCACTGGAACAAACGACCCCACGCGCGGCCGCCACCAGCAGCGGCACAGACGTAACGGCGTCCATTCCGGCCATTGTCGCCGCGGCCAACACGCCCATCTTAAGTGACGCAGGTGCAGCACTGGCGACATTGGATAGCGGCGATTCGCTGCGCGCCACCGCACGCTCCAGCGACAGCCAGTGGCTCACCGTGCAAAGCGCACGTGCCAGCGGCTGGGTGCGGCGCAGCGCCGTGATCGCCTACGGTATTGGCGACCTGGCAACAGCCACCCTGCCCGATGCCGTGCGCAACGCAGCCACATCGACCACTATGACACAAACAAGTGCTGCAGCGCAGGCCGGCACAATGACCCTCGTCACCACAGGCCCCGCCGCTGCCGACACGACAGCCGCTGCAGTTGCAGCACCCGCGCGTACTGCAAGCGCAGGCGTAATGGCTTCCGTCATCACCAGCGCCGCCAACCTGAACGTGCGCGCCGGCCCCGGCACAGCCTATGCCATTGTGGCGAAGGCCGCGGCGGGCAGCACCGTGACGCCTGTTGCGCGCAACGACGCTGCCGACTGGCTCAAGGTCGATCTGCCCACAGGGGCAAGCGGCTGGGCCGCAGCGCGCTACCTCAACGTAACAGGCGATGCACAAACGCTGCCATTGGAGGAGGCGCCCGATCTGCCCGCAGCGGCAGCGCCCACCGTCGCTTCCACCACCAATACGACCGCCACGGCAGAGGTTGCCGCGGCGGCTTCACTTTCCGGTACGCTGGCGTTTCAGCAAAGCCCGGGCGGTATGATCTGGACTTACGACTTTGCCACAGGCGCCACAAAATCATTGACAAATGGCTTTGATCCGGCCATAAGCCCCGATGGCAGCACCGTTGCGTTTGTGCGCGAGGGTGGCGAGGCGGGTCTCTACCTGATTGGCAGCGATGGCAGCAACGAGCGGCTGATCTTTGCCGAGCGCGGGCGGCTGAGCGCACCCAAATGGAGCGGCGACGGCGCGTGGATTCTCTTTGGCCGCGGCGATGAATATTATGAATGCTACCCAATGGGACAAAACGAATGCCTCACCGAAGACGAACTTGCGCAGCGCTTCCCCAAGGGTGCACCGCCGAACCTGGTGCTCGAAAGGCGCTATTTCGACAAACTGTCGGTTGTGGACGCCAACGGTAACAACTTCCACGACATTCCGTCGCTCACATCCGCCAAGGCGGCCGATTGGGACACAGGCTCGGCCAATGCGGAAATCGTCTACCAATCCAGCGCAGGCCTGCGCCGCACGGCTGATGGCCTCGCCGACGCCGATCAATTGCTGATCTTTGAGCCGCTGCAGCAGCAGTTCCAGGACCCCGACTGGCAGCCGGGCAGCACGCAGATTATTTACCAGAAGAAGGGCGCCACGCAGTGGGACATCTGGGCCGTGAACGCTGACGGCGCGAACGTGCACGGGTTGACACAAGCTGCGACGACGCTTGTTGACAAGCTGCCCAGCAATGTGTCCCCGGCCTGGAGCCCGGACGGCGCACACATTGTCTACCTGAGCAATCGCGCAGAAAACAACGAGGCGGGCGCATGGCGGCTGTGGGTGATGGACGCCGACGGCGGCAACGCGCACGCACTGGCAATTGATGTGCCCTTAACGTACACCTTTGGCGCCGAGCAGGTTGTGAGTTGGGGTGGAAGCGCAGATCAGGAAGGCTGAAAACAAAAGGGGCAAAGGCAAGCGCAGTGGCGACCTTTGCCCCTTTTGTTTTTCAATGCTGCTGAACGCTGCATCTGGCAACTACGCGCTGGCTTGTGTAGCGGCGGCCTCAGCCGCCGTTCTCGAGTGCGCGCCGCAGTGCATACCAACGGCGGCTGAAGCCGCCGCTACACACGTCCCCGGCAAATGTGCAAGACGCAGCACGTAACCCGCTTAGCCGATAACCAGATTCTGCTCTTCTGCGTGGCCGTTGCTGCTGTGGCTGCTGTGGCGGCTTTTGTCCCCATTGCCATTACCGTTGCCGCCGTGGCCGTTGCTTGCGGCAACCTTGCTATCGAAATGCCCCTGCATACGCGTGAGACTGCTCTCCAAATGCTTCACAGCATCCAGCAGGGAGGGCGGCGCATTGCTCTCCACAATCAGGTCGTCCACAACACCCAAATGGGTGGCGCGGCCCGAGCGCAAAGCCGTCAACTCGGCCTCCAGCAGATCGGTGTGCAGCGCAATATCGTGGCGGGCCAGCACCGCGCGATAGTATTCAATATTGCGCAGCAGACCCATTGTCACCGTCTCAAAGCCATGCTGGGCAACGGCCAGCCGCCCTGAGTAGTGCATGGGGTTGTGCGTGAACATCTCGTAATCGTCCTGCCCGGGTTGAATGAGGATGATATCCACGTCGGGGTACTTGGCACGCAGGTTCTTGATATGGTAGCGCAGACCCGAGTGCAGGAATGTACGCAACGACTGATTGATGACCCCCTGCAAGCCACGTTTGCGGATGTAATGCTCGTTGGGGCGCACGGTTGACGCATCGAAGGGCACCATGGAGTTGACGCACACCACAAGCTTTGCCCCCGCCTCGATTGCCAAATCAAGGCTGGCGTTGCCGTGCAAGCCGCCATCCAGATAATCCTTCTCAAAGATTTGCACAGGGCGGTAAAGCACAGGTACAGCGCTGCTTGCCGCCACCGCGCGGCTAATCGGCACATCCTCCATGTAGCCGCGCCCAAAGACGGCGCGCGCGCCGCTGTCCAGTTCGCTGGCCACGAGGAAAAGCTGGTTCTTGAGCTGCGTAAAGGAGTTGGCAAAGCCGGGCTTTTCGAGCGCAGCACGCACGTATGTGTCGAGCGCGTCACCGTTGTAAATGCCCGTGGGCAGCAACTCCGCCATCTCCCAGAGCAAATCGGCCACGGCGAGATCGCGGAAATTTGTCACAAGGCTGCGCGCAACCGACCACGTGACGGCGGGCAGCTTGCCCAGGTGGCGCACAGCATCCTCAATGTTGAGCTTGTACGCATCCTGCACGCCAAAGCCGTGCAACTCGGGGTGGCGGTTGTCAATCAACTGCATGACTTCGCGCGGGGTGAAGCCGTTGGCGATAAAGGCATTGACAAGCGCACCCGCACTTGTGCCCACGAAGATGTCAAAGTCGTTGACAGTGAGCCCCACAAGCAGATCGTCAATCGCGCGCAGCGCGCCGATTTCGTATACGGCTCCCGTAATACCGCCGCCCGCGAGCACAAGCGCAACCTTGTCGCGCGGGTCCCGTTTGGCTGCACGTTCCTGCACATAGCTCCACGCGCTGCTGTTGAAGCCGGGCTCGTCAAAGCCGCCGGCGAGTTCCTCGGCGGCAAGGCCATTCAACTCGATGGATGCGTAGCCGGCGTCACTTTGATACTGCTCGTAGTAATAGGGTGCCATCGATGGATCCGCGGCAGTGAGGACCGCCGGTGCAGCAAGGAAGCATTGAGGGGTGAACGGACAACGGCGCAGCGATGTTCCGGGAACTGTACAGTCACTTTACGCGTCTGGCGTGCTTTGCTCAAGGCCGGTGTGTTGCGGCGCTGCATCTGCAGCCACTGCTGCCGACTCGTCCAGGTCCTTGAGGCGTGCGGCCAACAACTCAACCTGTTCCTGCAGTGAGCGCAGATCAGCGTGCGTGGGTACATTGAGGGAATGCAGCACTTCGTTGACGAGGCTGTCCAGCCTAAGCACACTTTGCGCTTGTTCAACCGAGAGCTTGCCCTGTTCGAAGAGGTTGCTCACCTGAGCCTCAAGCTCATGGCTGCGACGCGTGATCTCGGTCAGCCCCCCCATGCTGGCAACACCGGCAACGCTGCTGTGCACCGACCTGCGCAGTTGCTCAATTGTGGAACCGCCGCTGCGAATCAGGTTGGTGAGCAACGCGCTGGGGAGATAGCCTGAGCTTTTCTTCTCCTGCTCCAGGATGATCTGCGTCAGGGTGAGGCTGGTGACGTCCTCGCCCGAATCGTTGTCGATGACGCGCACCTCTTTTTCGGCGCGCACCAGCGCAGCAATGTCATCGAGTGTGACGTAGCGCTTGGTTTCGGTATCGTAGAGTTTACGGTTGGGATAGCGTTTGATCAGCGGCATGGGAGACGTCTGAACGACGACCGGGGTTCCTCGGGGCCGCGACCTTGCGAGGCAGCGAGATGGCGCATGATAGGCAGTGTTGGCACCCAGAGACTGTGCACCTGCAATGGCAACACCGCATTGCGCTGCATGGAGCCGATCTTAGCATACAGGATACAGCGCGTCAAAGACCCAACGACAACACGACAACTGCTGCAACCTGGACATAACGCTAAGCCCTCTGATCCCACAGCGAGCGAGGGCACGCCAAAGGGACACCCCGCAGGGACACACCACAGGGTAATTTCATGCTGAAGCGCCCGGGCTGCGGGATTGTTCGCGGCGCCGGCAGGAACCGGGCGCGTGGGCGCTTCGTTGTGTTTGGCGGCAACATGGGTTGCGGCTGGAGCAACTAACAAACGGGCAGCCCCTCATTGGGAGCACCAGCCTTTTCCGCTTTCTGGCAAAAATTGTCGTATAATGAGGTTAAATACTCTCGCCCCGCGGAGGATCACTATGATATGGGAGATATCTCCCGTGCGCCTCAATGTGGCCGCGTTCGTGGTTGGCATGCGCGCGCGCGGCTGCTTGCGTGCGGCGACGGCTGTTCTGGCGCTCGTACCTGTTCTGGC
>DIAV01000270.1:0-2910 GCA_002415895.1 Anaerolineales bacterium UBA5069 | reverse complement strand
CTTCCGGTTAGGGCCGTTGATGTTGCAGGCGCACCGCCCTGCAGCGAGAACGCGCTGCGTGCTGCGCTCGAACAACTCGCTCCGGCAGGCGGTTCGCTGGCTGTGGCGTGCGAGACCGATTTCGCCGTCAACAGTCCAATTACGGTGGCAGATGGCATCTCGCTCACCCTCAGTGGCAGCATCCAACTGACGAGCAGCGGCAACCGGTTTTTTGTTGTCGAGCCGGGGGCGACCCTCACGCTGCGCGATCTGACGCTCACGGGCGCGGATGTCAGCGGCGACGGCGGCGCGATATCCAGTGCCGGGCGGCTCACCCTGGATAACGTGCGGCTGATCGACAACTCGGCCACGCAGGGCGGCGCCGTAGCTGCCACGGGCACTGTCAGGATTGACGACAGTCACTTTGTAGGCAATCAGGCGGCCCGCGGTGGAGCAATCAGCATTGGGGCGGGTGCAACACTCACCGCCACCACATCAACGTTTGTGCAGAACGCGGCGAGTGTCGAAGGGGGTGCGCTTTACCTGGCAGGCAGCGCCACCCTCACAGATACAACATGGAGCGCAAACGACGCACCCAACGCGGGAGCGATTCGCGTGCTGCCAAAGGCGCGTGCACAGATGGACGAATGTCTGATGCGCGACGGTAGCAGCAACTCAGCGCCCGCGCTCCACAACAGCGGGGAGACCGACTTGAACCGCTGCATTATTACCAACATGAATACTACGGCTGATTATGGCGCCGTGGACAACGATGGCCTGCTGCGCATTACGAACACGATCTTCCTCGACAACAAAAGCGTTGATGCCAATAGTCTGCATAATCACACGGTCACCACGCTAAATCTAAGCCGTGTAGAACTAACCTTCGTCACGTTTCTCGGCCGTGCGGGGAACGGGCTTGGCGAAGTGATCAACAATGGCAACCTCACCATGCGCAACTCGGTAATCAATAGTGTCGCACGGTATACCTGCTATCAAGGGGATGGTGTTGCCGATCCGATGCCCGCATTCGTATCTCTGGGCGGCAATGTCCTCTCCGATGACAATGTCAACGCCGCTCTTGGCTGTTTCTTCAAGAACGAGGCTTCGACCGACCATTTTAAGGGCGCGCCCTTGAACGTTGTCGAGGATACGATGGGTACGTTGCTGGTTTTCCCGACCGCAGACAGCCCTGCCATTGATGGGGCCGCGTGCATTGCGACAGTAACCGTGGATCTGCGTGGCGTGCAGCGAAAACAGGGCAATGGGTGCGACAGCGGCGCCGTCGAAACGCGCCCAGCCGAAACGTTCTTCCGCATGTACCTGCCAACGGTCACGCGTCGCTGAGCGTGTCGCTGAACGGGTGTCCTCACTGCGCCGCCTGCACAAGGCCTCAGTTCACCTTTCTTACCCCATTTTGGCTCCCGTTGTCAGCCTTGCCACCTTACGCTACAATTGAATGACGATGCGCGTAGACGATCTGGCGGCATGGGGCGGCCGGATTGCCGCGTTGACCCGCGCAGTCTCCGGGCGCTTTCCCGGACAAGGAGAGTGCTTCCATGCTCCCTGAACTCAACAACACTGTCACGACCCCCAGCGCCAATGGCACTGCAAAGAACGGCGCCCACAGTGGTGCCCACAGCGGCGCGCACGTGGCTGCAACCGCGCCCGATAGCGGCGAGAACGCAGGCAATATAGGCAACCCTGCCTACGAGCCGCTCTTTGTCGCGCTGCGCAACGTCGATCCGCTGCCCATGGTCGGCCCCAAAGAGAAATCAGACAAGCCGGACAAGTCAGAGAAATCAGACAAATCAGAGAAATCAGACAAGCCGGAACAAACCTGGAAGATCATTCCGGGCGCATTCATTCGCATTGCACCCGACGCCGAGGAGATTGCCGCCATTGAGCGGTTGCTGCACGGGCTGCGCGACAGCTATCGCCCCGAAGACACAATGCTGCTCGTGCGCGCCTACATGCTGGCCAGCTATGCTCATCGCAACCAGCGGCGCGAGAGCGGCGAACCCTACATTCTCCATCCCATTGCTGTAGCCGGCATCCTCATCGAATTGGGCATGGACCCGCAATGCGTGGCCGCGGGGCTGCTGCACGATGTGGCCGAAGACACTGAATTCACCATCGAGTACATCAGCGATCAGTTTGGCGCTGAAATCGCTTCGCTGGTGGATGGCGTCACCAAGCTCAAACGCATTAACGAAATGGGCAGCGCGCGCGCCGGCATTGCCAACCACAAGGCCGAATCGCTGCGCAAAATGTTTATTGCCATGGTGGATGACGTGCGCGTCGTGCTCATTAAACTGGCCGACAGGCTGCACAACATGCGCACGCTCAGCGGGCAGAAGGAGCACAAGCGCCGCCGCATTGCGCGCGAAACGCTGGAGATCTTCGCGCCGCTGGCCAACCGCCTTGGCATCTGGCCCGTCAAGTCTGAACTGGAAGACCTCTCCTTCCGCTACCTCGAGCCTGCCACCTACAAGGATCTCATGAAGGCGATCCTGCAAAAGCAGCCCGAGAGCGAGAAGCTGCTGATCGTCACCAGGAACGAAATTGAACGCGAACTGGCTAAGGCAGGCATTGACGCCGATGTGAGCGCACGCCCCAAGCACATTTACAGCATCTACCGCAAGATGCAGCGCAAGACCGTTGGCTTTGACCAGATCTACGATGTGCTGGCGCTGCGCGTGCTGGTGGACACCGAGGCGCAGTGTTACGGCGCACTGGGCGTTGTACACAGCATCTGGCGGCCCATCCCGGGCGAGTTTGACGACTACATTGCCAACCCCAAGAACAACATGTACCGCAGCCTGCACACATCGGTGCTCAGCCACCGCAGCGGGCGCCCCATGGAAATTCAGATTCGCACGCGCGACATGCACCGCGAGGCGGAATTCGGCATTGCCGCCCACTGGCAAT
>DIAV01000130.1 GCA_002415895.1 Anaerolineales bacterium UBA5069 | reverse complement strand
CCCGCCCAACCGGCCCCTCGCCCCCGGCCCCTCTCCATGCGGAGAGGGGAGAACAGCAAGTACGTCGCGTAGGTCACTTCTCCGGCGTGACGCCGTTGTTGTGTTGCACGCACATCAAACCGCAACGGCAACTGTGTCATGCCGGAGACGCGACCTACAACTTGCGAAGGCACGCGTTATTGTTAACATCCTTGGTTTCGCCTCGCGCCTGTGTTAAAATAGGCGCTCATGGTCGCGCAGCATTCGCCTTCCCACCCCAATCCCAACGCGCAGAACGCCTGGCCTGTTTATGGCCACAGGTGGGCTGTGCGCAACCTTGCGCGCGCGCTGGCTGCGCCGGGTGGGACGCGTCAGGCCTACCTCTTCCTGGGGCCGCGCCAGGTGGGCAAGAGCACGCTCGTGCGCGCCTTTGCCACAGCGCTCTTCTGCACGGGAGAGGCCAAGCCCTGCGGCCATTGTCGCAGTTGCACCCTCATGGCGCACGGCAGCCACTCCGATTACCACACCGTTGCACCCATGGACGGGGGCGACCCGCCCAAGATCGACCGGATTACGGGCAAGCTCTATCAGGAGCAGGCTGAGAATCTGGTTGCAGATGCCTGGCTGCGCCCCTTTGAGGGCGCGCACAAGCTCTTTCACATTCAGGACGCCCAACGCGCCACGACGGACCGCTTCCTGAACCTGCTGCTCAAGACGGTGGAGGAGCCGCCCGAAAGCACCATCATCTGCATCACTGCGCTGGACCGTGAAAGCGTTCTGCCCACCATCGTCAGCCGCTGCCAGGTCTTTGATTTGCAGCCGCTGGACCACCCGACGATTACCCAGGCGCTGGTTGAGGGCTGGAACGTGCCGCACGAGCAGGCTGCGCTGCTGGCGCGCCTTTCGGCGGGGCGGTTGGGCTGGGCTGTTGAGCAGGCGCAGCGCCCCGCGATGTGGCAGGAGCGGCAGACACGCCTTGAGCAACTGTGGGCGCTGCTGCGCGCCGACCGCAATGAGCGGCTCGCGCTCTCGGAGCAGATGGCGGGGCGCAGCACTCAGCTTTATGCCATGCTGGAGCTTTGGGCGGTGTGGTGGCGCGATGTCATGCTGGTGCAGGCAGGCGGCGCTGATGCCTGCTGCAATACCGATTTTCGACCCGAACTGGAGCGGCAGGCCCAGGCGCTGCGCCCTGAGCAGGTGCGCGACTACATCCGCACCATGCGCCGTGTAGAGCAAAGCCTGCGTACAAACGTCAACGCACGCCTTGCGCTGGACGTGATGCTGCTGCGTCTGCCTCACCTGACGTGATGCACTCTGTTTGATTTGACTTGATTACCGGGGGAACCCCTTATGCCCGTTGTGGTTGGTATACAGTTTGAGGATGTTGGCAAAATCTACTACTTCGATCCCCAGAACCTGCTTGATCTGGCCGCGCGCGATTTCGTTCTGGTGGACACTGCACGCGGCGTCGAAGTGGCGCAGGTGGTGCAGCCACCGCACACCATTGCCGACGAAGAAGTTGTTGGCGAGATGAAGAGCGTCGTCCGCAAGGCGGGGGCGTGGGATATGGTGCAGCGCGACCTGTGGCAGCGCAAGGAGGCCGAAGCCCTGGCGATTTGCCGCACGAAGGTGCGCGAGCTCAATCTGGACATGAAGGTTGTGCGCTGCGATTACAACTTTGACGGGGGGCGGCTGCTCATTTACTTCTCGTCGGAGGCGCGCATTGATTTCCGCAATCTCGTGCGCGATCTCGCGCGCATCTTCCGCACACGCATTGAGATGCGCCAGATTGGTGTGCGCGACGAAGCCAAGCTGCTGGATGGTGTGGGCAAATGCGGGCGCCAGCTCTGCTGCACTAGCTGGCTGCGCGAGTTTACGCCTGTGAGCATTCGCATGGC
The DNA here is from genome assembly GCA_002415895.1 of Anaerolineales bacterium UBA5069. GTDB lineage: Bacteria > Chloroflexota > Anaerolineae > Caldilineales > Caldilineaceae > UBA5069. The sequence continues at coordinate 3,330 of DIAV01000130.1, read as the reverse complement.
CAAAAACCAGCAACTGCCGCTGAATCCAGACGAAATCAGTGGCGTGTGCGGTAGATTGCTCTGCTGCCTCTCCTATGAGGACGCTGTTTATAAAGAGCAGAACAAGAAGATGCCCAAACTGGGGGCGGAGGTTGTCACCCCCCAGGGCGTGGGCCGCGTGCGCCATGTGCATCCCCTCAAGGAGACGGTGACGGTGCTGCTGGAGGGGCAGGTCTACGCCGAGTACAACGTGGCCGATCTCATCTCCAGCAAAACGGCCGCAGGCGCCAGTTGCTCCACCTGCGGCGGCTGCACCACCAAGCGCCGCGCCGGGGCCGAAGAGGATAACAAGCGCTACAAGGAACTGAAGGCGCAGCAGGATGCCGCAGCGCAAGGCGCTGCACAGCCCGCAAGCGCACCACTGCCGCCACCCGTTGAGGCAAGGCCAGCCGCCGACAGCACGGAGGGCGGCAGCGGCGAGCAGGCGGGCAACGGCAAGAAGAAGCGGCGGCGGCGGCGCTAGGCGCAGAATGCCATCTGCATGTATAGACGAAGCAGGCGGAGAGCAGGCAAACAAAATGAGCGGAGCCAATGGGCTCCGCTCATTCTATTTAATGAGTGCGCAGGGGATAATTTGTTGTTAGCTGTTGCCGTTGCTCTGGGGGTTTGTATGCGTCAGGTCAACAGGGCGCTTGAAGACGGCAAAGCGTACCGCCGTGCGCTCGTTGCCTTCAATGTCCACTTCGGTGAAGCTGGGCACAATGGCCAGGTCAAAGCCATCCTGCACAAGATACCCGCGCGCAATTGTGATCGCCTTGATGGCCTGATTGACGGCGCTTGCACCAATGGCCTGCATTTCGGCATAGCCGGAGTCGCGCATAACGCCCGCAATCGCACCGGCAACTGCCGTCGACCGAGATTGGGCGGAAACTTTGATGAGGTCAGCCATGGGGTGTCGTCTCCTTGTAATCTGCGAAGCGCAATGTGATGCCCTGTTTCGGGTAGGCAAATTGCCTGTTCACCATTGAGGACGTGCAGGCCGCTGTATAGGATACGGTCACATTCACAGCAAGCTAACTGCACAGCGCAGCACAGATTACAAGGAGCCGGCATGTGGATTTTTCACGCCGGTTCGGTGACTGAATGGCGCTATTTCGCATAATCAACAGCGCGCGATTCGCGCACAACGGTCACGCGGATCTGGCCCGGGTACTGCATGTTGTCTTCAATCTTCTTGGCAATGTCGCGGCTGAGCTGAATTGCGGCGAGGTCGTCAATCGCCTCGGGGCGCACGAGTACGCGGATCTCGCGCCCAGCCTGAATGGCAAAGGTTTGCGACACGCCGTTAAAGGAATTGCCAATGCTTTCCAATTCGGTGACACGCTTGATGTAGGTGTCGAAGCTCTCGCGGCGTGCGCCTGGGCGCGCCCCGCTAATGGCGTCGGCGGCGGCCACAATTACCGCTTCCACTGACTGCGGCTCCACCTCGCCGTGGTGGCTGGCAATGCAGTTGACAACCGCCTCGTTGACGCCGTAGCGCCGTGCAATCTCTGCACCCACAATCGCGTGGGGGCCTTCCATCTCGTGCGATACGGCCTTGCCCAGGTCGTGCAGCAGGCCGCCCATGCGCGCAATGCGCACGTTGGCGTGCAGCTCGGAGGCCATGGTGGCGGCGAGGTGGGCCGTCTCGATGGCATGGTAGAGCTGGTTCTGCCCAAAGGAGGTGCGGAACTTGAGCCGCCCCAGCAGGCGCTGGATTTCGCGGTGCAGCCCCTGCGTGCCCGTTTCAATGATGGCCTGCTCGCCCGCTTCCATCATAATGCGCTCAACTTCCTGCTGCGCTTTTTCTACTTCCTTCTCAATACGCGCAGGGTGGATGCGGCCATCAGCCACAAGCTTGCTCAGGGCCATGCGCGCCACTTCGCGGCGCACGGGGTCAAAGCTGCTAATTGTGAGCGCCTCGGGCGTGTCGTCCACAATCAGGTCAACCCCCAGCGCTTGCTCAATTGCGCGAATGTTGCGCCCCTGGCGGCCGATAATGCGCCCCTTCATTTCGTCGGAGGGGAGGTCCACACTGCTGACGGCATACTCGGAGACATGCTCGCTGGCGACGCGCTCAATGGCAAGCGTGACAATCTCGCGCCCGCGGCGGTCGGCCTCTTCCTGCACCTCCGATTCGACTTCGCGGATTGTGCGCGCGAGTTCGTTGCGCGTCTTCTTTTCCACTTCAGCCAGCAGAACCTGGCGCGCCTCTTCCTGCGTCATCGAGGCCACGCGCTGGAGTTCGTCGCTCCACTCCTGCTCCATGGTCTCCAGCTTGGCGCTGCGCTGGTCGATCTTGGTTTGCAGTTGGCCAAGGCGCTTGTCGCGCTGCTCCAGTTGCTCCAGTTTCTTCTCGGCGCTGTCGAGGCGGTTCTGCAAGCGCTCCTCGATCTTCTCGAGTTCTTTGCGTCGCCGGCCAAGCTCCATGTCACTCTCTGTGCGCTGGCGGACCTCTTCTTCGCGTAGTGCAAGTTGCTGCGCCTTCACTTGTGTTTCGGCATCGGCGAGAATACGCGCCGCTTGTTCTTCTGCGCCCGCCAGTATGCCTTGCTGGCGAATGCGTTCCGCCTTGATGCCTGCTTCGCGGCCGCGTGGCGTGGCAACAATCCACCCCACGGCGCCGGCGATTGCGGCGGCCGCAATCACAAGCAGGAGAACGAGCCAAATGTCCATGATTAGCTTCCTGTGAACCTGGTGCGTAGATGAGTCAGGATTAAGCAGGTACGTGCGTCCATTCATCGCGGCGCAACAGCGCGCGGTGCAGGATGGAGTTGCAAAAAAGGCGCCATGGCGAACGCCACGGCGCCCATCAATTCGCCAGAAATCGCTGTTGCGACAAGGACGCATTGTATCCTGCGGCACGGCGCCCTGAAGCCACATTGCCACGCGCTGCGCCACGGTGACACGTCGCCTGTATGCTTGGCGCATACAGGCACGGTCATAACACGCGCCGCGTTACGATGGTTGATTCCCTGCGTTAATGGAACAAGAAGGACTTGCGCTGTCCACTGCTGCACATGGGCATTGCCCCGTGTGCCCTGCAATCAGGCCGGCAGATCACCATTGACAGGTGCGACAAGGGCATCACGGCCCACTTGTGCGCCTGCGGCGCCCGCATCCTCTGCGCTCTCTACCAGCCCGGCACGCACGCGCACAAGTTGGTCGATCTCCGCCGCAACGTCACCATTCTGCCGCAGATACTCCTTGGCAGCTTCGCGACCCTGCCCCAACCGTACATCGCCCAGGCTGTAGAACGAGCCACGCTTGGTGACAATGTCATTGTCCACGCCGAGGTCAATGAGGTCACCG
>DIAV01000093.1:1774-5551 GCA_002415895.1 Anaerolineales bacterium UBA5069 | reverse complement strand
CGTGCAAGCGCGAATCCCTGACTTCTGAGAAGCCCTATTCCAATCTTAGTGGTGCAACCGGCAAGTACGCGCGGGCTTGCGCCGCGGCGCGACGTATACGTATTTACGACGCAGCACTCAGTCCATGCAATGCAAAGAGAGCTTCAGAACATTGACCGACTTCATCGATTGCAGATAAGCGATTTGACGCGTGACGCCGCTTACTGTACAGTCTGCCGCACGCTGCACACGCACATATCGTTCAATATTAAATAGTATTATATTGAAATCATCCTGCGGCGCAGCCAACCTGCACCTTGATCTGCACAATCTCGGCCCTAATACGAACCTTATCCAACCGCAATTTCAGTTTCTCAGGAGAGTGACATGAGCACAAATCCCAGTGAGGCGTACGCCCACCCCGAGGCGCTTGTCAGCACCGCCTGGCTTGCCGAGCACTTGAACGATCTCGGCCTGCGCGTGGTCGAGAGTAATGAAGACCCGCTGCTCTATGCCATGGGCCACATCCCCGGCGCCGTCAACATTGATTGGCAGAATGACCTGAATGATCCGCTCCTGCGCGACTACCTGAGCGCCGAGCAATTTGCCGCGCTGCTCAGCCGCAACGGCATCTCACCCGATACAACTGTCATCTTCTATGGCGACAAGAGCAACTGGTGGGCCACCTACTCACTCTGGGTCTTCCATCTCTTTGGCCACACCAACGCCAAAATCCTCAATGGCGGGCGACAAAAGTGGGTGGATGAAGGGCGGGCGCTCACCCGCGACGTGCCCACCTACGCCGCGGCGGATTATCCTGTGCCACAGCGAGACGACGCGCCCATTCGCGCTTTCCGTGATGATGTGCTCGCCCATGTGCAGGCAGGCAAGCAGTTGGTGGATGTGCGCAGCCCCGGCGAGTTCAGCGGCGCGTTGCTCCACATGCCCAACTATCCCCAGGAGGGCGCACTGCGCGGCGGCCACATCCCGGGCGCGAAAAATGTGCCGTGGGCCACAGCTGCCAACCCCGACGGCACCTTCAAGAGCGCTGATGAACTGCGCGCCATCTACGAGCAGGGGCAGGGGCTGCGGCCCGAGAATGATGTAATTACCTACTGCCGCATTGGTGAGCGCAGCAGCCACACCTGGTTTGCGCTGACCTACCTGCTGGGCTACCCCAACGTGCGCAACTACGACGGCTCGTGGACTGAGTGGGGCAACTCGGTGCGGCTGCCCATTGAGAAGTAGGCTGCCCACGCAAGCATGGACTTGCGCCTGATGTCGAACATGATCGTGTGCGTGTGGCTATCATGTGCGTGTGGCTATCATGTGCGTGTGGCTGTCGCAAGTGTGCGGCGGCCACACGCCTTTTTGGCCCTCGCGCCGTCTGTTGTACGCTTGGCATTATGTCCATACAACCCCGCCCACGCCCTGTTGGATCGCTGCCCGTGCTTCTGATTCTGCCCTGGCTGCTTGTGTTCGTAAGCGCATGTCAGGGGCTGACCCTCACGCCACCGCGTGCGCTGGGCACGCCCGGCGCCACGGCGCCGGCGCCCGCGCCCACACCGGCGCTTGGCATTGCACCCATTGCTGCACCCACAGATCCCAACGCGATCACCCTGGTGACATGGAACCTGGGCATGGCGGACGCCAATGCGCAAAGCCTTGCCGCGCAGATTGCCGCCTTCGAGGGCGTGGATTTATGGACCTTCCAGGAGACGAACAATGCAGGCGCGCGCGCGCTGCTGGAGAGAGCGGTTGAAGCCGGTGAAGACGCCAATTTCAGCGCAGTGCTGGGCGCATCGGGCGATGCGATTCCCCTGCTCACGCTCTACGACGCAGATCGCTTTGTGCTCGTGGAGAGTTACGAACTGGAGCCCATCAACACAACCGGGCGCGCCCGCGCGCCCCTCGTGCTGCACCTGCGCGACACGCGCACAGATGCGGAATTCCTGCTCGTCAACAATCACCTCTACCGCACGCGCGACGAAGAGCGCCACACGCAGGCGCGCCTGCTCAACTTGTGGGCCACCACGCAGACGCTGCCGCTGATTGCCGCAGGCGATTACAATTTCGATTGGGATTGGCAGTATGGGGAGAGCCGTGAAGATCGGGATGCGGGCTTTGATTTGATGACGGCGCTCGACCGTTGGGTGTGGGTGCGCCCGTCCGCTATTGTGCCCACACAGTGTGGCGAGACACTACCCTGCCGCTATGACGATGTGCTCGACTTTGTCTTTGCAGGGCAGGGGGCGCGCACGTGGCCCGCAGCAGGCCAAATCATCGTGCGCCCCAACGACTTCCCCGATGACGCGACCAAGAGCGACCACCGGCCGGTGATGGTGACGTTCAAGACAAGAATTGATCAATGATCAATTCTTGTCATTCCTACTCCTCAATCTTCTCCAGCACAGGCTCATAGCGACAGCGGCAGCCGCGCGGGCTGGTGCATTCGCGCGGCGGGAGTTCGGGCGCACGCGCCACCAGATACTCCTTGCCCAGCAGTGGCTTGCAAACCGCGCAGGTGTATTCGTCGTCCGGCCCCACAATCTCAAGGCGGCGCACGTGGTCGCCCCCCTTGCAGCGCTGCCACGTTTCATGGTTATCCACATAGAGCGACAACTGATACGCCTTCCAATAGGCGGCTTCCACGCCATCCACGCCGGGCGTGGCCAGCTCTGCCTGCACGTTTGCGGGCACTTCCGCCGCGGGCAGCCGCCAGGTGGCTCCCCACAAATGCTGCTCGGCGGCGTAGAGCTTCAGCCAATCCACTGTGGCAGGGCTCATGCCCTCCAGCAGCCAGTGATTCATAAAGAGGATGCGCCGCGTCAGCGCCGAGTGGCTCATTTGCGGCTCCGGTCCCGTCCAGCCGGCCTCACCCAGCGGAAAACGCGCCTCGTACTGGCGGCGTAGGTCGAGCGCCTCGCCGGTGTCGCGTGCCTCCAGCGCCTTGCGCACTTTGGGCAGCACGGCAGCCTTTTCGGCGGCAAGGCGCGCCGCATAGACATCCACAGTGGGTTGCGCCGCGGGCGTGGTGACATAGCGGTCACCCTGCGCCACCAGCCAGCCCTCTTTGACAAAGCGCTGCATCGTCTCGTCATAGGGCTGCGGCAGCACACGGCTGTAGCGCTGGCGCACACCTGGTGAATGCAGCGGCTGTGGCGTGACAAAGTGGCTGAGCAGGTGGACCTGTGCATAATCGGCAAGGAGGGGTGACGCCGCCAGTTTGGCGCCGTCGAGTGCAGTGCCGCCGCCCATCATACGCTTAAAGAAACCCATATCGTATCCCCGTGCCTGTAGAAGGATGATTGCAGAAAGCCGCCGCAATTGATCGCGCGCCCGTACTTGTTTACCCGAAGGCGCGCGCAAATGCAAAGTGAGGCAATGCGGCAGTGCGCGGACGGCGCCTCAATGCTCCCTGATTTACGCGCACGCGCGCCGCCGCTTGGTCACAACACCCGCCTGCTTTGACGAAGCACCCTCATTCGCCTAAAATTCGCAGGATCGGCGGGGTGTCTGCGTCCCTCGCCGCACCAAATTTTCCGAGACCTGACCCGTGGGCACGCCGGAGCGCCTCGCTATGAAATCTCTTTCGACCAACGAAATTCGCCAGTACTGGCTTGATTATTTTGCCGATCACGGCCACATGGTCGTCGGCAGCAGCAGCCTTGTCCCAGCCGACGACCCCACGCTGCTCCTCATCAACGCGGGCATGAACCAGTTCAAGGACACCTTCCTGGGGCTGGAAAAGCGCGACTACAAGCGCGCCACAACCAGCCAGAAGTGCATGCGCGTCAG
>DIAV01000093.1:1469-1729 GCA_002415895.1 Anaerolineales bacterium UBA5069 | reverse complement strand
GGCCCCAGCCCGCGCCACCACACCTTTTTTGAGATGCTGGGCAACTTCTCCTTTGGCGATTACTTCAAGCAGGACGCCATCACCATGGCTTGGGATCTGCTTGTCAACAAGCTGGGGCTGCCCGTGGAGCGTCTCTGGTTTACGGTCTACACCGACGACGACGAAGCTATGCGCCTGTGGATTGAGACGGGCGCGGCGCCTGAGCGCGTGCTGCGCTTTGGCAAGAAGGACAACTGGTGGTCCATGGGCGATACCGGCCC
>DIAV01000093.1:0-1351 GCA_002415895.1 Anaerolineales bacterium UBA5069 | reverse complement strand
TCCGAAATCCACTACTACTGGGGCGATCTGGACAAGCAGGTCGCAGACGGCGTCAACAAGGACGATGAGTATCTGGAGATCTGGAACCTTGTCTTCATGCAATATGACGCCAAGGCCGACGGCACGCTTGTGCCCCTGCCTGCGCCCAGCGTGGACACAGGCGGCGGTCTCGAGCGCTTTGCCAGCATCCTGCAGGGCAAAGACAACAACTACGACACCGACGCCTTTGTGCCCATCATGGATCGCATCCAGCAGTTGGCGGGCCAGAGTGACGCCGAGCGCCAGGCCAATCTCTATCGCTACCGCGCAATTGCCGACCACGCGCGCGCCTGCACCTTCATGATCGGCGACGGCGTGCTGCCCGGCAATGAGGGGCGCAGCTACGTTTTGCGCATGATCCTGCGGCGCGCGGCGCGCTTTGGCAAGCTCATCGGCTTCGACCAGCCCTTCCTCGCCCAGGTGGCCGAGGTGGTCATCGACCAGATGGGCAGCCACTACACCGACCTGCCCGCCAAAGAAGCGTACATTCTGCAGACGATTACCGACGAGGAAGAGCGCTTCCACCGCACGCTGAACACCGGCCTGGCGCTGCTTGAGGATCAAATGGTTGCGCTGCGCAGCGAAGGGCAGGCCGTCATCCCCGGCCGCGACGCCTTCCACCTGTGGGACACCTTCGGTTTCCCGCTGGACCTCACGCGCGACATTGCAACAGATGCCGGCTTCACCATTGATGAGGCGGGCTTTGCCGCCGCGTTGGCCGAAGCCAAGAAGCAGAGCCGCGCAACAGCCATTGACAAGACGGCGCAGGATGTCTCCGTCTATGCGCAATTGCTTGCTAACCTGCAGGCGTCCGGCGCACTGGGCAAAGAGGGCGTGCGCCACCTGATCTATGAGAACGTGGACATGGTCAACACAACGCTGCTTGGCATTGTGGCCGACGGCCGCAGCGTGGAGCAGGCGAACGCGGGCGAATCCGTCGAGCTAGTGCTGCCCGAAACGCCCTTTTATGTGGAGAGCGGCGGCCAGATCAGCGACACAGGCGAGATTTACTACTGGCCGGAAGACACCGAGCAGCCTGTATGGTCCGTGCAGGTGACGGACACGCGCCGCCGCATTCCCGGGCTGATTGTGCACATTGGCACTGTGGTGCAGGGAACCGTGCGCGTGGGAGACCCCGCCGAGGCCGAGATTGACACCGTGCGCCGCTGGGACATTATGCGCAACCACACCGCCACCCACGTTCTGCATGCGGCGCTGCGCGAGCGGCTGGGCAAGCATGTGCATCAGGCCGGTTCGCTGGTGGCTCCCGAGCGCATGCGCTTTGACTTCACCCTGTCTCTTATACACATCT
>DIAV01000082.1:3830-4798 GCA_002415895.1 Anaerolineales bacterium UBA5069 | reverse complement strand
CGAGACTCTCTTTAGTCTGGTGGGCTCGGAGATGTGTATAAGAGACAGCCTACGCGACGTGCTTGCTGTGCTCCCCTCTCCGCATGGAGAGGGGCCGGGGGTGAGGTGCCGTTTGCGCGTGCAAGCGCGAATCCCTGACTTTTGAGAAGCCCTATTGCTCCTCTGCCGGGCCGTATCTCCACACGCCCACTGCCAACCTTTCCGCGTCACTCGGGGCGGTGCTATACTGCCTGCCTATGAGCAAACAATATTATGGCGGCCAGGCCGTCATCGAAGGCGTGATGATGCGCGGCCGCAAGACCATGGCCGTCGCCGTGCGCAACCCGCAGGGCGAAATTGTGCTGCACACCGAGGAACTCACCGCAAAGATCTACACCAGCACGTGGGGCCAGTGGCCCTTCGTGCGCGGGCTGGGCATGCTCTGGGACGCGCTCGGCCTGGGCATGCGCGCGCTGCTCTGGAGCGGCGAGGTCTCGGCACAGGAAGAGGGCAAGGAGAAGGTTGAATTCTCCGGCCCTGTGGCATGGACGACCGTGGCCGGCAGCCTGCTCTTTGGCGTGGCGCTCTTCTTCCTGCTGCCCACGCTGCTGAGCAAGTTCATGGCCAACGTGCTGGGCGATCATGCCGTGGTCGATGCGATCCTCGAGGGGGTGCTGCGGCTGGTGATCTTCCTGCTCTACCTCTGGGCGATTGGGCGCATTCCCGAAATTGCGCGCGTCTTTGGCTACCACGGCGCCGAGCACAAGACGATTAACGCCTACGAGGCGGGCGCNNGGGCTGCAACTGCAAAAGCTCACCACGCGCGAGCCGGATGACTCCATGCTCGAAGCCGCCATCGCCGCGCTCGAGCCGGTGCTCGCCGCCGATGGCATTGTGGTGCGCGCGCAGCCGGTGGTGGCGGGCGAGCCTGCGCTGGCGACTGCGTAACAGCAACAGTAAGTGGCAAATGGTAAGTGGTAAATGAGACC